>CAZYLK010000020.1:0-52179 GCA_964648365.1 uncultured Phycisphaeraceae bacterium
AACACGATACCTCAAGGACTACCGGGACGCCCCGACTTCATTTATCTTCACGGTCTCGTCTTCGAGGCCGTGGTGAGCACAGTCTCGTCTTCGAGGCCGCGGTGAGCGCACGAGGTGTGCACTGCCTGGAAAACCGGCGTTCCAGCATACCACGGCCTGCCTTCCGTCCGCCTCCGGCGGATGCCACGCGACTCATGCCCGGCGCACGCCCTCGTTGAGCCGCCCAACGTGTCACGCACGCCGCGTGCGGCGTCGCGCCGAGGAATCGCCGTCGTCACTCGCCGCTGGCGACGCGACAGGGAACGCTCTCGACCCGGTGCATCAGCAGTTGATAGAAGCGGTCGGCGACGGCCTGCTCCGCCTTGATGACCGCGTCTGCGCCGAGGCGCTTCGCCTCCATGCCCTTCGACGTAAACGTCGTCCGCGCGATGATGTAGACGTTCGGGTTCAGGCGGCGGGCGAGCGCCGTGGCCACGAGGACCGCCTGCTCATCGGGAATGGTGAGCGCCAGGACGTCGGCTCGTTCAATCCCGGCCGCCAGCAGCGTCTCTTCCTCAGTGATGTCACCCTGCAAGACGGTGCGGCCGATCGCCTCCTGAAGCCTGACCGTCACCGGGTTTTTCTCCACGATGACGTAGTCCATGCCCCGGCGATCGAAGACCTCCGCCGCCCACCGACCGGCCAGCCCGAACCCGGCCACGATGACCAGCTCTGGTTGATCGTCGGCGCCGTCCGCCTCCACCGGGGCAAGCTGAATCTCGACGTAGCAGCCTTCCGTCCACGGAGGGTCGCCGAGAATCTCGACAACGCCATTGCGAAAGACGCCTCGATAAGTCATTTCTGTTACCGGATGGCTCATGTGAATCTCAGCGCCCGCTGCCGCAGCGGTTGGCGTCCCCGGAACGATGGGGGCTCTATCGGCCTGCAGAGCACCAGGGGAACACTCTCGTTCGCTGTGACGCGGCGCTTCGGCACCGACCACCCCCGGGGCGACTCGCTGAACGGATGATACACCGAATCCGCCGGGAAACCCAATGGGAAGCGAGCTATCGTACCGCAGCCGCGCGTCGGCCGCGCGCCCTCGGATGGCGGTGGAGCATAGGACAAGAGTCGTGGGCCTTGTGGCGGCAGCATCCGTTTGGTGCCGCCCGCCGTTATCGGCGCCGACGCGGGCCCGGCGGGGTACGTCGCGTGCCCCCCAGTCGAGCGGACTCGTTGCTCCCTCCAGACGCGCGGGGGGCGGCCGATTCGGACGCCGGTGAAAACCCGATCCGAGAACGGTCGAGGGTTGCCCCTCCGCAGTTATGGGGTATACTGGGCATGGTTGGAGAGTCCGAGCATGGCGCGGCCGAGGCGCTTGGCATTCAAGTCCGCAGGTTTCAGCCAGAATCGTATTCACGCCGTTGGGCCATGCTGAGTCGGCCCCTTTCAGTCGCAGCCCGGAAAGTAAAAGGCGGGCGGCAACCGCTGTAGCCAAGGAGCAATTCGGTGGGCAGGAAACTGTACGTAGGCAACATGACCTATGACGTGGACAGTTCAGATCTGGAGGAACTTTGTGCCGAGTTCGGCAGCGTATCCAGCGCGGAGATCATCAGCGACCGCGTGACGGGGCAAAGCCGCGGCTTCGGATTCGTGGAGATGAGCAGCGACGCGGAAGCCCAGGCCGCGATCGAGGGCCTCAACGGCCGTGAGTACAAAGGCCGAACGCTGACCGTCAACGAAGCCCGCCCGCGCGAGCGTCGCGGGGGCGGTGGCGGATTTGGGGGCGGCGGCGGTTACGGCGGCGGTGGTGGCGGTGGTGGCGGACGGGGGGGCTACGGCGGTGGACGCGACCGCGGAGATCGCGGACGGGACCGCGAGCGTTACTAGCGCCCCTCAATCGTCACCGGCAGAGTGATCCGTTTCAGGCCACCCTTCGCGGTGGCCTTTTTGCGTTACAATTCTCATGCGCCGGCGTCAGTCCGGCCGACCAGCAGATACACCGTGGAAGATCAAAGCCCATTTACCGACCGTATTCTGCGCCGCCTCGGACGGCCCGGGTACGAACCGCAGCATCCCGACCTGCTCGCCAGGTCAATGAAGATCGCCCAGGAAGAGATGGGCGATTTTCGCGACGCCTGCAAAGCCCTGACGCGCACCGGCCGCGTGGTGTTCGGCGCGGCCAACGGCCTGATGCTGCCCGAGCCGGCCGGCAAGATCGTCGGCGTCTATCGCGCTAACCCGAAGGGGTTCGGCTTCATCATTCCCGACACGCCCAACGCCCACGGCGATCTATACGTGCCCGCGGGTAAGTCCAACGGCGCCATCACCGGCGACGTGGTCACGGCGCGCGTGCTCCGCAAGCGCCGTGGACGCGACCGGATGGTCGAAGGCGAGATCATCGAGATCCGCCAGCGCGGCCAGAGCCGGTTTGTCGGTGAACTGCGCAAACACCTGGGCCGCTGGTTCATCATCCCGGACGGCAATGCTCTGCACGTCCCGGTCATGCTCGGAGACGTCGGCGCGAAAGGGGCGAAAGAGGGCGATCAGGTCGTCATCGACATCATCGAATTCCCCAGCGAGAAGCGCGAAGCCCGTGGCGTCATCGAGCGCGTGCTGGGCGCGGCCGGCGATCCGGAGGTTGATACGCAGAGCATCATCGCCCAGTACGGCCTGCCCGGCGAGTTTCCACCGGCCGTGATGGAGGCGGCCCGGCAGTCGATCGACGCCTTCGACCCGAAGCGCGAAATGAAGCATCGCGAGCGTCTCGACGGCCTGACCGTCATCACCATCGACCCGGACGACGCCCGCGACTTCGACGACGCGATCTCGCTTACTGAGAACAAGGATGGCACGTGCGAACTCGGCGTGCATATCGCTGACGTAGCCTATTTCGTGCGCGAGGGGACGGCCCTTGACGACGAGGCGAAGGCCCGCGGCAACAGCGTCTATTTCCCCAGCTACGTCATTCCCATGCTGCCGGAGATGCTCTCCAACGGCGTGTGCAGCTTGCAGGAAAAAGAGTGGCGGCTGACCAAGAGCGCGTTCATCACGTACGACAGGCAGGGCCGCGTGGTGAAGGCCCGCTTCGCCAATACGATCATCAAGTCCGCGAAGCGGCTGACCTACGTGCAGGCGCAGCAGATCATCGACGGCAAACCGGGCCGCACCGCGCCGAAGGTGGTCGAACTGCTCAAGCGCATGGATGCGCTCGCGAAGACCATTCGCAAACGGCGGATCAAGCAGGGCATGCTGGTGCTCGAATTGCCCGACGTGGATCTGACGCTGGACGAGACAGGCGCCTGCACCGGCGTTACGCCCGCCGACGACAGCTTTACGCATACGATCATCGAGATGTTCATGGTGGAGGCGAACGAGGCCGTCTGCCGAATGCTGACCGCCATCAACGTGCCGCACTTGCGCCGCATCCACGATGAGCCGAGCTACAAGGCGGAACGCTCGCTGACCCAGTTTCTGCGGGCGCTCGACCATCCGCTGCCCAAGGACGCCGACCGCTTCGCCGTGCAGCGCCTGCTCGACGGCGTGCGCGGGACGGATGTGTCGTTTCCGATCAATCTGGCCGTGCTCAAGTCGATGCAGAAGGCGGAATACAGCCCGCAGCGCATCGGACACTACGCTCTGGCCAGCGAGCACTACACGCACTTCACCTCGCCGATCCGGCGGTATCCGGATCTGACCATCCACCGGCTGCTGGATGCGCACGTTGCGGACGCCGGCGGCCCGCGCGCGTCAGCGCGCGCCGAGCCGCGGGCTTCAGCCCGCGCGAACGTGGCGGTACAGAGCAACTTCGCCTTCGCGCAAGGTGATCCGCTCGGCGATACGAAGGCCCCGGGCAAGCAGCGTCGAAAAAAGAAGGGCCAACGTGCACGGCAAGGCGTCCCCGACGATCCGCAGCGGGCAGCCCGCGGAGAATCCGCGACTGCGAACGCGCTGCGATCTCGCCGCGGCGACGCCGATGCAGTCGCCGGCGCCGCCGAGGACGACATCGCTCGCCTCATCAAGCTCGGCCGCGATTGCAGCACCACCGAGCGCCGCGCCGAGGCCGCCTCGAACGAACTGACGCGCGTCAAGCTCCTGCGATTGCTTGCGTCGCGCCCCGGCGAGGTCTACACCGGCATCGTCACGGGCGTGGCCAACTTCGGCATCTTCGTTCAGTTGCGCCGCTTCCTGATCGAAGGCGTCGTCCGCTTTCACGACCTGCCCGACGACTGGTGGGACGTAGACGTTTCCGCCGGCTGCGTCATCGGCCAGCGCAGCGGCAAAACGATCCGCATCGGCGACCGGCTCAAGGTCGTCGTCGCCGAAATCGACGTGCCCCTGCGCGAGCTGGAACTGGCCCTGCAGCCGGGGTTCAAACTGGAGAAGCGGCCGAAGGGGGCGCGACGTGCCGTCAGCGGCGAACGGCGCGGCACGAGCGGCGACCGGCCCACCGAGCACCGCCGTGGGCGCTCGAAGTCCGGCCCGCGGAACGGGAATACCGGCGCAGGAAGCAAGGTCCGCGAAGCCACTCCGGCCGGCTCGCGACGCAAGCGAAAGAAGCGACGCTGATCTCGCAGCGCCGCTGCTACGACAGTCGATCTCCGCGTGTCGCCCCCGAGCTGACACCCGGCGACGATGCGATTGTCGAAGCACGGAAGGCTTAAGCGCGGGCGCGTGTCGCAACCGCCCGCGTATCCCAGTGCTGCGCCGCGCGCTCCGTTCGTCAATCGCAGTCGGTCTGCCGGACGTGCTCGGGGCACTCGACCACGAACACGGTATGCGTGCCGGGCTGGCCGGTGAAACGGGCCTTGGCCTTGCCTTTGCGGTCGACGCTGACGGACCGGCGGTCGCCTTCGTGGTCGATCGTCAGGATCGTCCCCTGCGCCAGCGACGATTTGACGATCGTCGTGAGTTTGCCCCGCTTGCACTTGGCTTTGAACTTGTCGATCGACCCGCAAGTGTCCGTCCCGGCCAGGTGGAAAACGTCGCCGCGGAAGCCCGCGGCCCAAAGCCCGCCCGACGGCGACGCCGTCATCACCGAATGGGCTGCGACTTCATCACCGACGTACTGCTTCGACCAGGTGCGGCCGCCGTCCGTCGTATGCAGGATCATCGCGTCCGATCGTTCGTCGGACGCGCCCATCCACGCCTCGTCGGCGCTGACGGCGTGGACTGACAAGGCGACGCGAACGTCAAACCCGAAGTCGAGCATCTCCCAGGATCTCCCGCCGTCGGTCGTCCGCGCCACGTAGCCCCACCAGGCGGCCACCCAGCCATCGGCCGGATTGGCGAAGTCGATGTCTTCGACGGTGGGCGAGCCGTGCGGTCCGTCGGGCATCTCGCCTTCCTGCCACGAGCGTCCGCCATCGTCGGTCCAGCGGTAATTGCCGCCGGCGCTCTGGATCCAGCCCCAGTCCCTGTCGAGGAACTGCACGTCGATCCAGGAGCCGCGGCCGACGTACTGTTCCTGCCACGACCAGCCGCCGTCGCTTGTGTAGTACACGCCGTCCGCCGGGCCCGTGCCGACCAGCCAGCCCTCATCCCGCGAGACGAAATCAACGCCGTTGATCACATACGTTCCCGGCAGTTCGGGATAGCCGACGGAGTCCCACGATTCCCCGCCATCGCGGGTGATGAAGACGACGCCGCCGGGTCCGGCCGCGGCCGCGAAGTCCGCATCCACGATGTCCACCGCGTTGAGGCTCTCGTCCCGTCCGAAGATCTGTCCGGTCTCCTCCAGCTTGCCGACCTGCCAGAACTGGCCACCGTCGGTCGTTCGGGACACGTATCCGTTCTGATGAACGGCGATACCGAACTCGCTGGAGAACATATCGAGGTCGGTGACGTCCATGCCGACGCCGTTGTTGAGCACCGACCAGCTTTGCCCGCCGTCAGAGGTGCCGACGAGAATTCCATGCGGTCCGCACGCCCAGCCGTGATCGCGGTCGAGGAAGCGAACCGACCACTTGTAGGGCAGGTCCGACAGTCCCTCGAACGTCTTGTCCCATCGCCGGCCGCCATCGGTCGAACGCCAGATGTCGCCATCCAGGGAGATGCCCACCACCACGTCGCCGTTGACGTGTTCCAGATCGCCCAGCGGGCCGTCAGCCTCGAACTGCCCGGACCAGGGCGCCCACGACTCGCCGCCGTCGTCGGATCGGTAGATGCGCAATTCTTCCACGGCCGCCGCCAGCGCCGTGCGGTTGTCAAGAAAGATGACGTCGTTGGTGGTGACTTCCAGCACCGGCCGCCACGTTCGCGCGCCGTCGGTCGTCAGGAACACGCCGCGAATCCGGCTGGTGAACTGATAGCCGCCCACCAGTCCGGTCGTTTCGCTCTTGAAATCCATCCCGTACATGACCGGGCAGTCGGGATAGACGGATCGAAACTCCCAATGCTGTCCGCCGTCGCTGGTGAAGGCGGCGGCGCCGTTGGCGCCGGCGAATCCGGTCTGCCCGTCGAGGAATTCGAGTTGCGACCACGAGCCCGCTTCCAGCCCCGGCATCGGCAGCCAGGTCTTGCCGCCGTCCGTCGTGCGCAGTCCGTCCTGGTTGTTGCCGACGACGTAGCCGTGCAGCGCGTCGGCGAAGTGGACGTCGTAGTACGGGTCCGATCCATACAGGTCCGCGTCGCGCACGATCCACGTCCGCCCGCCGTCCTTGGTCTCCAGGAGGTGATGATTGACGCCGACGATGAACCCGTGGTCCGGCGTGATGAACGCGGCTGCGTTCAAAGCGCGCCCGGTCGGGAAGGGCGCCTGCCGCACCCACTCGTCCTGCGCCGTCGCCGTGGCGGTCGTCGCCCCGACCGCCAGTAACCCGGCCGCACATCCGACCCACCACCGATTCGCGTTTGTCAGCAACATCCGTCTGCCTCCAGGGTGATCGCGACCGCAGAACCGTCGACGACCCGCCACGCCGCCGCGCCTCGCGCTGGGTGGACGAGAGCAAGAGCCGTGCCAGCGCGAAGGCGCGACCGTTCCCTGTTTACAACCCCTTTGCTGGCAACAGCTTGATGGCGAATACGCGGCCCGGGCCGACAGACAAGCTGGTTCGCGAGGCCGGAACTCATGCCGCAGCGCCGCGGACACGTCCACGCACCGCGTGCTGACGCGCGGCCGGCCGAGTGTGACGGTTCCGGTTCGCAAGCCGCGCGCGGCTACCGTCGCGCGGCCGGGACATGCCGCGGCCGCCGCCGCAACGCACCGCACGCAACCAGCACCCCCAGCAGCACCAGCGTACCCGGCTCGGGGATCAGTCCGGCCAGGCCGACCAGGCCGGCGGTGCCGCCGCGGAGGACTTCCAGCGTGAAGTCCCAGTCGTACAGCGGGTTGGTGATCACGTCGGTGAGTTGGTGGTAGGCGTTGTTTGAGCCGCCCCAGATTTCGTTGGGCGTGTTCTCCAGCAGGCCGATCGCCTCGTAGCCGTGCTGCCAGAACGACCACTGGTCTGAAACGAAGTTCGGATCGTTGTGGACCTGCACGTCGATGGAGGTGTACTCGGCGAGCTTGTCGGCCATGTACAGGGCGAGCCACTGCGAGTCGTTGTTGCCGCCGATGTCGATGTCGTAGTCGGGGTCAGGCTCGCGGTTGTCCCAGCCGGGGTGGAGGATCATGTCCAGGTTGATCGCGGCCACCAGGTTTTCGCCGCGGCTGCGGGCGTCGCGGGCGTAGGCCTGGCTGCCGACCATCCACTGCTCTTCGCCGGAGAAGGCCACGAATCGCAGCGTCCCTTCGAACTCGTACTGCGACAGGATGTCCGCCATGATCATCACGCCGGCCGTGCCGCTGCCGTTGTCGTCGCAGCCGGGGGCTTTCAACTGGTTGGCGGCGTGATACGTATCGTAGTGGGCGGTGACCAGGTAGATGTCGTCCGGCCGGCTCGTGCCGCGCAGCTCACCAATCACATTGGGCGCATAGCGGTTGTCATAAGTGTGGAACGAGGGGCTCAGGCCCAGCGACTCGAACCGATTGTACATCCAGTCGCCCGCGATCCGGATGTCGTCGCCGAACGAGTAGCGGTTCTGCAGGAAGACGCCGGGATGGCCGGGCACCTCGTCCACGCCGGTCAGCACGCGCAGGTGCGACTTGTACTGATCCAGCGTGAGCTGGTCGAGGATGCCTCGAACGTCGTCCGCACGGGACGGGCAGGCGAGGGCGGCGACGAACAGGGCAGGTAAGAAACAGGACAGGCCGGCGCGACGCATGGAAAGCTCCTTTCCCGCGGCTTCTCCGGCCCGGCGGCTACGCGATCACCCCGCATCACGGCGACGTGATTCTGAATATGGATCCATCCTAGCGGGCGGCGGGGGGGCGAGTCAATCCGCCGCGGATGTTATCACGCCCCATCGCCAGAGGCGCGCGATCCGCTGCCGCGGTCGATCGGGATCGACTTGTGGGTGCGCAGGGTCCGACCGGTCAGAAAGGAAGCAAACTCGACGTGGACCTCGACGTAGGAGGCCGAGGGCGGCGACGCGTCCGCCAGCCAGGGCACGTTGATGGTGAAGTGGTTCGTCATGAACCGGCCGTGCCACGCACGCGCCACCTCGGCCGGCGTCTCGACGCGGGCATACCCGACGACGCGCGGCGCCTGCATGTCGGAGTTGTCGAGGATCTGGACGGTGATCGCCCCGCCCACCGTGACGACGTGTCCGACGGCATCGACGGGTACGACGTAAACGACGAGGCCATCTTCGCCGGGCGACCCGTCGAGGTTCCGTACGCCGGAGAGGTCGCCGATCCGTATCTCCGCCGGATCAAAGATCGTCGCGCCCTCCGAATTCTCGAAAGACTGGAGCGTGACGATCGCTTCTTCCAGTTCGCCGATGCGCTCCCGCCCCGCGGCAAGCTCGCGCTCCAGCCGCGCGTTCTCGCTCTCGAGCGCGTTGATCTGTCGCTGCATGGTCAGAATGCGATCGTCGGGTTGGCAGCCGGATTGCAGCAGCAGGAGCGCGGCTGTCGCAACGAGACATCGTCGAGCAGGACGGCGGTGGCGAAGTACAAGGATTTGCAGGCCGGCAGTCACGCCTGCGATAAATACCCTCCAGACCGGGCGCGAACAAGGGCGGCGGCCCGCCGCCGTTGAGGCTTCGCACCATCCGCGAGCGCATGAGAAAGGCCCGGCAACAGGTTGTCGCCGGGCCTCGCAGTTTGTTATCCGCACGCCGTCCGTCGCCAGCGCGACGACCGGAGCGCGCCGTTGACTACTTGCATTCCTTCGAGACGGGCTTGTCGCTGCCGCACTCGATGACGCCGACCGTGTAGACCGGGCCGCACGCGACGTTCTTGATGGTGTCCTTGGCCTTGCCCTTGCTGTCGGTCGTCACCTGGATGCTGGCGACCGGGCTGCCATCGGCGCGGGCTTCGACGGTGTAGTTCGAGTTGGGATCGTGCTTCTTCAAGACGACCTTGATGTCATCCTTCTTGAACTTGCCCTTGACCTTCGCCTTCTTCGGGCACCCGCCGCCCTCGCCGACGATGATCCGCAGATCCTCGACGTTGCCGGCCTCGGCCGGGTCGGTCCGCCAGAAGTCGATGCCGGTTTCGCCATCGCGGATGACGTTCGCGAACAGGTTCTGAATGGAGAGCGTGTACGTCCCCTCGGTGTTCGGCGCCGTGAGCTGGCCGGTCACGACGACCTGATCCGACCACGCCACGCCCGTGATGACCGTGCCGACCGGGAACTCCGGGTTCTCGGGGTCGACGAAGTTCTTGATGGTGTTCTGACCGCCGCCGATCTGGATCAGATCGCCGTCGATGATCGTGCCGCCGTAGCCGGCGGGATTGTCGATGCCGGCGTTGCGGACGAAGTTCATCATGGGATCGGTGTTGGGCGTGTCGGCCTGCTCCAGATCGCCGCCGTCGAACACGAGATCGAAACCGATCAGCGCCAGGCCCTCGTTGACCTGGTCGCTCAAGACCGCAGTGACCTTGTAGCTGACCACTGCACCGGGATCGACGGTGATCTCGCCGTTGCCGTCCATATCGGTCGCACGGATGTTCACGTCCGTCGCCTGCGCCGTCGCCACGGCGAAGCCCGAAACTGCCAGAATCGCCAGGAACCGTTTCATCATCGAATCTCCGTTTTCTCGGCCGGCGGCCACCCGCGACGCGCCGATCCGCTCTTAGTCTATCAGAAAGAACCGTCACCCTACCAGTCGCCGCCCGCTCCCGCAGGCGCGAAGGGCGGCGCGATTTTCCGAGCCTGGCCGGGAGGGCGGCACGCGGGCGCGAACTCAGACGACCTGGATTCGCCCGATAATATCATCCAAACTGGCGGCAAAGCTGGACCTCGGGAGGATTTCGGTGATGCCAAGACTGGCGGCCCGGGCGCGCAGTTCGCCCTGCACATGGGGGTAATAGGCGATGGTTCGCAGGCCGGACCGCCCGGCAAGCAGGGTCGCGGATGCCTCCAGAATCTCGGGTGGGAGTTCCATGTCGACGATCGCCAGCCGCACGTCGTCGTCGGCCAGCGCGTTTGCCAGGGCGCGCTCAGACCGAACCGTCGTGCAGATCAGATCACGTGCGGCGGCGGTCGCGGCCACCTTCGTGGCGAAGATCAGATCGCCGGTTAGCATCACCACGGCCGCCATCGGTAGACTCCCGAACGCATCGGTCATTCGCGTCGGAATCGAGTCTACCTCATGGCCCGCGACCTCGCACATGTTCTTCCGCCGGTCGCCGTTCAGTCGATCCGTCGCGCCTTGCTGCGTTGGTATGATCGCCACCGACGCGAGCTGCCCTGGCGCCGCACGGTGCCCGACGCATACGCGACGCTCGTCAGCGAGTTCATGCTGCAACAGACGCAGGTGTCGACCGTCGTACCCTATTTTGAGCGGTTCATGTCGCGCTTCCCGACCGTTCGCGACCTGGCGGCGGCAGAGCTGGACGAGGTGCTGCCTTACTGGGCGGGCCTGGGTTACTACCGCCGGTGCCACAATCTCCACGCGGCGGCGCGGGCGATCGTCCGCGACCACGGCGGCGCGTTTCCCCGGCAGGCGGATTGCTTGCGAGCGCTGCCGGGGATCGGTCGGTACACCGCCGGCGCGATCGCGTCGATTGCGTTTGGCCAGCGCACGCCGGCCGTCGATGCCAACGTGACGCGCGTCCTGTCGCGGCTGGCCGGACTTGATCTGCCCGGCCGAGGCGACGACAGGAATCGCGCCGTCTGGGCGGCGGCGGAGCGTCTCACGCCTCGCGCTCGCCCGGGAGACTTCAACCAGGCCCTCATGGAGTTAGGCGCAACGACGTGCATGCCGCGACAACCGGCGTGCCACGCCTGCCCCCTTCGGCGATGGTGCCGGACCGGGCTGACGGACCAGGCGCCGCTGCCGGCGGCGACTCGGCGCGCTCCCGTGAAGGACGAGGTCATGGTTTCGCTGGCGGTGATCGCCGGGGGTCGGGTGCTGCTGACCCGGCGGCCCGACCGCGGGCTGTGGGCGGGGCTGTGGGAACTGCCGTCAGGGTCGCCCGTCAGCGGCGAAGGAATGGACGCAACCGCCTGGCGAATCTGGCGCGAACACGCCCGCGGGCGCTTCCCCGGGGTCGCGCGCTATGCGACCCTCGTGCATCGACTCACGCACCGTACATACACCTTCGAAGCGTATGTGGCGGCGACGTCGCGCGTACCGGAACTGCGCCCCGTCGGGCAGAGCGTGCGATGGATAGCCGTCCACGACGAATCCGACCTGGCTAAGTCGGCGGCGACGCGAAAGCTCCTCGCGGCGCTGCCACCCGAGGTGCGGAGCTAGCCAGCGTCTACCCAGCGGTTGCCGCGGGCTGGGACGCTCGTGAGCGTGATTGCCGACTACGGCTTTGCGGTCTGCGCCAAGCCGGGAACTTCAGAGAATCCCGGCTCCGAAGGCTTCGTCCGCCGGAACGTTTGACGGGGGCGGCGCGACGCGCGCCGCCGTCTGCGGCGCCGGAACGATACGGTCCTTTACGGGCGACTTCTCCCTGGGGCGCTCCGAATGCCCCCTCGCGCCATCCCGAGGCCCGGCGACAGGCTCGCGACCGCCTGCCGGTTCGCGGTGCGCGTCGACCGCATCGAAATCCTCCAGCATGTCGTCCTCGTGCTGCTCGGGGTCGCGGTCGTGACCGGCGGCCCGTCGGGCCTCGTGTTCCTCCAACTGCCGCTGAAAGGCCTCCAGCACGGTGTGCTGGACGCGCTCGCGACATTCGGAGTTGATGGGGTGGGCGATGTCGGTGTGAGAACCGGGCTTTCCGTTGTTCTGGGTGCGCTCGACGCGTTCCGGCGGCAGGGCAGCGCCGCAACCGTTGCAGAAGTGAGACCGGACCTCGTT
Organism: uncultured Phycisphaeraceae bacterium; assembly: GCA_964648365.1. Classification (GTDB taxonomy): domain Bacteria; phylum Planctomycetota; class Phycisphaerae; order UBA1845; family UBA1845; genus SURF-32. The sequence continues at coordinate 12,280 of CAZYLK010000020.1, forward strand.
CTTGTGACTGCAGCGACTACAGCGGCTCATGCGCTTGCGCGAGGGCATCGCCACGAACAGGCCGCTGGGGCCTTCCACCACTTTCAGGTCGCGCACCACGAACTCGTCGTCAAAGGTGATCGTGCAGAATGCCTTGAGCCGGTCGCGCGATCCGGGAATCAAGCGTACGCCCACGTTGGTGATTTCCATGGCCTACTCCTCGGTTACGTCTAGCGTCTCGGTGTCCAGTACACGAGCCACGGAAACGTTGCGAACAACGCCCGTCTCGAGCACCCGCGCGGCCGTCCCTTGAGCTGCTGCCTTACTGTCCTCGAACAAAACCAAGACGGATCCGGCGCCGGTGACGCGCAGGGGACGATCGATGCCGGCTTCGCGCAGCCGGTGGCGAAGTCGCTCCATCTCCGGCACGGTGCGAAACACGGCCGCCTCCAGGTCGTTGAACGCCCATCGCTCCATCGACCCTGCGTCCGCGGCTTTGAGAACCAAGTTAAGCCGCTCCGGGCCGTCAATGCAAGCATCTTCCGGCCGCCAGCGGCGGTACACCTCCGCCGTTGACACGAACAGACCCGTTCGGAGCAGCACGACCCAGCCGCACCAGGCGAGCCGAATCGACCTCACGACCTCGCCCCGCCCCGTCATCCAGGCGTGGGGCAGATGAAAGAACAGCGGTACGTCCGAGCCGAGTTCCGCTCCGAGCCGCGCCAGCCCCAGTCGTTCCAAACCAATACGCCACAAAGAGTTACAGAGCATGAGGGCGGCGGCCGCGTCGCTGCTGCCCCCCCCAAGCCCGGCGCCCACGTCGAGCGATTTATCCAATCTGAGCCGGACGCCGCCCGCCACGGCGAAACGCTCCCGCAGTAACATCGCCGCGCGGCAGGCGAGGTTCTCCCGGCCTCCAAGGCCGGGTTGATCGCAATGAAAATCGACGCCGTCGTCCGTCGACTCCGCCGTGAGCCGGTCGTACCAGTCCAGCCCCGATACGATCGACTCCAACTCGTGGAAGCCGTCGGGGCGACGCCCCACGATGCGGAGGGCGAGATTGATCTTGGCGTAAGCGCTGGCTCGGAAGCGGCTCATCGTGGTCTTCGCTCACGGGTGGGGCAGTTGAGTCGACGGCGCGCGGCTGCATCCTAGACCGGGCGTCCGGCGCGATCAAAGCGACCGTGTCGCCGTTGATGACGAAGTGCGTCGCCGAGCCGATCTGAGCAGTCGGCCCGTTCGATAAGACGCCACTAATGTTGCTGGATTGCCGGTTGGGAACCGCAAGAATGGCGACTTGGAGGAGTTCGTCACTTTTGGGGGCTTACCGGCCCCGGCGCATGTGCGCCGGGGCTTAGCGCCGTCGAGTGAACGACGGGTAGTCTGCGGCCGCGGGCGATCGGCCCTGCCTCCTCGGCAGGCGCGCCGTGCAAACGGCGTCGCACCCAAGCCTGTCCGGCGGCCTGTTTCGGTTGGAGGTTCAGACACGATGAAGAAGACTCTCTGTTTGATGGTGATCGTCGCCGTCGCGGCGTCCGCGGCAGCGCAGGCGATGGCTCAGCGCGGAGGCGGCGCCTGCTGCCTGCAGGACGGTTCGTGCAAGAACACCGACGGGCGCACATGCCACTCGGAGGGGGGCCGCTTCCTGCCGGGCAAGGCATGTGAAGACATCAGTTGTGAGCGGCCGAATCCGGAGGGCGCCTGTTGCCTGCCCGATGGCTCGTGCGCCGTGACGAATCCCGAGCGATGCCGGGGTGCGGGCGGCCGGTTCCTGCCCCGCAGGGACTGCGAAGACGTCAACTGCGAGCGCCCCAAGCGCGAAGGCGCCTGCTGCCTGCCGGACGGATCCTGCGCCGTCACCAATCCTGAGCGATGTCGGGGCGCCGGCGGGAAGTTCCTGCCCCGTCGGTCCTGCGAGAATGTCAACTGCGAGCGTCCCAATCCCGAGGGCGCCTGCTGCATGAAGGACGGATCGTGCGCGAATGCCAATCGTGAGCGCTGTCGCGCCGCGGGGGGGCGGCTCATTCCTGGCAAGAGTTGCGAAGAGATCGAATGCCGCCGGCGTCCCAACCCGGAAGGCGCCTGCTGCATGAGAGACGGGTCGTGCGCCAACGCCAACCGAGCGCGCTGCCGCGCCGCCGGCGGACGCCTGATCCCCGGCAAGAGCTGCGATGAGATCGAATGCCGTCGTCCTCAGCGCGGCGGCGCCTGCTGCCTGCCGAACGGCGCCTGCGAGCAGACTTCGCCGCGCGCGTGTCGGGCGAAGGAAGGTCGGTTCGCGCCGCGTCGTTCGTGCGACGACATCGAATGCCCGTAGTCATGTGAGGGTGCTGCGGTCGGGGGCCTGACCCTGCCCGCCGCCTCGCGAATCCGCGCCGCGGAGCCGCTGACAGTTGGGGGACTGTCGCGGCTTCGCCGGCCGGTTTGCGCCTACGACCCCGCTCCACCCGTCTCGGCACGGGCGAGCTTCTGTCGGTAGACGTCGGCGAGTTCCGGCCGCCCCCATCGGTCATACAATCGCACCAGCCGCTCCGTGGCGTCGATGCTCAACCCGTGCTCCGCCGAGAGTTGTGCTGTCAGCACGGCGCGGCTCTCGACCAGCATCGGCTCGGCCTCCGCGAAGGCGCGCTGCTCCAGCAGACATCCGCCCAGCACGCTGCGGGCATTTGCCGTCAGCCAGTGATCCGCCGGCAAGACCTGCGATCGGATGCTCACGCACTCGCGGGCGAGCAACTCCGCCTCTCGCACCAGCCCCCGGTCCAACTGGATCTGTGCCAGTTGCAGAAGAACCGCCGCCGTCGCGGCCGCGTCGGGCTGTGCAGCCGCTCTCCGTGCGGTCAGTACGGACTCAAGAACCGTTGCGGCCTCCACTGGTCGGTTCAGGTTTCGCAGCGCCGACGCGATGGCGGTCATGGTGTCGAGCGCGACCGGAGCGTCGTCCCCGTACTGCGCCCGATCGAGCGAAAGCAGTTCCCGATACACCAGCAATGCGCTCTCGTCATCGCGGAGTGCAGCGAGAATCTCGCCCCATGCCCGAAGCAGGCCGGAGAGGCGCCAACGCTCCGTTGCAGCGCCGGTGCGCACACGTTCCACGGCCCGGCCGAACAGCAAGGACGCGGCGGCGTAGTCCGCCGAATCCACAAATCCCTCGGCTGCGGTGATCAGCCGCGCGGTCACGACGCTGCGCAGATCGCCCGCGGCATCGCAGCGGGCGCAAAATTGCTCGAACGCAGCGACCGCCTCTTCCGCCTGGCTGCCCGGCGATCCTGAAAGTCGCTCGATGCTCTCCCGTAGCAGCGGCTCGGCTTCCGCGATGCGACCGGCATTCAGCAGGCACCGGCCCAGGGCCAGCGTCGCGGTGCCGAGTTCGGCTTCGGTGACACGCTGGTCCCGCCGCCTCAGCGTGAGGGCCTCGGCGAGCAGCGGCGCGGCGTCCTCCGGCCGGTCGAGGCCCAGCCACTGACGCGCGGCGGCGTTGAGCACGCGGACCATGCCGGAGTTTCGCTCGGACTGAACGCGCGATCGGCCGTCGCGCGTTTCGAGGTGGCCGCGAAGCGTGTCGGCAACCTGCAAGTACATGGCCGCGGACGCTTCGTTGAACCCTGCTCGTGCCAGGACGTCGGCCAGTCCCTCCATCGACTCGAGCGTCAACCGATGGTCGGCCCCGAGCAGTTGGCGCCGCAACTCCATCGCGGCGCGGAAACCCCGAATCGCCGGCCTCAAGTCTCCCCGGTCCGCGTAGAGCCGGGCCAGGTTGTCGAGGCTCAGCGCCACCTGCGGGTGAGATTCCGTCAGCAGGGCGCGGCGCATCTCGAGCGCGGCCGTGAAGTCCTTCTCGGCCTGGCGCATGTCGCCGCGCATCTGGCGGAGCTTGGCGAGTTCGTCCAGCGTCGCGGCCACGTGTGTGCTGCGCTCGTGCAGGAGGCGTCGCCGCATGTCCAGCGCTTCGAGAAACAGCGCCTCGGCGCTGGCCAGATCGCCGCGGTCCCGCAGCAACGTGGCGAGGTTGTGCAGCGTCGAGGCCACGGCCGGATGCTCCGGGCCGAACAGCGTGCGGTTGACGTCGAGCGCCTCGCGGTAGAGCGCCTCCGCCCGGGCCGTTTCACCCTGAGCTTGCAGGAGCATCGCGAAGCCGTTGAGCGTCTCGGCTACGTCCTTGTGTTCCGAGCCCAGCAGGCGCCGGCGCATTTCAAGCGTGTCCTGAAATAACCTCGCGGCGACCGGCAGATCGCCCTTGGCAAAAAGCGCCGCGGCCAGATCCTGCTGCACCGCGGCCAGATCCACGTGGTCCGTGGTCGGGTGGAGTCCCTGTTGCAGCCCGAGGGCGCGCCACAACTCGCGCGCCGCCATGTCATACCGTCCGAGACCGAGGTAGGCATTGCCGATGACCGCATGTGTCTTGGCTTCGACATCCGGATAGATGTCGCGGTCTTCCTCAATCCGTTCGGAGGCGTCCGCGAGAATCTGGTAGAGGTCGACCGGGCCGGTCGCGCCCTCCGGGTTGAAGAGCGTGAGGATGTACTCCAGCGAATCCGCCAGTCGTTGCGTCTTCTCCGCTTCTTCACGCTGATTGCGGTAGGCCACCGTCGTAACGACGGCCGTCAGAACCAGCAGTCCGAGGACTGCGGCCGCCAGCCCCGTGGCCAGCCGGTGCCGCAGCACGAGCTTGCGAAACTGATACAGCAGGCTGGCCGGCCGGGCTTGAATCGCCTGACCGGTCTGGAATCGCTCCAGGTCGTCGGCCAGCGCCAGCGCGCTCTGATAGCGCCGCGACGGCTCCTTCTCCAGCGCCTTGAGCACGATCGTCTCGATCTCGCCGCGCAGATGGCGGTCCACGGTCGAGGGGCGGACCGGCGTCGAGCCGCAGATGACATTGCCCGCCTCCAGGGCGTCAAGCCCCGTCACGTCGTAGGGGAGGCGCTGCGTCAACGTCTGATAGATCAGCACGCCGAGTGCATACACGTCGGTTCGGACGTCCACATCGTCGGTGCGCCCGCGAATCTGCTCCGGGCTCATGTAGGGGACCGTGCCCTGCACGCGCCCGACCCGCGTCGCGGCGATCGGCTCGTTTTGAGCCGGGTCGATGACGCGGGCGAGGCCGAAGTCGAGAACTTTCGGTCGCCCGTCGGCCTCGATCAACACATGGCCGGGCTTCAGGTCGCGATGGATCACGCCGCGCTGATGGGCATAGTGAATCGCGGTGCAGATGTCCCGCAGCAGGCCGACGCGGGCCTGCAAGGGCAGCTTGCGGCCTTCCACGTACTCGGTGAGCGGCTCGCCATGAACGAGTTCCATCGCGAAGAAATGATGGCCGTCGTCGGTGGTTCCGGCATCGTAGATGGCGGCGATGGACGGGTGCTTCAGCAGCGCGAGCGTGTGGATTTCGCGCTCAAAGAGGCGGATGTCCTCGGGTACGACGTGCCGCCCGCCCTTGATGACCTTGAGCGCCACGTGTCTGGCCGGCGTCTTCTGGCGGGCCTCGAAGACGATGCCCTGCGCCCCTTCGCCCAGAACCCCGATGATCTCGTAGGGGCCGATGGTCTCCGGCAGCGGCGACGTGGCCTTCGGCCCCGCGTCGGCGACGGCATCGATCGTCGTACGCAGATCCCGCGCCCGCGTGCGGCACAGGGGACACGCGGCCAGGTGGGCGTTGAGCTGCGGATCAGCGCGATCCAGCCAGCTCCACAGCTTCTCCTCGGTCACTTCGCACGCCAACGTCCAACACTCCTCAAAGCGGCGTGGTCCGCTCCCACGGCCGCCCCCCGGATTATAGCCCGGCGCCGCCCCGCGCCCCGCGGGGCCGGCCGATCCTGCTTCCGGGGACGCCGATCCGGGGCTGCGTGGGCCGAATTCCGGGGTCAGGCTCGGCCCACCTGAAAAAAACGACCGCCGACGGTGTACGACGGACGTCTTTTCTGTTAGGATGTCATTAAGCCTGCGTGCCGCCCCGGCCGGCCCTCGTCTCCTGGCGGCGTACGCAAAGCCGACATGCAAATCGAATGTGTTTGATGCGAAAGGAGACCTTCTCAATGAAGACCGCTGTTTCCCCACGTCGGACTCGCAACCGCGGCGCGTTCACACTGATCGAATTGCTCGTCGTGATCGCGATCATCGCCCTGCTCATCTCGATTCTGCTGCCCTCGCTGCAGAAGGCGCGGGCGCAGGCCAAACGCAGCGTCTGCCTGGCCCATATCAAGGGCCTGGCCACCGCCAGCCGGCTTTATGCCGCGGAGGAGGAGGGCGGCTGGGCCATCCCGATCCATCCGCTGAATTTCAACCAGGATCCGGAGACGCCGACCTACATCGGCGCGTACGAGTGGGGCGGCAAGTCGGGCGTCGGCGAGACGGGGTTCTGCGGCGGCGCCAAGAAGCCCGAGTCCAGCAAGTTCGGCACCCGCTGCGGCTTCGGACCCGCCAGCCGCCCGCTGAACAAGATCGTCTACAAGTTCGACTTCGCCGATTACCAGAACGACACGCCCGAGAAGCAGCTTCGAGACACGCGGCTCGATCTGAAGGACTTTCAGTGCGCCGGTGACGACGGCCCGCCGCGCGGCGCGCATTGCCAGAGCTGGATCGACGACGGGCAGACCTCGTCCTACGACTGGTTCGGCAACAGCTACGCCGCCAACGTCTTCCTGACCGGCGCCAGCAACGGCTCCGGCAAGCTGCACAGCAACTCGCCGTACCTGCGGCCGCTGTCGCGCGTCGCGAACGCCGCCCGCACGATCTACTACGAGGAGAACATCGGGCGCTGGGCCTGGGCGTCGCAGCGCGAGATCTGCGGCCACCTCGGCCACCTCGGCGTCGACCTGGGGCCGCTCAAGACGCTGCGCGGCTGGCACGGCGACGACTGGCACTACGTCCGAGCCTTCTGCGATGCCCATGCGGCCTATCAGAAGATGATCATCGAGGGCACCCGCGACGCCAACGGCTACTACGAGCACTACGTCTCGGGCCGTTATGAGATCAACGACCGCGACTGGCCCCTGCGTAACACGGCGTGCCAGAAGGATCCGGGCACCGAACGGTTGACCTACGGCACCGCGTCCTGCCTGATCGTCCGCGGTCCCGAGTGGCAGAAAGATACCCTGCCCGCGCCGCGCGTCTGCACCGACCTGAACGGCATCGGCGGCGGCTTCCGCCCGTCGTACGAGGGCTGCGTCTGCCCGAACATGCCGTGCAACTGACGCAGGTCGGATCGGTCCCCCGGCTTCGGCCAGCGGGCCTATTGCGAAACCAACGGCCGGCGCCCGCGGAGCTCATGCGGGCGCCGGTCTTGCTTGCGCCGGCGCGCCCGACGCAGGCGCCGCGCATGCTCGACGCAGCCTTGCCGCGGCGAGGGACCATTGCGAACGCGCCCGCCCGCCGTTATCCGTTGATCCGCAGCGGGGAGCGTCCGGACGCCTGGTGGGTCCCGCGGCCTTCAAAGCCGTTGAGGGGTCGTTAACGCGGCCCCTGGTGGGTTCGATTCCCATCCGCTCCCGTGCGGTCGGGCGCGCCGTAGACGTGGAACACGCGCCGCGGTTGGGAAGAGTAAGGGTTTAGTGGACCTGGGGTTACGTGCCGATATAATCCCGAAGCAAGCGATCAGGCGGGATCGGCGGCCGGCAGTTCGCGCGCGACGTGCTTCGTGCGGATACCGGGCGCGGCCGGGTCGGCAGGGAGGATGAACCGACGTGTCGGATCATAAAGAATCTTCGGTCGCGGTGGAGGCGGACGGCGGCGGACAGACGGCGGTGGCCGCGCCTCCGAAGCCCGCGCCAACCAAACCTCGCCCCAGGCTGCTCCCGCCGTTTCGGGTTCTGCTGCACAACGACGAGGTCAACACCATGGAGCACGTGATCCTGACGATCATGAAGCTCATGGGAAGCCCGGTGGAAGATGCGGTCGAGAAGACCATCGAGGCACACAACACGGGCGTCGCCCTGCTGCTGGTCACACACAAGGAGCGGGCGGAGCTTTATCAGGAGCAGTTCGCCACCTTCAAGCTCACCGTCACGATCGAGCCGGAAGCCTGATCCGAAGATGGCGCCGCTTTGCAGCCGGTGGTATTGCGCGCCGGTCTGCTACCGGCGGTCCCGTTGCACCGGATTGCAATCGACGATCCGATCGCCCAAGTCCGCGGGGACCGCGCCGCCACATCGTCGTCTGTCCACCGGCAACCGGCTCTACGCTTCCACGAGTTCGGCCTGCTCCGTCAGGATCTTGCAGGAGGCATCGCTGAAGGCGTCGGCGAAGCGGTCGAACGCCGCTTCCAGGCAGCTTTGGAACCAGTGCGCGTGTACGTCTCCGAGGTCGGCCGATTCGCGCAGGTCCGGCACGTTGGCCCGGGGCACGGCGAACTCCGCCCGGAAGCCGCACCGATCGACGCCCTCCATCGACAGCGTCGTCAACAGATAGGCGTTCTCGGACAGGGCGAACTTGTAGGTCCGAAATCCGGGTCGGTGCTGCGGGGTGGTCGTGGAGAAGCCGTGCTGATGGGTGAAGTCGCCGAAGTCGTCCAGAATCGGCTCGAAAGCGTCCACCATCTGGCGTTCGAACCAGTCGTTGAACGTGCTGCGGACGGTCTCCATCTTTCGGGCGAATCGTTCCTTCCAGGCGCTCATTCACACACTCCCACGACCATCGAATCGGTTACCGGAACCCGCCGGGCGGGACGGGGCGATCACCCCGCCGGGGCAAGCCTACGATATCCAGCCGCGGCACGGCGCCGCCTGGCGGCGTCTGCGGCGTTGCCGGCCTTTTTGACAACCGGCACGGGTTATGCAAGAATCCTCCAACGTTCACCGACGCGAGTCATAAGCCGTGAAAGTACAAGTGCTTCGCTCCAAACTGTTCCAGGCGCGCATCACCCAGGCGGACATCGAGTACGAGGGCAGCCTGGGGATCGATACCGAGCTGATGGATCTGGTGGGGCTCTATCCGTACGAGAAGATTCTCGTCTCGAACATCAACAACGGCAGCCGGCTGGAGACCTACGCCATTCCGGAGGCAGCCGGCTCGCGCCGGATCGTCCTCAACGGCGCCGCCGCCCGTCTGGGCTGCGCCGGCGACCGGATTATCATCATGTCGTTCGCCTGGGTTAAGGAGTCGGCGCTTCGCGACGGGACGTTCAAGCCCCGCACGGCCCGGCTCGACGAGCACAACAACCCCATCCCGGCCGCCGGCGGCAACGGCCGTCCCGCCGTGCGGGCGGCGCAACTGACGTAGCTCGCCGAAGAAAAGGTGTCAGGATGATTTTTCAGCAGCGCGCGTCCGCGCCTGGATCATCCACCGCGGAGTGTGACACTTCCAAACTTGGGACCGGTGTCCGAAAAATCATCCTGACACGTTTTCTTCAACCGCCGACGGATGTCGCATCATGAAGACCGGATACTTCGACTTCGGCCGGGAGTTGGACACGCTGGTGGACAAGCTCGTCGCCAGCTACCGCGCCCGCCGCAAGATTCAGCACATCGACCGGGTCTACCTGCCCTCGCGCCGGCAGATCGTGACGATGACGGAAGGGATGCTGGAGTTGGTGTATCCGGGCTTTTTCGGCCACCAGCATCTGACCGAATTCAACGCGCGGTACCACGTCGGCGACCTGCTGCCCAAAGTCGCGGACCTGGTCTTTCACCAGGTGTTCAACTGTCTCTGCTACGATCAGGAGGCCCGCGACCCGGCCGGCGTGCAGGACCGGCCGTGCGACAAGCGGGCCAGAAAGCTGACGCACGAGTTTCTCGAACGGCTGCCGGCGCTTCGCGACGTGCTGGAGACGGACGTTGAAGCTGCCTTCCACGGCGACCCGGCCGCGAGCAACTTCGACGAAGTGATTCTCGCGTACCCCGGGTTGTTTGCGGTGACGGTCTACCGCCTGGCGCACGAGTTCTACCGGTTGGAAGTTCCGATTCTGCCGCGCGTCATGTCGGAATGGGCGCATGCGCAGACAGGCGTGGACATTCACCCGGGCGCACAGATCGGCGAGAACCTCTTCATCGACCACGGCACGGGAGTCGTGATCGGCGAGACGACGGTGATCGGCGACAACGTGAAGATTTACCAGGGCGTGACGCTGGGGGCGCTGTCGATTCCGAAGGATGAGCGCGGCCGGGCGATCCGGGGCGTCAAGCGGCATCCGACGGTCGAGGACAACGTGACGATCTACGCCAATGCCATCGTGCTGGGCGGCGATACGGTGCTGGGCAAGGGGTGCGTGGTCGGCGGCTCGGTCTTTCTGACCAGCAGCGTTCCGCCGGGCTGCACCGTGACGTTCAAACCGCCCGAGCTTCACTATCGCAACCGCAAACCGGCGGGCACGGCCGCGCCCCCGCTCGAAGCGACGGTGATGCCGGATTATCAGATTTGATGGAAGAAGGGAGTGAGGGAGTAAGGGATCGAGGGAGTAAGGGAAGAGAAGATGGGAGAGTCGTACCGCTGATTGGCTCGTAGCCGAAGGCGTCGGCGGCGGGAAGAGCGGCGTAACGGGACAAGGGAAAAGCAGACGAGAGCGCTGCGCCTTCTGTCAGTTCGGACTCCGCGGCGATCGTCGGCCGAGGTGACTGCAAGTCTTACTCCCGCACTCCGTTATTCACGCAGCCGACGCTCCCTTTCAGGTACGAGCCACAACAGGGCACGATTCTCCCATCTTCTCTTCCCTCACTCCCTTACTCCCTGACTCCCTTCCGCAGGCCGCAGGCTAGCTGATCCGCGTCAGCAGGTTCTTGAGAAATCCCTGGATAAGGGGCGTGGGAATTCCCTCAACCCTGATCCCGAGCTGATCCACCATCATGCCCTGGATGTAATCTCGGGCGGCGCCGGGGCGCTGTCGCAGGCGCGAGACGACGCGGTCGGCCATCTTCAGATCACTGCCGTGCATGGCACGAACGAAGTTCTCGACCTCGACGGGGATGTCGACGAGCACGGCGTCGCCGTCGGCGGCGCGTCGAGGGCCGGTCTTGGGCGTATCGGCGCCGGCGGGGCGGGCTTCGTCGTGATCAACCGCGGCCGCGTAGTCGATGGATTCCTTGCGGAGCTGCGCTTCGCGGGCGGCGAAGGTGGAGTCGATGGGCGCGAGGCCGATCTCGTCAGACTCGGAGGGCGGCGCGGGGATGAACACGCTGACGTTGCAGAAGGGACACTTGCCGCGCCGGCCGCCGGCGTTGTCGGGGGCTTTGACCGAACGACCACAAGACTGGCATTTGAACTCAATGGACATTGTGTCTACTCCCTTTTCTTCTGCGCCCCGCGTCTGTGCTGCGCCGCCGGCCTGCTGCAACGGCTGACCTTACCCGTGGCGCCGGATTCAAACGGTGGAACCACGGGGCGAAAGCCGGCGCCACAAGGAGCGTGCGTGCCCGATTCAGCGCTCCTGCCACGCGTGCGGCCGATGCGACATCCATTTCAACGGGCTGTCAGACCATCGCCTCGCCCGCTCTGGCACGAAAGAGCAATCGTATCGGCACCTCTTCGAACGGCAAGTTGCTCCGCAACCGGTTGGTGATGAATCGCTGGTAGGTCTGCGTGACCAGCGCCGGTCGGTTCACGAAAATGACGATCGTCGGCGGTGCGACCGAGACCTGCGTGGCGTACAGGAACTTCGGGCTCTTGTTGCCGCGCTTCGGCCGGGGGGCGTTGGCGGCGACCGCGTCCTGAATCACCGTGTTCAACCTGGACGTGCTCACGCGAACGCGGGCCTGCTTGAAGAGGGTCGTCGCCAGGTCCACGGCGGCGTCTACGTTGTGGCCGGACACCGCGGACGTGAACGCCACCGGCGCGAAGTCGAGCATGGGCATCACTTTGGTCAGATAATCGCCGTAGGCGTTGGTGTCCGCCCGGCCCTTGGCCAGATCCCACTTGTTGACGACGATCGCGCAGGGTTTCCGCTCCTCCAGGATCAGGTGGGCGAGGCGTTTGTCTACCTGCCCGACCGGCTCGGTGGCATCGACGAACAGCATCACGACGTCGGCGCGGCGTATTGAGGCGAGCGCGCGTTCGTAGCCGTAGTACTCGATGGGGTCCACCATACGGCTCTTCTTGCGCACGCCGGCGGTGTCGATCGCGACGAGCGTTCGCCCGTCCTTTTCGAAACGCACGTCGACGCTGTCGCGCGTGGTGCCGGGGATTTCGCTGACGATCATGCGCTCCTGGCCCGCCAGCGCGTTGATGAACGTGCTCTTGCCGGCGTTGCGTTTGCCGACGATGGCGACCTTCATCACCGGTTCGATCGGCTCGTCGCCTTCGTCCGCCGGCAGCGCCGCCAGCAGCGCCTCCGTGAGTTCTCCGCGTCCGCCGCCGCTGATCGCGCTGATGCAGAGCGGCTCGCCGAAACCGAGGCGGACGAACTCGCCGACCTGGGCCGCCATGTGCGGCTCGTCAACCTTGTTGGCGACGAGCAGGGTGCGCTCCCGGTAGCGCTTCAGCAGTTCGGCCGTGCGGCGATCGAGGGCGCTAAGCCCCTCGCGCGCGTCCACCAGGAAGATGATCAGGCTGGCTTCGCCGACGGCGAACTCGATCTGGCGCTCGACGTGTTCGCCGAGGTCATCGCGGTCGACGATGCCGACGCCGCCGGTGTCGACCAGTTCGACGTAGCGCCCCTCGAGTTCACAGATGGCGGTAACCCGGTCGCGGGTCACCCCGGCCGTGGGGTCCACGATGCTGATCCGTCGGCGCATGAGGGTGTTAAAGAGGGTGCTCTTGCCCACGTTGGGGCGGCCGACAATGGCGACGACGGGAATTCCCATGATCCGGACTCTCGAAAGCGGCCGGACGCGCGGGCCGGCGATCGGACGAACGGCAGGGATTATAGCGGCGGGGGCGACAGGATCACGGGCGCCTGCCCGCCTCCTTCGGCGGCGCTCGTACGGTAATTACCCCCGTAGATACCGGCCGTTACGCGCCGCGGCCGCGGGGCGCCAGCCCATGTCCGCAGTTGAATGAACCGATGAGACGGCGTCGAGTCTCATCTGTCCGCGTTAACTAGCGTCCTATAACTTGCCACATGGCGGCAAGATCGGCAGCGAAACAATGGATGACAGGCGGGTGTTGATTGTCGATGACGACCCGGACGTGTGCCGGCTCGTCTCGCGACTCCTGGAGCAGGACGGTTACGAGCCGCTGACGGCCAGTGACGGCATCGAGGCCATGAGGATGGTGCTGGAGCTGTCGCCGCCGCTGGTCCTGACGGACTGGTGCATGCCGAACATGAACGGCGTCGATCTCTGTGCTGCGCTCCGCAAGCACGAAGGCGTGGGGTTTCTGTACATTGTCATCCTCACCGGCGCCACCGAGCCTGGCGCGATCCGATCGGCCATGGAAGCCGGCGCCGACGACTTTCTCTACAAACCGGTGAAGAAGGAGGAGTTGCTGCTGCGGTTGCGGTCGGGGTTCCGCATGGCGGCACTGCAAGCCGATCTTACGCGGCGCCATCGCGAGGCTCATCTCCAGTTCGCCAGGCTCGCGGTGACGCGAGAGAAGCTGGAGGAGGCCAACGCGACGCTGAAGCGCATGGCCACTACGGATGAGCTGACGGGATTGACCAACCGCCGGGAGGCCGTCCGCTTCCTTGACGAAGCCTGGGCCCGCGCCACCCGTCACGACCGGCCGCTCTCCTGCATCCTGGCCGACATCGATCACTTCAAATCCGTCAACGACGTGTATGGACATGCGGCCGGCGACCGCGTGTTGCAGGAGGTCGCGAAGTCGCTGGCGGACGCGACCCGCACCGAGGAGCGCGTCTGCCGCGTGGGCGGCGAGGAGTTTCTGGTCATCTGTGCCGATGCGGATGCGAAGGGGGCGGCCGTTGCGGCTGAACGACTGCGCAAGGCCGTTGAAGCGACACAGGTGGCGTTCGGGGATACGACGCTGAACGTGACACTGAGCCTGGGGGTGGCGCAGCGCGGGGTGAGCACGCCGAATCCCGACGTGTTGTTGCAGGCCGCCGATGCCGCGCTGTACGAGGCCAAGCGTCGCGGACGCAACCGCGTGGTGCGCGCGGATGAGCCTGCGCACGTACCGGCGCCGGGGGGGGCACTGGATGCAAGCCCGACGGAAGCAGTGGTGGACACGCTGTCGTCGATGACCAACGTACTCCTCGTCGACGCGAAGGAGGATTCCAGCGGTGTCGAGAAACTGCTCTCGGACGTGCCGGGCCATCAGGTATCGGTGGTGCGCTCCTGCCGCGACGCGGAAGACCGCCTGGCGCGATTGTCGTTCGAGGTCGTCGTGCTGTGCTGCGACGGGAGCGAGGCCGAGACGCTGACGTGGATCGAGTCGCGGCGATGGGCGGGGGATGCCTGCCGTCCAGAACTGATGCTCGTGGTCGGCGACGCACTCGACGCGGGCGGGATCCTCCAGGCGGTGGACGCGGGCGTGGGCGCGATCATGCGCAGGCCTCTGGCTCCGGCCGATTTTCTGCGGCGTTTCAAGGAACTGGCGGAGGCCGGCCTGACGCGCAAGGCTCTGTCGCACAGCAACGCCGTCCGTGCGGAGCAGGCGCGGGCGTTCGAGCTGATGCTCGAATTCTCGCGCGACGTGGTGTCCGCAACGACGCTGCCGCAACTATTGGATCGCACGATCCAGGCCGTCGCGCAACTGACGCGAAGCCGGCGCGTCTCGATCATGCTTCCCGAAACGGATCGTCGCTACCTGACGATCGCCCGCGCCCTGGGGCTGGATCGCGCCATTGTGGATACCGTGCGTCAGCCGATCGGGCGGGGCGTGGCCGGGCGCGTCTTCAGCGAAGCCAGACCGATCGTCCAGAGCGGCGCCGGCAGCGAACCCCCTCCGGGCGAGCGCTATCTATCCGGCTCGTTCGTGAGCATGCCGCTGATTCTGCTTCATGACGACGGCACGGAGTGCGTCGTGGGCGTGCTGAACGTGACGGATCACGTCAGCCGCGGCGGGCTGCCGTTTTTCGAACTGGAATGCCTGGACATGGTCGGCAACATCGCGGCGTCGGCGATCAGCGTCATGCTGACGCGACAATCCCGCGATCGTGCCCACGATTCGGTGGTGTTTGCCCTCGCCCGCCTGGCGGAACATCGCGACAACGACACAGGTCGTCACCTGGAACGGGTCACGAGATACTCGACGCTGCTGGCCGAGCGACTACGCCGAATGCCTTCGTTTGCGAACATGATTGACGATGCGTTCATCCGCAACCTGGAGCGGGTGGTGCCGCTACACGACGTGGGCAAGGTGGCCATTCCCGATCACATCCTGCTCAAGCCCGGCGCGCTCGATGAACACGAACTGGCGGTCATGCGGACGCACGTCGAGATCGGTACGAGCACGATTCAGTCGGTGTTGTCGCGCACGCCGGGGGTCGACTTCCTCGAGATGGCCGTTGAGGTCACGTCGGGGCACCACGAGTGGTACGACGGCAACGGCTATCCGCGCGGGCTGCGCGCCGACGAGATCCCCTTGTCCGCCCGCATCGTGGCGCTGGCAGACGTTTATGATGCCCTGACCACGAAGCGCACCTACAAGCCGGCGTTTTCCCACCAGAAGGCGTTCGGCATCATTCGGGATGCGTCCGGAACTCAGTTCGACCCGGCGGTGGTGGATGCGTTCTGCCAGTGCCACGAGGAGTTTGCCCGCCTGGCGGTAAGCCTGGCGGACCGGACGCCGGAGGCCAAGCGCCGCGGCCCGGCGGTCACCGGGGCCGTTTCGGCGCCGATCGAGACGCCGGCGTGAGTCGAATCGTGGCCGCGGCCACTGGCAGCCCGAGAGCGTAAGTCTTGTTGCAACATCTGGTTATGATCATGGCAGCGGCGTTCTGGCCGGTGAGGAACGCAAGGTCCGAACACCGCGCCCACCGCCGGAAATGGTCAAACCGTACCGCGCAAAGGCCGATACAAGGTGCGTCGTGAGCGAGTCTACCGTCGACAATCCCTACCTGCGCGATGCGGTGCTGACCGCGACCCCGGAGCAGCTCCAGTTGATGCTCTACGACGGCGCGATCAAGTTCGCGCTGCAAGGCCGCGATGCGCTGGGGGCAAAGGACTACGAGCGTTCGTGCGATCGGCTGACCCGCTCGCAGGATATCGTGCTCGAGATGTTCAACGGGCTCAATCACGACGTCAACCCTGAGCTGTGCGGGCGTATGGCGTCGCTGTACATGTTCATCTACCGGAAGCTGATCGACGCGAACGTCCAGCATGACGTGACGGCGCTCGATGACGCCGTGAAGATCCTGCGGATGGAGCGGGAGACCTGGCAGATGGTGGTGGACCGGATCGCGGCCGAGCGGGCCGGCGGAACCAGCCCCGCAGCGCCGGCGGCGGCGACGCACGGGGACACGCCCGTATCCTCCCTGTCGATTGAGGGCTGAGCGATCGCGCGGTCGGGGCCGTACGGCCGGCGTGCGGCTGACTGCGCCGCTGCGTCCCTTTCCGGCCGAGCGTTTTTGCCTATGATCGCGTCGGGTTGCGTACGGCGACCGGCTGCCGCGCGCATGCGGAGCAGCATCGGTCCCATCTACCCGGAGACGCGCATGTTGACCCTTCGAGCTTCGGGCGGCTGCCTGATGAGTGTCATTTCGGCGCCGGCGTCTGCGCTTGCGTGCCGTGCGGACCGTCGGGTGGTTGCGCGCTTTGCGAGTGCGATTCTCCTGGTGATTGGTGCTCAGGTCTGCGTCGGGCAGGATGCACCGCCACCGACGCCGCCCGCTGAGAACGCGAACCAATCTGCCCCGGATTCGCCGGCGCCGGCGATCAGCGCGGACGAGGCGATCGCCGCCGCCCTGCAATCTCTGGACGCCATCGAAGCCGGCGCCGACCCTTCCGAAAGCCTCCGCAGCGCGGCCGAGATGCTCAAGCTCGCGGCCGTGGCGGCGCCGGGCGATCCGCGGTTGCTGTGGATTTCCGGGCGGATCAAGCTGCTGACCGGACAGGGCGTGGACGGGATCCGCGAGATCCAGGCCTACGCCCAGTCGCCGCAGGGTCGGATCGACTGGAAGGCGTTTCGGACGTTGGGGGATGCCTTGGCCGAGCAGTATGCCTCGCTGGCGGCGGCTGAGTACAAGCGGGCGTATGCCCTCAACGACCGGGATCCACGCGTGCTGCTCGGCCTGTCTCGCACCGCGCGGGCGCAGGGCCGCGCGGCCGAGGCGCTGGCCTGGGCGCAACGTGCAGCCCAGCTTCCGGACGGGCGGCGCATCGAGCATCTGACCTACCTTGCACAGCTTCTGCGCGAGTCGGGCAAGCTGGAAGAGGCCGTCAAAGCGGCCGAGGTCGCGCTGGAACAGGCCAGGACGGCGCGGCGCGAAAACCTCGGCGACGTGGGTGCGCTGACCACTTTGCAGACCCAGTATCAGGTCTACATGGTGTTCCTGCGGGACGCGATCGGCGCTGCGCCGAAGAACGCGGAGTTCTACCTGCTTTTCGCCCGCGCCGGGGAGGAACTGGGCGAGATCGAGCGGCTCGTGCAGTGGCACAACGTCCGTAAGTCCCTGGCCCACGGGCTGACGACGCTGGGCGCGGAGGCGCCGGTCTCGATGCGGCTCGCGCACGCCCGCGTCACCGCTCAGATCGGCCTGACCGACGAGGCCATCGCCGAATACGAGCAGATCCTGGTCGACCACCCCGATGACGCGGAAGCGAAGTCCGCCCTCGCAGAGTTGAAAGCGCTCACGTCTGCCGTCCCGCCGGCTCCGTAGCATTCTGGAATCTGGCAGAGAGTTTGAGAATTCCGGTTGTTCCGCCGGACTGCCGGAGCTGCCGCGGGCGGATTCTCGACGCCCGGCGGATGGAACCCGGTATGAATACCGTGGCACTGAGGCGGCGGGAACCGGGAACGCCGGGAATCAACCCGATGTTCGCTTTTTGTTTGGTTCCGGGCTAGACTGGTCGAAGGACGACCGTGTCTACTCGACGTACGCCAACCCGCTATGCCGAACTGGTGTGCCGGACGAACTTCTCGTTCCTGCGGGGGGCGTCCGCCCCGGGCGAACTGGTCGAGGCCGCGGCCGGGCTGGGGCTGCACGCGCTGGCGATCACGGATCGGCACACGCTGGCCGGCGTGGTGCGGGCGCACGAGGCGGCCAGGGAGCACAGCGTCAAATTGTTGATCGGGGCGGAGATTCTGCCCGTCGACGGCCCGCCGATCACCCTCTACGCGATGAACCGGGCTGGCTACGGGCGGCTGTCCCGGCTGCTGACGATCGGCAAGCTGCGCGCCCCCAAGGGCGAATGCGAACTGGCCGTCGCGGACGTGGTGGCGCATGCGGAGGATCTGGTTTGCGTGGTGCTGGAGAAGAAGGGAGTAAGGGAGATAGGGAGTGAGGGAGTAAGGGAAGAAAAGAGGGGAGATGATAATTGCGCGGAGACGGTTTGCAGCCGGCAACGTGATAGCGCGGGCGAGACATGCGAAGACACGCCTTACCGCGAAGGCGACGCCGCGCGGGCTCAAGCCCGCGGCTCGCTGGGAATAAGCGATTGTGCGTGGCGAGCTGGAGCAGAGCAAAAGAAGGGCAACAATGCTCCTCTCCGCTCTTCCCTTACTCCCTTACTCCCTCACTCCCTCACTCCCTTCCGCGAAGCCTTCGCGGACCGGCTGTACCTCGCCGTCTCGAGCCATGCGGGGGGGGCGGACCGGGAGCGGGTGGCGGCTCGGGCGGCGCTGTCGCGGGCGACGGGGATTCCGCTGGTAGCGGTCAACGACGTGCATTATCACAGCCGCGACCGGCGGTTCCTGCAGGATGTGCTGGTGTGCATCCGCGAGCATTGTACCATCGCCGAGGCGGGCGGGCGGCTGTTTCCCAACGGCGAGCGGCATCTCAAAGGCGCCGAGGAGATGGCGCGGATTTTCTATGATTATCCTGCGGTGGTCGCTCGCTCCGTGGAAATCGCCGATCGCTGCACGTTCAGCCTTGACGAGCTTCGCTATGAATACCCGGAGGAACTCAGCCCGCCGGGCGTCGGCACGTTCGACTATCTGACGCAGTTGACGTGGCAGGGGGCGCGGCAGCACTATCCGGGCGGCGTCCCGGACCGCGTCCGCAAGACCATCGAGCATGAACTCGACCTTATACGGGAATTGCAATACGAGCCGTATTTCCTGACGGTCTGGGACCTGGTGCGCTTCGCCCGTTCGCGCGGGATCCTATGCCAGGGGCGCGGCAGCGCCGCCAACTCGGCCGTGTGCTACTGCCTGGGCGTCACCTCCGTGGACCCGGACCGCATCGACCTTCTGTTCGAGCGCTTCGTCAGCCGCGAGCGCAACGAGCCGCCCGACATCGACATCGACTTCGAGCACGAGCGCCGCGAGGAGGTTTTTCAATATATCTATCAGAAGTACGGCCGCGACCGGGCGGGCATCGTGGCCGAGGTCATTTCATATCGCCCGCGCTCGGCCGTGCGCGACGTGGGCAAGGCGCTGGGTCTGTCGCTGGATCGGGTCGACCTGCTGGCCAAGAAACTCGAATGGTGGGGCGACAAGCCGCTGCCGGATGAGACCCTGCGGGAGGCCGGTCTTAATCCGGAGGAATACACCGTCCGCTGTCTGCGCGAACTCGTCTCCCAGATTCAGGGTTTCCCGCGGCACCTCTCACAACACGTCGGCGGCTTCGTCATGACCCGCGGCCCACTGCACGAAATGGTCCCCATAGGAAACACCGCCATGCCGGACCGGACGTTCATCGAATGGGACAAGGACGACATCGATGTGTTGGGCATTCTGAAGGTTGATTGCCTGGCGCTGGGGATGCTCACTGCGCTGCAGAAGTGCTTCAATCTCCTGAAGAAGGGAGTAAGGGAGTCAGGATGGAAGAAGGGAGTAAGGGAGTTAGGGAGTGAGGGAGTCAGGGAAGAGAAGAGGGAAGCGATGATGCAGAGGGGGACTCCTGGCACCACATCAGGCGACATGCCTTCGTGCGTCGCCGACTTAAGCGCAGCACATGTGAAGCCTATTGACAGTCATAAAAATCCTGATTTCTTTCCCCTGACTCCCTCACTCCCTCACTCCCTTACTCCCTCCGGGCGGAGGGGAATCAGGGAATCAGGGAATGAGGGAGTTAGAGAAAGCAAGAGGGAAGCTGGGACGCAGAGAGGAACCCCTCGCGCCCACTTAGGTGTTACTCCTTCTTCTTCTTTTTCTTCTTCTTCCCTGACTCCCTCACTCCCTCACTCCCTCACTCCCTCTACACAACAACCATTGTGTACAAGCAATGTGCAGAACCAAGTCGGTCCTACGGAGAACACAGATGCAAAAGAAAGGGACGTTTCGCGATCTGATCGTCTGGCAGAAGGCGATGGCGATGACCAAGGCAGTCTATGTGTCGACCGGCGTCTTGCCGGCGGTGGAGAAATATGGGCTCAGACACCAGCTACGGAGGGCGGCCGTCTCGGTTCCGAGCAATATCGCGGAGGGGAATGCGCGGATGACGCTGAGAGACTATCTGCGGTTCCTTGCCATGGCCCGCGGCTCGCTCGCGGAGTTGGAGACGCAGGTACTGATTGCGGAGGATCTCGGGATGCTAAAGCGCATCGACCATCTCCTGGAGGCGATCAACGACGTGCGAAGGCTTCTTCAGGCGTTGATCCGATCGCTGGAGGCGAAGCGAGAGCGGGAAGGCAGACGCTGAGGAAGAAGGGAGCAAGGGAGTCAGGGAGTGAGGGAGTCAGAGAAGAGAAGAAGGGTGAGAGCTTTATTGCGCTTTCGTTGCCTATTCCCTCAGTAACGCCGAAGCTGCTCCCTTACGGCCGCGGTACTGATTGGCGTGACACTGCGGAAACGGGAACGACGACGCAAGATGATACATCTGCTCTTTCTTCCCTTGCTTCCTCCGGGCAGAAGGGAATGGGGGAGTCAGGGAGTGAGGGAGTGAGGGAAGAGAAGAGGAAGAGTGAAGATGCTGTTGCGCATTCCTTCTCTGATCCGGCGGTGACGCCTGAGCCACTCCCTTACGGTCGCGGTTCTGATTGTGCCGTGGAGTTGGGGCGGCGAGAAGTGAGCGCGTTACCCTCTTCCTCTTCCCTTACTCCCTTACTCCCTTACTCCCTCACTCCCTTCCGCAGGCCGTCAGGCCTGACGGACATCCCGGCGGAAGACCCGGCCGTCTACGATATGATCTGCCGTGCCGACACCGTCGGGGTTTTCCAGATTGAGAGCCGGGCGCAGATGAGCATGTTGCCGCGGCTCAAGCCTCGGAACTTTTATGATCTGGTCATAGAAGTCGCCATTGTGCGGCCGGGGCCGATTCAGGGGGGGATGGTGCATCCTTATCTGCGGCGGCGAAACGGGCAGGAGGCGGTGGTCTTTCCGAACGATGCCATTAAGGAAGTATTGAAAAAGACGATGGGGGTGCCGCTCTTTCAGGAGCAGGCGATGCGGCTGGCGGTGGTGGCGGCCGGGTTTACGCCGGGCGAGGCGGACCAGCTTCGCCGGGCGATGGCGGCCTGGCGGCGCAGCGGCAGCATCGAGAAGTTCCGCATCAAGCTGCTGGAAGGCATGAAAGCCAACGGCCTGCCGGAACAGTTCGCCGAGCAGGTTTTTGAGCAGATCCGCGGGTTCGGCGACTATGGATTTCCTGAAAGCCACGCGGCGTCGTTTGCATTGCTGGTATATGCATCCGCTTGGTTGAAACTGTATTATCCCGCGGTTTTCTGCGCCGCCATTCTCAACAGCCAGCCGATGGGTTTCTATGCTCCGGCCCAACTTGTCCGCGACGCCCGGGAGCACGGCGTCGAGGTGTTGCCGATCGATGTGAATGCGAGTGAGTATGATTGTCTTTTGGAAGAAGGGAGTGAGGGAGTAAGGGAGTCAGGGAGTAAGGGAAGAGAAGAGGGGGAGCGAAACCGCGAGCGTGGATCGCTGAGCGAGCCGCGGCCTTCAGCCCGCGCGGAGACGACTGCTTCGCCCTGGCGGAAGGGATGGAAGAAGGGAGTCAGGGAGTCAGGATGGAAGAAGGGAGTCAGGGAGTCAGGGAGTGAGGGAGTCAGGGAAGAGAAGAGCGGAGGGGAGGCCTGTTCTGGTTTTTTTTCGAATGTTCCTTCGCACTCTTATTCCACGGAGAAGAAAAACTCCACGAAGGGGAACAATGTTCCCCTCTGCTCTTCCCTTACTCCCTTACTCCCTTACTCCCTTACACCCTCGCTCCCTTCTGCTCGCAGGGAGTAAGGGAAGAGAAGAGGAACCGTGAAAGCTCCATTGTGCATTCGTTCCCTGAATCCTCGATGACGCCGAACCCGCTTCCTCATGGTCGCGGTTCTGATAGGGGTGACACTGCGGGAACAGGCACAATGACACAGGAAGATGTTTCCGCTCTTTCTTCCCTCACTCCCTTACTCCCTTACTCCCTTACTCCCTTCTGCCATCCTTACTCCCTTACTCCCTTCCGCCCCGCGCTCCGCCTGGGGTTTCGACTGATCAAGGGAATGTCGGAAACGAAAGTCGAGGGTGTCGTGCGCGGGAGAGGCAGCGGGCCTTATCGCAACATTGCGGACCTGGCGTTTCGGTCGGGGGCGCCGCGCGGGGTGCTGGCTCGGTTGGCGGCCGCGGGGGCTTGCGGGTCGATGGGGATCAGCCGGCGACAGGCGGTGTGGGACGTACTCTCATTGGCGGACGATCTGCCGCTCTTTGCCGGGCTGGGGCCGCACGAGGATGGCGCCCGACTCCCGCCGATCACGCTCGAAGACGAAGTGCTCAGCGATTACGACCACACCGGCCTGTCGCTGACCGCCCATCCGATCGGCCTGCTGCGCGACGCGCTGGACGCAGTCCGCGTTGTCCCCAACCGGCAACTTCGCGACATCCCCCACGGCCGCATGGTGCGCGTCTGCGGCCTGGTACTGGTCCGGCAGCGACCCGGCACCGCGAAGGGCATCACCTTCGTCACGTTGGAGGACGAAACCGGCGTCGCCAACCTGGTGATCAAGCCCAACGTCTACGAGCGATGCCGCCGCGTCGCCCGCGGCGCCACCGGCCTGATCGCCACGGGCAAGGTCGAGCGGGTGGGCGAAGTCATACACGTCAACGTCACGAAGCTCGAAGACGTCGCCGCTACGCTGGCGACGGTGCAACCGCGGGCCGCGGCGCCGAAATCTCAACCCGCGGCATCGCCATCTCAACCCGCGACGCCGCAGGCGCGGCTTGCGACGCCGCCGTCGCAGCGCGCCGGCCCCGGGCGTCCGAAGTTCGGCGCCTTGCCCGGCAAATCCCAGAGCCGCGACTTCCGGTAGCTTCGGAGCCACGGCCCGCCGCGGGCGGATCTTCGACATTCATGGCGGGGTTTGATCGGGATGAAACGACGACCCGGTTTGCGGTTCGTGGGTGCGGGTATGCGTCTGACGAGGAACCCCGCCGGCGGCGTGCATCTCTGCCTCGGCAGCACGGCGAGTTGGCGCATCGGTCTGAGCCGGAACTCCACCTTGAAAGGCGGCGCTCAGAGTGGCGGCTCTGAGTGTCGGCTCTGAGTGGGGGGGGGGCGAAATGACGTGGCAAGAAGAAGGCCGCGGCCCCGAGTTCGGGACCGCGGCCGGGTCATCAGACAAATGCTCCGAGGACGCTGAGGCGACTACGGGCAGTTGACGCGGATCGGGTCGAGGCAGCCGTCGGGCTCGAGGAGCGAGACTTCCTGCGTGCCGTTGAAGCAGCAGGTGAAGAGGGTCGCCTTCTTGCCCTGAACGTTGACATCGAAGCGCAGCCGTTCGCCGACGCCCATCTTGACCGTCCGTCCATCCCACGACGTGTTCTTGAACTTGACGATCGCCTTGAGGGTGCCGCTGCCCTTGCACTTGCCCTTGAGCTTCTTGATCACGTCGCAGGCACAGACGTCTTTGCACTCCGTGCCTTCGCCGATGAAGTCGCCGCCGCGGGCGACACAGTCGCGCTCCAGGGTTATCTCACAAAGGTCGTTTGTGACGCAGCAGGCGCCCGGCTGCGGGCAGCGGAAGCCTTCGCAGGCCTCGCCGAAGTTCCAGCGACCGCCGTCATCGACGCAGTCGCTGCGGAGGAGGTCTTCACAACCGCCGTCGGGGAAGCAGCACGCGGCCGGCTCGGGATCGCCGGTGCAGCGGAGCAGCGCCTCGTAGGCATCCACGCGGCCGGCGCCGTAGGTGTTGTCCGGCCCGGGGGCGCCCAGGTCCACGGCCGTGGCCATGATGCACTCCTTGACCTCTTCCGGCGACAGATCGGGGTTGAACTCATACATCAGGGCGACCAGGCCGGCGATGTGCGGCGTGGCCATCGACGTACCGCTGAGGCTGCGATAGCCGCTGCAGTTGTTCGACAGGGAGATCGTGTTGACGCCGCCGGCCGTGGCGTCCGGCTTGATCAGTCCGGGCGGGTAGGGCCAGTCGTTGAACGGCGGGACGTTCTGCCAGGTGACGGGTCCACGGCTGCTGAAGCCGGCGATGACGTCGTTGCAGTCCACGGCGCCGGCGGTGATCGCGTCCGGCACGTTGCCAGGCGTGGTGACCGAATCGGTCGGCGGGCAGCAGCTTCCGTTGTTGCCGGCTGCGATGACGGACACGGTGCCGGCGGCGATGGCGTTTTCGTACGTCCGCCGCCAGGTGACTTTGTCGGGATTCTGCGACAGCGGCCAGCCGTAGCTGAGGCTGATCACGTGAGCGCGCTGCGCCGCGGCGTATTCCGTCGCACGCCAGATGATGGACTCGCCGGCAAAGGCGTTCCAAACCTTCAGCGTCATCAGTTCCGAGTCGGGCGCGACGCCGGTCTGGGTGCCGTTGGTGCCGTCGCCGAGTACGGTGCCGGCGCAGTGCGTTCCGTGGCCGGCGCCGGGGTTGTCATTGTCGTTGAGGTCGTTGTTGTCGCGCCAGAAATTCCAGCCGTGAACGTCGTCGATGAGGCCGTTGTTGTCGTCGTCGATGTTGTTGCCCGGGATCTCGCCGGGGTTGGACCAGAGGTGATCGGCCACATCCGGGTGGGTGATGCACACGCCCGTGTCGATGACCGCGGCGACAGTGCCGCGGCCGGTGATGTTGAGTTCGTTCCAGACGCGCTCGGTGTTCATCCGCGCGACGCCGCATTCAACTTCGAGGGTGTCGATCATTTCACCTTCTTCGTACGGCAGAACTTCGGTTCCAACCGGTTCGTCGTAGTTGATGTAATCGACGTCGTCGCGGTCGGCGATCTGGAGGATGACGTCCGGCGTGGTGCGGGCGGCGACGACGTTACTGATCCACAATCCGTAAACGCCTTCGGCTTTCCCTTCGGCCCGGGCTGCGTCGAGTGCGTTCAGGACGCCGGTCTGAGTCTGGGCGGCCTTAGCCTTCAGCAGCGACGTGACGGCGGCGTACCGGGCGTCACGGTTGCCGACCGCGTTGGCGCGGACGACTTCGTACGGCACCTGGTCGCGCATCACGATGGTGACGGGAATCAGGTCTCCTGGTGCAGCGTTGTCGAGAACCTGCGGCAGCGACCCGCGCAGTTTGACCGACAGATCGGCCGGCAACGGACCGGCGGCGAAACCAGCCGTACACGTCGCGGCACACGCCACGATGCAGAGCATCTTTCGTGTCATCTGACAAAACCTCCGAACTGAACTCTGTACAACCCCGGACCCGAATGGGTCACCGCGGAAAGCCCTATCGTAACGAAAGGTGGCTGGATCACAAAATGTCGACTTATCGGCCGCGGAAGCACGGGTGCGGGACGCATCGGGCGGCGCAAGGTGGGCGTTCGCCGAGTGCGGATCGGGCGGTATCCGCCGGAGGCGGACCGAAGGCAGGCCGTGGCATGCGTGGCATGGTGGAACGCACTTTCCCTGGCGCTGCACACCTGCGGCGCTGACGACGATACTGCGCCCACGGCCTCGAAGCCGATACTGCGCCCACGGCCTCGAAGACGATGCTGCGCCCACGGCCTCGAAGACGATGCTGCGCCCACGGCCTCGAAGACGAGACCGTGCCACCCGCGCCGCGTGCCGCCCGTGATTGGCGCCGGCGTGTGGCGCTACGCTCCGGGAAGGCGCAGCTTCTGCCCTGGTCGAAGGTTACGCGGCTCGCCGCGCACCAGTTCGCGATTGAGTTCGAACAACTCGCGCCAGCGCGTCGGGGTGCCCAGCACTTTGCCGGCGATGCCGTAGAACGTGTCTCCGCGCTGCACGACGTACTCGCGGGTGGACAGCGTCGTACTCGGCGTCGTCCGGGCCGGGGCGGTCGAATCGGCTGTCCTCGGCTGCGCGGGCGCCCGGGTGGCCTCGGCGAGGGTCACGGGCTGTGTCACCGGCGGCAGCACCTCGTACGGATCGGGCGGGATTAGGACGACGGAGTTGGCGGGCAGCGCCTGCGGATCCAGGACCGTGGGGTTGGCGTTCTGCAGGAGACGCAAGTAGATCTCAGGTTCGCTGCGGGCGCGGAAGTAATACAGCTCTGCGATGCGGGCCAGGGAATCGCCGGCGCGGACGATGTGTTGTTCCGTGCCGGGAGAGGCGCCGGCCGTGTCCGGCATGGAACGGGGGGCGTCGAGCCGGGTGAGCCGCTCGGGCGACGCGGCGGCCGCGTCCGGCGATTGAGACTCGCGTGCGGCGTCGGCCGTACGGTTCGTCGGCGTGGCGGGCGGCGCGACCGGCTGGGGGGAGGGCGCCGGTTGCCCGCCGGCGGGCGTCAGCGCCTCGACGAGCGAATCGCCGGTTGCCTGAACCGGCTGCGCCTCCTTCCCGGCGTAGAACCACAGCAGCGAGACCAGCAGCACAGACAAACACAGGCCCGCGGCGACTTTGGCTTCCTTGCTCATTACGCGTCCTCACTTCCTACAGGGCCGATCGACATGCGCGTCCTGCGACGACGGCGCGCCATTGCGGCGTGCCGCTGTGACCGACGGGGTGGCCGGCGGGCGGGTTCGATGTGTGATGCTGCGCCGGCCGCATCGACGATCCTCTTGAAGGCAACGTGCCTTCGATCATGTCGAGTATCAGACGCTGCGGACAGTACCACCGCGCATGTGGATCGTCAAGGAAATCAGGCGTTTTCTTAAGCAGCCGGTCGTGCAGCAGCAGCGGGGCGGGTGCGCGCTATGGCTCGACGCGGCGTGCGGCCCGCGCGGACTCCGAGGACGGAGCGCCGGTCCATGCGTGTTGCACGCGCTGGTTTACGCGGGCACGTCGGCAACGACGACGGACGCGCGGCCGGTGCGGGCTTCCGGTCCGCTGGGCCGGCGAAGCTCCGTCGGCGCGGGCGGACCGCCGGTCGACCAGGGCGCCGACATCCAGCCGATGGTCAGAAAACCGGCAGCGTACAGGAACAGGAAGATGCTCAGCACGCTGGGGGCGGTGGTGACGTACCCGACGAAGCTCAGCGCGCAGTAGAGGCCGAGCGCCAGTTCGATGACCCAAAGGAGGCTCGGCGCGGACGAATGGCTCCCGGCGGCGCGTCGAACGCCGACGCTGCCGGACTTGGGCGTGCGGACGAATTCTCCGCCTCGCTGCCAAAGCCCCGTCAGTACGGCGGCGCCGTTGTTGGCGGACATGCCGCAGCCCAGCATGACGATCCGCGGAACCAGCCAGAGCGCAGAGAATCCTCCGCCGAGGCTGTGGCGGGCGTACGTGTACACGATCGACGGCGACAGTGCCGCCGCGGCGAGGACTGTCCACGCGACCCAGAACACGACGGGCAGCGCCCCGCCGGACGTAGCCGAAAGGAGCATCGGGCGCGCGATGATCGCCATGATCACCATCCAGAGGGAAGCCGAGTGATGCGTGAGGTGGAGCGTGGCTTCTAGCTTTTCGGCCAGCGAGTGACGGCTGCGCCAGATCGCGGGCAGCAGCTTTCGCGCGACCTGCGTCGAACCCGTGGCCCAGCGTCGCTGCTGGCTCTTGAAGGCAGCTACGGTGCCGGGCAATTCCGCGGGGCAGGTGATGTCGATGCAATAGTCGAGCCGCCAGCCCGCCATCTGGGCGCGGTACGACAGGTCGAGATCTTCGGTCAGCGTGTCGCCGCTCCAGCCGCCGACCCGCGCATCTTCGATCGCGGCGCGACGCCAGACACCGGCCGTGCCGTTGAAGTTCATCATCAGGCCGTTCCATGCGCGGGCGCCCTGTTCGATGGCAAAGTGCGCGTCCAGGCCGACTGCCTGTGCTTCGGTGAGCCAGGACTCGTCCCGGTTCAGGTGCCCCCATCGCCCCTGGACGCAGCCCAGCCCGGCGTCGCTTTCGAGCAGCGGAACGGCGCGGCGCAGGAAGTCCGTCGGTGGGATGAAGTCGGCATCGAAGATCGCAACACAGGGGGCGCTGATGGCCCGCAGGCCGTAGGCCAGCGCGCCGGCCTTGTATCCTGCGCGATCCGGTCGTCGGATGACCTCCACCTGCGCCCCGCCGGCGCGCAGGCGTTCGACGGTTGCATCGATGATGTGGCGCGAGGCGTCGTTGCTGTCGTCGAGCACCTGCACGACGTGCCGGCCTGGCGGGTAGTCCATCGCGGCGGCCGCCTCGATCACCCGGGCGCAGACTTCCGGCTCGTTGTAGATCGGAATCTGAGTCACCACCGCGGGCCAGTCTTCCTCGGCGCGGCCGGTGCGATAGCGATCCATGATGTCCCGCTGGGTGGCGCCCACCGTGCGCCGACGACGGACGAACAGCCAGAGGAGCACCAGGAAATGCAGCGCATACACGGACAGCGCCGCCGTCGCGATGAGGAAGAGCGTCAGATGAAGCCACGTCAATGCTTCCACGCGGAAGCCACCTCCCTTCGGCAACTCGTCGGCTTAGGGTCGAGCGAGGCCGTCGTGATCCACGGCCGGATCATGGATGCATCCGGCCGATGCGTCCGGTCCCGGCGCCGAGGTATTCGACGTCCGGGGTGCGTCATTCGTCGTAGGAAATTGTCGCAGGTAAGACCGGCTCGCCATGCACAGGTCGCCGCCGGCCGGGCGAACCCGTTGGAGGCGGCGGAAATCTCCAGTGGAGGCCGCGCCAACGGGCGTCCACTGCACGGGGTGGATTCTAGTTCGCGTGGGGTCATTCGGCCACCCGCGCGGAAACACGGGTCGCGGGCCTGCCTTGCATTCGGTGAGACCGCCGCGATAGAGTGATTCTCGTCGATCTACCGGCCCAGGGGGGGCCGATGCGGGACGGAGGGAACGGGTACTGGAGAACATTCAGATGCGAATCGAGTTCGTCACGAAGTACGTTGCGGCGCTGATGCTGATCGTCGCGTTGGGGGGCGGGGTGTCCGACGTACTCGCCCAGTGCGGCGAGTGGACGCTGACCAACGCGCCGGGTCCGTCGCCGCGGCAGAACCACGCCACGGCGTCCGACGGGCAGTCGATCGTGCTCTTCGGCGGGTTCCGCGGCGGCGTGGGTTACAACGGTGAAACCTGGCTCTGGGACGGCGCCGCCTGGACGCAGGCTGACGTGCCTGGACCGGCGCCGCGCAGCGTTCATAAGATGGCGCCGCTTGGCGACGGAAAGGTGATTCTCTTTGGCGGTTCGGATGGCACGGCCAAGGACGACACATGGCAGTGGGACGCGGACACGAAGACGTGGACGGAACTGTTCCCCGAGCACAAACCGGCGGCGCGCTTCAACCACGCGATGGCCTATGATGCGGCGCGGGGGCAGATCGTGCTGTTCGGCGGCTTCGGCGCCCAGCGCTATGCCGACACGTGGGTGTTCGACGGCAACGACTGGACCCAGCTTTCGCCCAACAGTTCGCCGTCCGGCCGCAACGGGCACGCGATGGTCTACGACGCGGCGCGCGAGGTGGTCGTGCTGTTCGGCGGCTTCCCGGGATGGACCAACGACACGTGGGAATGGGACGGCGACACGTGGACTCAGAATCAGGTCGCCGGGCCGCCGGGGCGTCAGTACCTCGGGATGACCTACCACGAAGCGCTCGGCGTGACGGTCTTGTCATGCGGACAGATGGCGAGCTTCGTGCGGGCGGAGGACACCTGGGCCTACGACGGGCAGAGCTGGACGCAGTGGGAAGTCGGCTTGCCGGGCATCCGCGATCAGCACGTCCTGGATTACCTGCCCAGCCGCAATCAGGTCGTGCTCCACGGCGGATACGCGGGCGGCAGCAACGTGCTGGAAGACACCTGGACGCTGTCGTGCGTGCGCGGTTGTGTCTACACGCTTAAGAAGGATTCCAAGGCGAAGAAGGGCTGCACCGGCTGCCCTGCGAAGGGTGACCTGTGGGCGACCGGCGCGGCCTGCGACGACGTGAAGGACTGCCAGAAGAAGATCAAGCTCAGCCGCGGCACGTGCCCCGACGGCGGGCTGGGCTACTGCAAGAAGGTGAAGGGCAAGGTCAGCGACTGTCGATAGCCTTGGGCTTGATACAGAATTGAGCGCGAGCCCGCTTGCGGGCGACCGTCGGATGCCGGCAGAAGATCGTCGGCGATGCGATGGATGCCCCCGGCGGGCCCGCCGTCTGCGCGGGGTTCCCGGCAAGGCAGATCCTGGGCCGAGCCGCGTGTTACCGACGCTCACGGAGAGCCGAAGAGCGGCGTCCGGCTCTTGTCAGCGGTGGCCGACTCCGCGGAGCGGGACAGTTCGGCGATGCGGCCTTCGGCGTAACGGATGTTGGCCGCTTCGTCTTCGTTCCGAGCGACGATTTCGCGATACAGGGACAGCGCCCGGTCGCGGTCGTGGAGCCGGTAGTCGTACAACACGGCGGCGCGGAATCGTGCCGGGTGCGTCGTGTGCGGGTTCCATTCGAGCGTTCGCTCGTACCACGCGGCCGCCTCGGCTTCGCGCTCAGGGAAGTAGTCTTTCAGGATCTCTGCACACTGAAACGCGGCATCGTCGATCTTGTCGCTGGATGGGTAGGCGATGATGAGTTCGACGAAAGTGCGGTAGGCCGTCGCGAGTACGTCGGCGTCCCGCGCGACGGGGACGCCGTGGCCGCCGCGCCGCATCAGATCCAGCCCGCGGTCATAGAGCGCATCCGCCTCGCTGATCGGTTCGACGGCGCCCAGTCGCTGCGACGGAATGTCCCCGTCCTCGATGTAGGCGTAAGGCTTGATCCGATCCAGGCCGCCGAGCTCGAAATCGGCCCAGCTTTGTTTGATGTCATGCCCGCTGCGGCCGTAGTAGTCGCGAAGCTGCCGCAACGTGCGCTGGTAGGCCGCACGATGGGTCAGAACGGCTTCGACCAGGTCGATTTCTTCCGACGTGACCACCGAAATGCTCGGCAGATCATCACGGCCGGCGGATGCCGTGCGGGACCGACTCGCCGGAGCCTTGGTGGCGGCGTCGGCCGATTGCCCGTCGCCGGCCGGGTCGCGCGCGGGTTGGCTGCACGAGACCCACGCCGACAGCAGAGCGAGCGTCAGCGTCGCTTTCATCCATGATCGATAGCACATACGCCTCTCCTTGGCCTGAGTTGCCGGTGGCGGACGAACGGCGGCACGTCGCGCGGCCCGATCCGCGCGGGGGCCGCGCCGGTCATTGCATTACAGCGGGCGCGGGCGCGTCCGTCAACGGGACGCCGGAATTGCGATACGGCGGGGGTGAACGTGCTGTTGCGCGAGAGGCTGGCCGCTCGTCCTGTCGGACCCGGGCGTGAAAAAGGCGGCGCCGCCGCAGCCGCGACGGCGCCGCCTCACCTGGGCTACGCCCACCGTTGAACGCCCTCGACCGCTCGCGCTCGCGTAGGTCCGCGTGGCGGCGCCGGGCCGGTCGCGCCTGACGGTCAGGGCGCCGGTGTCAATTCGAGGATGACGGACGTCCGACCCGTATCGTCCATGCCGAGTACGAAGATGTTTCCGTCCACCAGCGCGATGCCCGTCAGCGTGATCTCCGGGTCGGGGCTGCGATAGGTCTGCAGGGTCTGGAATTCGTTCATGTCGACTCGCAGAATCGTCGCTGCGTCGGACTCGACGGCCCAGACGTGCCGGCCGTCGAAGGTCATGGCCTTGATGGCGGCGTCGAAGTCACCCGTCCGTCGGCGATGGTCGGGTTCCTGAGCCGCGTTGACGAGGAGGAATCGGCGACCTTGACCTGTGACTTTCGGACCGTGCAGCCAGAGTTCGCCGGTGGTCTCGTCCACGGCAGCGGCGCGCACCATGGTCGGCGTGTTGAAGTCCGCGTCGGTTTCGATGCGGTCGACCACGTTGCCGGCGGCATCGAACCGATCGACATGCGTCAGGTTCAGGCCGGTAGCCCAGAAGTCGCCGTCCTGGGCCGCCTGGAGAAACGGCACACCCGGCAGAGAAATCGGCTCGCCGAGGGTGCCCGATCGCGGGTCGAACGGGTGGCGGTTCCGGTTGATCTGATCTGCGATCCACAGGTTGACTCCGTCGAACGGCAACCCGCCGAAGTTGTTGGTCAGCACGTCCAGCTCCGATCGCGCGACGATGTCGAACGACCGGCAACTGAGTCGATCCGGCAGGACGCGCCGCCGCAGCAGGCGGGATACGTCTCCCGCCTGGTTCAGCGCCAGCGTGTGCGGTTCGGACGGATCAATCTGCGCGACGACGGGCGCGTCGATGCCGTCGATCCCGTCGAACTGGAGCGTCAGGTCGAGTCCATCGACCACGGCCGTTCCGTCGAAGCAGCGAAGCGTGCCCGTGTCCGCTTCCGTATAGACCAGCGATGCCGTGCCGTCGCCCGGGATGGCAAGCACGTCCGGCGTGCGGCCCAGGGCATCCTGGAGAATCGGACCTTCAACCATGTGCCAGATCCCGGTGCGTTCGTCCGGCGCCGGTGCGGTCGGATCGGGCGGGGTGGGATCCTGATCGACGGTCGTTGCCTCGACGAGCACTCCGCCGTCGCTGTCGCGGTCACGGCCCAGCAGATAGACGCGTCCATTGCCGAACGCGACATCGCGCCAGAAGACGCGCCCCTCGGGGAGTCGATGCGTCGCGACCGCCTGAAACGTGACCGGGTCCACCTGCCCCAGGTAGCGGTTATGGTAGACTACCCAGAGAAACGTGCCGCCAAAACTCAGTCCGGCGTGTGAGAGCTGGAACTCGTTCGCGGAAAGCAACCGGTCCGGTTCCGCGTCCGTATCGATCTCAAGGATGACCCGGTCGCTCGCGTTATTGCCGGCGACCCAGAGCACGCCGCGGCCGGCATCGAAGTCCGCGCCGCTGGGCGCGAACGGGCCGGCGAGGCCGATCTCGCCCATCGTCACATCGTCGACGAACAGGCCCGTCACGGTGCGGCGCGTTGCGATCGTCAGACCGTTCCCCGGATGGATCATCCAGAAGTCGTCGTCCTGGGCTGACGTGACGACGTTGCTGACGCCAGCCTGGTCGACCGGCGGATAGCGGACATCGAGCACGGGGTCGCGTTCGACGAGGTTGGCCGCCTCGTCAGAGTACCACAGCGAGACGCCGTCGAAGGCCAGGCCGGTCCCGAAACTGGGAACGTCGCCCAGATCGTCCACGCGCCGAACGACGTTCAGCTCACGACACTGCAACACCTCGGGAACTGCCGTGTCCCGTGCGAACACCGAAACGCGGCTGTCCGCGTCGGTCAGTTCAAGCGTTGCGTCGTCGGGCATGAAGAACAGCAGCAGCTCAGGAACGTCGAGCTGGATCAGGATGCCGTTTTCGCTGGGCTGCGTGTAGACCGCTGACGCGCAGTCGAGCAGGCTGGACTGCGGATCGCGCCGGTGCACGCGGGCGCGGCCGTCATCGGTCAGTACGAGGTACTCGACGTCGAACACCGTGGATTCGTCGAACGAGTCCTCAAAGACCGGCCCCGAGACGTATCGCCAGATTCCGGTGGGAACCGCCGCCGGTCCATCTGGTTGCCCGCCGTCCGGGTCTTCTCCATCGGGCGGGTCGCCGTTCGGATCCTGGCCATCGGGATCTTCGCCGTCGGGGGTTTCGTCGCCGTCCCCATCCGGCGGATTGTCATTCCCGTCGGGGGGCGGGTTGTCGTCCGGTTCGTCGGGCTGATCGCCGGAGGGTCCGTCCGGATCACCCGGGCCCTCGTTGGGATCGTCATTTCCGTTCTCCGGCGGCTCGTCGACGGGGTCGTTGTCCGGCGGTTCGTTGTCGTTGTTCGGTCGCTGGGGCACGTTGTCATTGCTGTTCGGCGATGTCGGTCGCGGGTCGGTCGCTCCGCATCCGACCGCCCACGTCAGAAGGAAGGCCAGCAGCAGCACCGCCGCGGCTTGGACTCCTCGATAGATTCCGGCGTCTGACGCCGCCCGGTTGCCTGTACGCCCATAAGGGCGCGCAGGCACGCTCCTGGGGAAAATCTGCACGATCGTCTCCTTTCATCGAGTGTTTACAACGCCATCGACTGGCGTGACTGGTCCGCCCGTTCGTTTGGGGCATGTCAGTCGCAGGCGATGAAATGCAGGAGACGTTCACGGATATTTTTGCCACTTTCTGCGCAGCGGCATCGTCGAGCGTGGCTCAGACAGGTCGACCGTGCGGTTGCAGCGCGAGGCGGGCGGAACCTGGCGCGCGCGTTGCCGTGGGACGAATTGCGGGGCCAGGTTGATGGGCGATAGAGGGCTGGGTGGAGAGTGCTCGACCCGCACGCCGGCGCGGCCGACGACCGCCCGTTCGCGCGGGGAAGCCGTGCGACGATGCGTGCGAAGATCGTGCCGATCCGTCGAAGTCAGGCGCGGCGCCGCCGCATGAGCGGCAGCGCGCCGAGCATCATCAGAAGGGGCAGCATCGACGTCGCACCGCACACGGCGCCCGGGCGTCCTACGTCGCGGCCTGCCTCCGGATCATCCGCGGGATTCCCGGCGAGCACGGTGACGACACGTTCCGCGGTGCATGGCGCCCCTGCATCCGGCGTGTACGTCGCCACAAGCCGCACGGGTGTGTTCGAGGCGACCCAATCGGTCGTCAATACCCCCGCCGCGTCCACGGATGCGGGAGGTGCGCCCGTAAGCCCTTCGCCGGCCAGAACCGACCAGGCGACGCTCGCTGCAGGCTGCACTCCGCCGCCGTCGGCGATGGTCACGAACGCGGCGTACGATTCCGTGTCGAGTGATGCGACGGAATCGAGTCCTTCAATCTCCAGCGCGTCGCAGGCGGGCCGATACACGGCCGGATCGTAGATGTGGATTTCGGCCGGTTCGGCCTCAAGCGTCACGCCGCCGATGGTGGCGGTTGCGGTAAGGGTGGCCACAACGACGCCCTCGGCGCCGGTGATGGTGCGCACGATCATCTCGCCGTCGGTGTCGATGGACGCGGCTGTTCCGGGCTCGACGCGCCAGGTCACGGACTGCGACGGGAAGGATTCCTCCCTGCCATCATCGTACGTGACGGTCGCTGCGTAGCTGACGACGTTTGCAAAGCCGTTTGCAGCCTCGTGCGGCACGTTACGCGGACCGATCACGTTGAGCGTCTCGGGTACGGCATAGATGGCTTCCGCCTCCATGTCGGCTGAAGCGAGCGCGATGATGCGCGACTGCCCGGCGGGCTGCGGCGTTCCATCGACGATCCACTCACGGAATCGGCTGCCGGCAAAGTTGGGCAGCGCAGCCAGAATCAGGGTTTCCTCGGCGGCGTACTGGAACGAGAGTCCGTCCTCGCCGACGGGGCCGCCGACGGCGCCGTCGATGTCGCGCGGATCGACCGTGACCGGCGCCGCCCGCAGGTTCGACGTCACGTGTACGGTCAGCACGGGGGTAATCCGGCACCCGTCCGCGTCGACGACCTGCAACGGCGGCGTATCGCGACAGGCATCGTCGCCGTTGAGCACGCCGTCCTTGTCGAGATCGGCCTCGGACGGATCGCACCCGATTTCGTCGATGATCGCCGTCGGGCTGTTCGGGCAGTAGTCCTCGTCGTCGAGGAAGCCGTCCCGGTCGGTGTCGGCCAGCTTGGCGTTCGGGATCAGCGTCTGGTGGGCCATGTGCAGAAACGCGGGCAGGTTTTCGCGGCAGGTCGGCAGGATCTCGACCGGCGGCAGTTCGAAGTACGGCGGGCCGGCGGGGCGAACTTCGATGGTGTACGCCAGGGCGCCCTTCACGTGGTGCGCCCAGTCAGTGAAGTCGCCGCTGGTCGGGTAGAGGATCAGGGAGCCCTGGCCGAAGCCGTAGTTGTAACTCGGGTCGGCGTGGCTGGAGTTGATCAGCGTGGCCATTTCCAGCGCGAGCTGGTGATATTCACGTGCGTTGGCCACCGGAGCGTACGAGTATCCCTTGGGGTAGAGGATGAGCTGGCTGTAGTTGTGGTAACTGATCGCGGAGAGGAACTCCCGGCTGTCCATCAGGTCGCGGATGACTTGCGTCTCCGGCTCGGAGAAGGGCGCCGGCCCACGATACGTTTCCGAGCGCGGATGCCCGCTGGAGCCGATGTCCAGCCCCCACTCGTAGCCATAGTTGCGGTTGTTGTCGACGCCGTAGGCGTTGATGCCGTCGCCGGCGGCCGTCCACACGCCGTTGCCGCCGGTATAGGTCGCGACTTCGTCGCGGTTGACGACGAGCCTCGCCCCGTCGGCGCTCGGGGGGAATCGGGGCGGAAAGGTTCCGTCGGAGGTGCTGAGCACCACGTCCACGTCGCCGTTCTCATCCGTAAGCCAATCGGAGGCGAAGTCGTTCGATACGCCGTCGACCGTGACGGAATAGATGAACTGCGGAACGTCTGAGTCGATCGACAGCGTCCATTCGCGCGTCTGTCCGCCGTCGCTTTCGCGGTAGCTGCTGGCGACGCTGTACTCGGAGGGTCGTCGGTTCTTGCGCCACCAGCGGTCGTCCGTCCACGAGTATTCGAACCCGTCGGGGTTGACCACCGGGACGATCCAGATGTCGGTGCGTTTCAGCAGCCGGGTGACGTCGCCGTCGCGGCGGAACTGTTCGGTCAGGTAGTCGGCGTAGTAGAGCGGCACCTCGACGCTGATCCACTCGCGGGCGTGGTGGCAGCCCATGATCAGGATCGCCGGCTTGGCGTCGGCGGTCGCAGGGTTTTCGCTGACGCGCAGAGCATAGATGGGCCGACCCTCCAGTGACTCGCCGATCGTCTCGAGCGTGGTCAGGTTCGGATATTGACCCGCAATGCGTTCCAGGATTGCCACGACGGCGGCGTTGTTGTGGTAGTCGGTGAAGTCTTCGGCACGGCCGCGCTTCAGGTTCGAACGGTAGGCGGCATAGGCGGTGTCGACGTCCTCGACCGTAACCTTCATCGGGATGCCGCGGGCCGCGAGCTGCGCGTAGGCCGCATCCGTCAGCAGCGCGTGATAGGCATCGTGGTGGCGGGCGAGGATGTCCCCGCCGGCCTCGAAGATCGCATCCGCTTCGACCGCTGACACGGCGATCTCAGCGATGCGGCGGACCGGGCGATCCGGCGCGGCCTCATCCTGAGCGTGCGCGACGAGCGAGCCTGTCGCGATGGATGCGAGCGCAGCCAAGGCGGCGACGCGATAAGCCGGGGAGAACCGTACCATGATGAGCCTCCAGACTGCGAACAACGACCAGCATCTGATCGTAGCCAATGGCGCGTTCGCTTACAATGCCGCCCGCGACGCCACGTCCGATTGATCGCGGCCACGCCGAGGCAGGTCCGAGAACGCGGTCAGGGTATTTGCCTGCCGAATGCCGGAGCGTCCCTCTACCGTAACCGCGGCGTCGTCGCTCCGGGGTTGGATTCGCCCGAACCGAGGCATAATGCTGCGCGCGCGGGGCGGCTCCCCCGGGTTGGGCGGCCGTCGCGTGGCGCGGCGACGCGCACTGCGTTTTTTGACCGGCTGGGGCCCGCGCCGTATAAAAACGGCGCTGCCCTCTATGTCGATCGACCCCGAACAGAAAGAGCGATGACGACCATGCCTACCGGCGGAAACGGCGACCCATTCGGAGCATTCAAGACCCTCGCGACCCCCGGCGGCGACGTCCGCTACGCCAGCCTGCCGGCCTTGGAGACGGTCGGGCTGACCAGGCTCGACCGGCTGCCGTTTTCGATCCGCGTGCTGCTGGAGAGCGCGCTGAGAAGCGTAGACGGATTCTCCGTGACGGCGGATGACGTCAAGACGCTCGCCGGCTGGTCGCCGCAGACCGCCGGGCAGGTCGAGATCCCCTTCAAGCCCGCCCGCGTGCTGATGCAGGACTTCACCGGCGTGCCGTGCATCGTCGACCTGGCGGTCATGCGCGACGCCATGGCCGACCTGGGCGGCGATCCGTCCAAGATCAACCCGCTCATCCCGATCGACCTCGTCATTGACCATTCCGTGCAGGTTGATTCGTTCGCAAGCGTCGATTCGCTCGGCATCAACGCGAAGATCGAGTTCGAGCGCAACCGGCAGCGGTACGAGTTTCTCCGCTGGGGGCAGAAGGCGTTCGATGGCCTCCGCGTCGTTCCTCCCGCCACCGGCATCGTGCATCAGGTCAATCTGGAATACCTGGCCGACGTGGTGGCGACGCGCGAACTCGATGGCCACAAGTGGGTTATGCCCGACAGCCTGGTCGGCACGGACAGTCACACCACGATGATCAATGGGTTGGGCGTGGTCGGCTGGGGCGTGGGCGGCATCGAGGCGGAAGCGACCATGCTCGGGCAGGCGATCTCCATGCTCATGCCGGAGGTGGTGGGATTCAAGCTGACGGGTGCGCTGCCGGAAGGGGCGACGGCCACCGACCTGGTGCTGACCGTCACCGAGATGCTGCGCAAGAAGGGCGTGGTCGGCAAGTTCGTTGAGTATTACGGCGAAGGGCTGGCGTCGATGCGGCTGGCGGACCGGGCGACCATCGCCAACATGAGCCCGGAATACGGCGCGACGATGGGCTTTTTCCCTGTCGATGACGAAACGCTGCGCTACATGCGCCTGACCGCCCGGCCGGAGTCGCTGGTGCAGCTTGTCGAGCGTTACTGCAAGGAGCAGAACCTCTTCCGTACCGCTAAGACGCCCGACCCGCAGTTTTGCGACACGCTCGAACTGGACATGTCCACCGTGGAGCCGTGCCTGGCGGGGCCGAAGCGGCCGCAGGATCGCGTGCTGCTGTCCAACATGAAGGCGACGTGGAACAAGGCGCTGACGACGACGTTCAACCGCGCCGGGTCGGGCGGTGGGGCGTTGGGGGGCGGCGGTGGGGCGGCCGTGGCGGAAAAGACGCTCACCGACGGCGACGTAGTGATCGCCGCCATCACAAGCTGCACCAACACGTCCAACCCGTCGGTCATGATCGGCGCCGGGCTGGTGGCCAAAAAGGCGGCCAAGCGCGGCCTGAAAGTGCCCGAGCACGTCAAGACGAGCCTGGCGCCGGGTTCGACCGTGGTGACGCGCTACCTCGACGAGGCCGGCCTGACGCCGCACTTGCAGAAGCTCGGCTTCCACACGGTGGGGTACGGCTGCACCACCTGCATCGGCAACAGCGGCCCGCTGCCGGAATGGGTGGACAAGGCGGTTCACGAGGACGACCTGGTGGTGTGCTCGGTACTCAGCGGTAATCGCAACTTCGAAGGCCGCGTTCATGCCTCGGTGAAGGCGAACTATCTCGCCTCGCCGCCGCTGGTGGTGGCATACGCGCTGGCCGGCACGGTGAACATCGACTTGCAAAGCGACCCGATCGGCGAGGGCAGCGACGGCCAGCCCGTCTACCTGCGCGACATCTGGCCCACCCCGCAGGAGGTGCGCGACACGATCGCGAAAGTCGTGACGCCGCAGCAGTTCCAGGAGCAATACGCTCAGGTCTTTACCGGCAACGAGCAGTGGAACAAGATCACCGGCGGCGAGGGCGACCGCTATCCGTGGGACGACAAGAACACGTACATTCAGAAGCCGCCGTTCTTCGATGGCATCACGCTGGACGTGGATGACGTCCGCGAGATTCGCGGCGCCCGCGTGCTGGCCATGCTGGGCGACAGCGTCACGACCGACCACATCTCCCCGGCCGGGTCGATCAAGGCGAACTCGCCGGCCGGCAAGTACCTTCAAGAGCGCGGCGTCGGCGTGAAGGACTTCAACAGCTACGGTTCCCGCCGCGGCAACGACCGCGTCATGACCCGCGGCACGTTTGCCAACATCCGCCTGCGCAACCTGCTGGCCCCCGGCACCGAAGGCGGCGAAACGCGGCACCAGCCGTCCGACGAGCCGATGTCGATCTTCGAGGCATCGGTGCGCTATCGAAAAGA
>CAZYLK010000021.1:0-26121 GCA_964648365.1 uncultured Phycisphaeraceae bacterium
ATCTAATCCTGTTTGCTCCCCACGCTTTCGCGTCTCAGCGTCAGGACAGGCCCAGCGACCCGCTTTCGCCACCGGCGTTCCGTGTGATATCTACGCATTTCACCGCTCCACCACACGTTCCAGTCGCCTCTACCTGCCTCAAGAAAGATGGTTTCCCCTGCAATTCCCCGGTTGAGCCGGGGGCTTTCACAGAAGACCTTCCATTCCGCCTGCACGCCCTTTAAGCCCAGTGATTCCGATCAACGCTCGCCCCCTACGTATTACCGCGGCTGCTGGCACGTAGTTAGCCGGGGCTTCCTCTGGGGCTGATCAAAATTTCTAGCCCCTGACAGCAGTTTACATCCCGAAGGACTTCCTCCTGCACGCGGCGTCGCTCCGTCAGGCTTTCGTCCATTGCGGAATATTCGTTGCTGCAGCCACCCGTAGGTGTCCGGGCAGTGTCTCAGTCCCGATGTGGGGGGCCACGCTCTCACGCCCCCTACCCGTCGTTGCCTTGGTAGGCCGTTACCCCACCAACTAGCTGATAGGAGAAGGACCGATCCCAGACCGCCGGAACTTTGCCCGCAGAATCATGCGATTCCGAGGGTTCATCGGGTATTACCGGCACTTTCGCAAAGGAGCTAAAAGCCCCGCCGCTATCCCCGAGTCCAGGGTACGTTATCCTTCTATTACTCACCCGTTCGCCACTGACTTCCCATCAAGTTACCCATCAAGGAGTCCGTTCGACTTGCATGCCTTAGCCACGCCGCCAGCGTTCGATCTGAGCCAGGATCAAACTCTTCAGTTTTTTATCACTTCCACACGTCTGCGCCCCGAGAGGCACACACGCGATTGGATTTGACGATTCGGCTTACACTCACACACGTCAGTGAGAGTGCAGTTGCCGGCCCTGGCGGACCGGCCACACCAAAATGGCACCCCTCCGGGACGAAACCCGGCGGAGGCCAGGATCAACCCGCCTGGCGCAAAGGACGTCGCCAAACGGGTCGTCACACTCTCACGACGACAAACCTGTTCACTTGTCAAAGAGCGACGACAAAGCGGCCGAGCCGTCCGGTTCCCCCGGCGACTCAACCGCCAAGCGTGAGGGAGTTTTATAGCTCCCCCGCCGGGCTGTCAACCCCCGCGTTCGCAAATTTTGAAGATTCCGTGAAGTTGTCGCAAGCCTCTGTAAGACATGAGGTTGTGTAAACAAGAGGCGCCGCGATCGGCTGGCGACGCCGTGCCCTCACTCGATTTTCAGCGTCGGAACGACCGGCGGCCAGTAGACGAGGTCGCCGGGCGCCGTCAGTTCTTCGCTGGGCTCCCCGCCAGAGTCCTTCCGATCGCAGCCAACGCCGTACAAAAGGAAACCGCGACCGCCCTCCGTGACGTGGTAACGCAGAGGTTGGCCGGTGAAGCAGTCCAGCACGGCCGGAGCGGATAACCCTTCGCCGATTTCGTCCAGCCGCCCCGGCAGCCGACCGTGGCGCTGCTGAAATCGCAGGATTGCAACGACGGCGTCGACCGCGCGCCGGTGCTCGGCCGCCGTTTCGAGAACAAGCCGGTGCCGGCTTGGCGGAACCGCCGTGCAGCCAAACAGCGCCAGCGATGGGATCGTCCCCATGACGCCGCAATAGCGTTCCTCGAACGGACCGACTTCCTCCCATGCCCGGTGAAACGGCAGGGCATCCCAGCTTGCATACAGGTCGAGGAGCCGTTCGATCCGTTCCCACTCCTGTTCGGTCGTCAAGGCCGCCACGGCCGCACGAAATGCCTCGACCGTTGGATACTCCGGCTTGCCGAAAATGCCGCCCATATCCTGCAGCAGCGGGCTTTCGCCCGTCATCATCTTGACGGTCTCCGTGACCCCGGCGTATTCCTCAGGGTTTGCCGCCCACGCGTGAAAGCGCTCCAGGTTGTCGCGCAGCCACAGCCGCTCCCACGCCCCACCGACCGGCCCGGGGCAACGGGTCTCATCACCTTCACGCAACCGTTCCGGCAGTTTCGCCAAGTCTGCCGGTGGATGCTGCCGAACAAGCGCCAGGAGCTGGCGACAGGCCATCCGCTCGATGTGGACGGCGCTGAACGACGACAGCGGCGCGGCCTGCTGGTAGGCGTGATCCGCCATCCGGTGTACGCGGAAGTTCCACTCGTAGGCTGCGTCCCAGTGACCGTCGATGGCCTGCCGGCGCGCCTCGAGCATCGCCATCCGCGCCAGGCTGGTACTCACACCCACCGTCGCGTCGTCGGCCAGTCCAGATGCGTCTTCGCCAGCCGAAAAGAAGCACCGCACCTTTGCGGTGGCGGCCGTCAGCGCCTCGAGAGTGGACCGGTTTTTCTCGATCCAGGTATCGATCACCCTTCGGTGTCCGGGTCGCCATTCGTCCATCAGCGCCAGCGCAAGCTGGTTCTCGTCCACCTCGTCAAATTGTTGCTGCTGATCCCGATGGCCGGCGTCAAACTTCAGGAACCAGAGCGCCTGTTCGGCCTCTTCCGCTCGCCGGTAGTCGTCCGCGGCGTTCGGCCCGGACAGGCGATCGGCCAGTCGATTCGCGGCCGCCAGTCGTTCGGCTGCCGTCGGCGGCGGCGGATCACCCATTGGAGCGAGCGCCCACACAACCAGCGCGATCTCCACAACCATCGTTCCAGCCTTCCACAGGGGAACTATCAGAGCGGCGACCCGCCGTCGCACGGCCCGCACGTCAGCCCGACGCGCGAACGGACAGGATAGCGGCAACGGAAACGGCCCCCAACCCGCCCTTGCCGCGACGGATTCCGGCATACTAGGCACAATTCCCCACTCCGATCCACTCGCCGCCCGTGGTGGCGACGGCGGAGACGCGCTCCGTCCGGCGTCAGAGCACCGCTCGCGCGAATCGCGCAGAATTTGGGTTGATACGGTCCGTAGCTTCATTATCATGTTGGGTCTCGGTCACCGGATGCCGGGGGTGCACTCCCCGCAGCACTGGCCTTCGGTTCCGGCAATCGGTGCCGTCGGCGGGCTTCGCCGGGGGCCCCGGGGGCGTCAATCCGGTGGGTCGGCCCGACGGGCCGGGGAATTCGAACGGAAAGAAACAGTGTCAGACGTAATGGACAACGCTTCGCTTTCAGGCGAGTCGCTGGAGAGCGCCCGCGACGGCGGCGCCCGCAACGGCAGCCCAAAAATCGAGAAATACTTCAAGGCGATGGGCGACTTCAACGCCTCCGACCTTCACCTGAAGGCGAACACGCCGGCCAAGTTCCGCGTCAAGGGCGACATTCGCGACATCAACAAGGAACCGCTGACCAACGACCGGGTCGAGGGTCTGATCTTCGAGATCATGAACGAGAAGCAGCTCCGGCTCTACCGCGAGCGCGGCTCGATGGACTTTGCGTACCAGCTTGGCGACGCAGATCGCTTCCGCATCAACGTCTTCCGCCAGCGCGGCAACACCTCGGTGGCCGCGCGGCGCATCCCGCGTGAGATTCTCGGCTACGAGAAGCTCCACCTGCCCACGTCGCTGGGCAAGCTGGCGGAACTGCATCAGGGCATGATCATCCTCGCGGGTATCACCGGCTCCGGTAAGAGCACCACGATCGCGGCGATGATCGAGCAGATCAACCAGACCCGCGCGTGCCACATCGTGACGGTCGAGGATCCGATCGAGTTTCTCTACGACGACAAGAAGGCGTTCATCAACCAGCGCGAGGTGGGGCTGGACGTGGCCAACTTCGGCGACGCGCTGAAGTACCTCATGCGTGAAGACCCGGATGTGGTGCTGATCGGCGAAATGCGCGACCGCGAGACGTTCGCCGCGGCGCTGAACGCGGCCGAAACGGGCCACCTGGTGTTCTGCACGATTCACGCCTCCAGCGCGGCCGGCACCATCACGCGTATCCTGGAACTGTTCGAGGAGGAGGAGCGCGACCTGATCCGCACCTCGCTGGTCTTCAACTTGCAGGGAATCATCTGCCTGAAGCTGCTGCCCGGACTGCGCAGAGACGTGCCCCGACTGCCGACCTG
The DNA here is from genome assembly GCA_964648365.1 of uncultured Phycisphaeraceae bacterium. Lineage (GTDB taxonomy): Bacteria > Planctomycetota > Phycisphaerae > UBA1845 > UBA1845 > SURF-32. The sequence continues at coordinate 3,986 of CAZYLK010000021.1, forward strand.
CGAGATCATGATCGCCAACAGCGTGATCCGGAAGCTGATCGAGGAGAAGCGGGACAACGAGATCGCGGCGGTCATTCGCGCCTCGTACCACGAGGGCATGATCGACTTCACGGAGTCGCTCCGTCGGCTGGTCGAGGAAGAGTTTATTTCGGTCAAGACGGCCTACGCTGTGGCTCCCAACCCCGACGAGCTGAAGATGCGCCTGAAGGGCATCAACGTCAGCAGCGGGGGTATCATCGGCTGATCGGCGCCCGCGGCGTCGCCCCGCCGCGCCGGCGCGCGGACCTTCTGGAAGAGTCATGCAATCCATATTGCCTACCGACGTGTTGGCTGCTGTGCCCCCGACGGGCGCCTTCGTCAATCTCTACAAAATCGCCGGCGTCATCGTCGCCCTGCTGCTGTGGTCGCTGGCGATTCAGTGGGTCGACCGCGACACGGACCGGGTCAAGACGCAGCGCGAAACCTGGAACCTGATCACCGTCTCAGGCGGGATCGCCGGGTTCTTTCTGCTGCTGGTGCCGCCCTGGGCCGGCCCGCTCTACTTCGCGGGCCTGGGCCTGTTCATCCTGACCGCGGGCGGATCGCTGCTGTGGTACGTCATCCACCGCAACGGCCGCGTCGTGGCCGGCGGGCGCGTGCTGACGCCCGATCACTTCAAACGCATGCTGACCGGCGGCTCCAAGGCGAAGCTCCTCCGCGACACGCGCGGCCAGCGGGTGCGCCTTGGCCGCGCCGACGGCAAGGGCATCGAGTTCGAGACGGAAGATCCCGAGGAACAGCTCGACTACTACGCCGCCCAGGACTTCCTCCATGACATGCTGTGGCGGCGGGCGTCGGACGTCGACGTGGTGCGCAACACGGAGCGCTATCGCGTCGTACACCGGGTGGACGGCGTACCCGTCGAGAAGGCCGAGGGCCTCTCGCTCGACGAGGGCGAACGCGTCTTCCGGTACGTCAAGCAGCTTGCCGGCCTGAACGTCGAGGAGCGGCGCAAGCCGCAGCGCGGCGAGATTCACGCCGCCCTGGTCACGGCCGAGGGCAAGATGGATCCGATCGAGATTTCGACCAGCGGCACCACCGCCGGCGAGCATCTCAAGCTGCGCGTGCGCGGCACCAGCACGCAACTGCGCATCGAGGAGCTGGGCCTGGCGCCGCAGCGCCTGGAGGCGCTCAAGGCCGTCATCGGCAAGCGGACTTCGCTGGTGCTGCTCAGTTCGCCGCGCGGCTGCGGCGTCACGACCACGGCCTACGCCGTCGTCCGCGCCCATGACGCCTTCCTGAACAATATCCACGCCCTCGAAATGCGTCCGATGGGCACCATCGACAACATCACCCAGCATAAGTACCAGCCGGGCGAATCGGCGGTGGCCTACGCCCGCATGTTGCAGACCGTGCTCCGCAAGGAGCCGGACATCGTCCTGGTCGGCGACTGCAACGATCGGGAGACGGCCCAGATCGCCAGCCGCGCGACGGAAGAACGCAAGCTGTACATGTGCATGGAGGCTAAGGATACGTTCGACGCGCTGTCGAAGTTCGTCAACTACCTGGGCGATAACCGGCTGGCGGCCGGCGCACTCTCGGCGGTGACGTGCCAGCGCCTCGTCCGCGTGCTGTGTACCGAGTGCCGCGAGGCCTTCCGCCCCGACCCGGACACGCTCAAGAAGCTCAACCTTCCGGTGGACAAGATCGAGCGATTCTATCGCCCGCCGACGCAGCCGCTGGTAGACAAGAAGGGCAACGAGATCATCTGCGCAAACTGCCAGGGCACCGGCTATCGCGGCCGCACCGGCATCTTCGAGGTGCTCACGATCACGGACGAGATTTCGGCCTTGATCGGTGAGGGCGCGCCGATGCAGAAGATCAAGTCGGTCGCGCGGCGGGCCAAGATGTATTACCTGCAGGAAGAGGGCCTCTTCAAGGTCATCGACGGCACCACGAGCCTCAACGAAGTGCTGCGGTGCCTGCGGGAGAATGGGAAGTAGTTCGACTCGAACGGCGCCCGGCCGGCGCTAACGGCGCAGCCGCCCGGCGCATCATACGTCCGGGGGTCGCCGTGGCCCCCGGCCGACGCGAACGGGGTCACGCCCAGGGGCGTGCCCGCCGGAGACAGGTATCATGGCGTTAGCAGCCTTACTGATCGTCGCGTTTCTGGTCATCGTGTTTTTCAACGTCGTGCAGGGTCTGTTCAGCGCCCTGTTGATGACCGTGCTGACGGTCTGCTGCGCCGCGCTTGCGCTGGGGACTTTCGAGTACGTCGCGGTCAACTGGCTGTCGGGCTGGCGGCCGGACTATTCGCACACGCTGGCGCTGGGGCTGACGTTCGGGATTCCCCTGCTGCTGCTCCGCGTCGTGTTCGACCAGACGATCCGCCGCTCGGCGCTGCTGCCGGCGATGGTAGACCGCATCGGCGGCCTGGTGTTCGGCGTCATCACGGCGTTGATCATCGTCGGCCTGTTCACACTCTGCGTCCACATGATCCCGTTCGAGCGCGGCAGCTTCATCGGCTACTCCCGCATCGCGTACATGCCGTCCACGCGAACCGCCGAAGGCTACGACAATCCGGAGCCGGCCGACCCCTATAAAGAGAAGTCGCTGTTTCCTGGGGCGGATTCGCTCGTCCTGTCTTACGCCTCGCTCGTCTCGGACGGGGTCTTCAGCGGCGACAAGAGCTTCCGCCAGGCTCATCCGGACACCATCCGCCGGCTGACCTGGAACAACGCGGTGCCGATGGAGGTTCCACGGTACGCGCCGCCAGGTTCCATCAAGGTGATCGAAACCGGCGTCGTGGCGGAGGCCTACGCCTTCACCGAAGGCGGAGGCCGGCGGGCCGAGGGCTTCGAACCGGTACCGCCCGAACCGGACCGCTACTACCGCACGATCAAGGTTCAGTTGACCAAGGACGCACGCGGCTCGCTTACTGAGCACGTATTCACACCGCGTCAGTTCCAGATCTTCGGGCGCGATCGGGCCGGCGGGCGCATCACGCACTATTTCGCCATTGGTCTGCCCGCCTACGTCGATCCGAACGATCCCAATGCCGACCCGAACGACGATAGGTCGGAAAAGTTCATCCGCAGCATCAATACCGGCTACGGCGAGTGGCAACTCGTTGACGAGATCTACTCGCCGGTCGCCGGCTCCAACGAAGTCACTCTCCTGTTCGAACTGCCGGAGTCGTTCATTCCCGAGTACCTGGAGTACCGGCTCGCGGCTCGCGCGCCGGTGAAGTTTGAGGAGGGCGAGCCAACCGCGACCTCGAGGCCGACCCCATCGGGCACCGCGTTCGATCCGACCAAGCTGGCCTCAAACACGCCCTCCGGCGGCGGATCGGCCTCGCCGGACTCCAGTGGACGCGGCGGCGCGGTCCGCGGCACGGCCGTCCGCGTGCAGCAGTCGCACTTCGGCGACGATCTGCCGCTGACGCTGACCAAGTACATGCAGTACAAGAACGCGGACGTAGCCCGCGGCGCGCTTCAGGAGGGCGGCCTGTGGGGCTACATCGCGGAACAGGCGGACGGCACGAACGAACAGGTCAAGACGTTCGCCGTCCCGGAAAACTCCCGCCTGCTTCACCTGAACGTGGATAATCTCCGCGCCCGCAGCGGCCTGGGCCGCATCCTCAGTCAGACCACCAAGACCGTGCAGAACTACATCGTCACGGACGACCGGGGCAAGACCTACCAGATGGTCGGCAAGTACGCCGTCGCCAAGGTCGGCAACGACGAGTTGTTCGAGGTGCAGTACTTCCCCGAGCAGGTGGGCACGGTCGGCGGCGTCGGCAAGTTCGAGAAGATCCAGGACGCGCACCTGACGGGTGAGTATGAGCTGGTGCTGCTGTTTCTGATCGACCCCGGCGCGACCGTCGTCCGGTTTTCGACCGGCGGCTCGGCCACCCGGGCCGAGGATCTCGAGAACGAAGGTCTGGTCGCTCCCGAGTAGCCACTCAGCGCCGTCAACCTGTCGTCACCGCGACGGACCGCGTGTGGTTCCGCGGGCAACAGGGCGTCGGCCGTGCGCGCCAGACGCGGATTCCCCGGGCATCCCTCGCCCTCATACTGTCAGTCGCCCTCCCCCCGTCGGTGAAAGAAGCTCTCGTCCGGCCGGCTCGTGTGACAGACGGTGCATGTGTCAATGGTGCCCGCGTGACCCTGCAGAGCGATCGCCTGCACGTTGTCGGCCTCCACTTCGGTCGGTGCGACAGCGTGCGGGCTTCCGTGACAGGCGGCGCAGCGCACGTTGCCATGGCCGACGCTGTTGCGATAGAGCGTGCCGCTTTGCTCGAAGGTAAAGCCCGACCGGGAGTGACAGTCCTCGCACCGGGGCAGATCAACCCACGGCGTGCGATTTGCGTCGGCCACGGCTTCCATCGACGTGTGACAATCCACGCACGTCATCCCGTGGCTGAAATGAACGTCGCGCAAGCACTGCGTCCGCTCGCCGGGGTGGCAGGCGTAGCACGGGTTCTCCAGGTCGAGGGCTTCCAGGTAGGCCGCGTGCGACCCGTGCATGGCGTGGGACAGCGTCGAAACGGCGGGGTCGCCGTCCAACGCCAGCGCCGGGTCGGCGTGACAGCGAGCGCACAGAACGGGCATCTCCTGCTCCAGGGTCGTGCCATGCATCCGGTCGTGGTCGCGGAGAATGTCGGCGCTGACGGATATGCCTGACGTATCATGACAAAGCCCGCAGTCGATCTCCCAGGAAACGGGCACCACGGCCTGCGTCTGCGCAACGTTGGCCCCGGATCGCACGACGGTCACACTCGCCAACTGGTAGGCGTCCTCCTGCCCCACGTCATTGATCGGCGTCAGGGGAATGCCGGGCGCGAACCAGTCGTTGTCGCCGGTGCGGACCATCGTCCCCGAGAGGCCCTTGCCCGCCAGACCGACGTCATCCTCCAACGCGGCGCCGAACAGCGCTTCGGCGTACTCCCAGAAGTTCGTCTTGGAACTGGAGCGCGTATTCCCAGGAATGGAATAATTCACCATCACGTCCTGGATGAGAATCCGCGGATGCTCGCCGCCCCGCTCGATCACTTGTGCGTGGAGCGTATTGAACGGCGGCAAGATCGCCATTTCGGAGAAATCCTCACTCATGCAGTGCATGCCCAGATCGTTGTAAGCCAGAACGACAACGTCCTTCCCCGTCGAATCGCCGCCGTCCGGCAGAATGTTGATGCACCCGCCGCAGGCCCACAGCGCCGCGCTTGCCGCCAGAGCGCTCGCAACCGCAATGGCGCCGGCTTGCGTGGTGAGAATCCGAGTACGCATGGCTGACCTCCATGAACCGCGCCGGTTCGCGTCAACAGGACGTGCGGCGGCGGTTCTCGTCGGTCATCGAGCACGCGATGTACCTCGTGCCGACCGCGTGCAGCCATTGCAGTATGGTCTCACCGCCCCCCGGACTCACGTCGCCGGCGCGGTGAATCGCCTTGCACCGTGCCGCTCGGGCGCGCGAGGTGGACAGTTCCCAGCCGCCGCAGGGGCGGCGTGCGGTCGCGTCGTGGCAGCTCCGACCGAACGTCGGCGCGGGATGCGCGCGCGGCAGCACCGCGCGTGCCCCTCTCGGGGCCGCTACGGTGCTGCAAACGTCACTTGAAAACTGCCCGCCGACGACGCGGGCGCTGGGCGTCGGGGCAGGTCAGCAGCCGTCTGCCAGATCGCACACCGTCACCTCGTGCGAGCCGGGGTCGAGCTTCTTCCACTTTGTTTTGGCCTTACCATTCCCGCTGGTGGTCTTGACGACGTCGTCGCCCGCATCCACGCGGAACGTGACTTCGGTGTTCGGGTCCGCCTTCGTGAGCTTGCCCTTGACCTTCTCTCCGCCTTTCTTGCAGACCGCTTTGAGCTTGGCCTTCGTCCCGCAGGATTCGCCGCCGCCTCCGGCGTAGACCGCCGACGCGGTGCGATCCCGCCCGGCGTCCATCTGGACGACCACGGTCAGGTTCTCTGTCGCCGGCTCGCCGTCGACGTCCCAACGAACGAACGGTTCCCCCTCAGGCGAGACCGGAAACGCCCGCAAGCTGACCTCGTCCCCCTCGAACACGTCATTGAGGTCGAACGGGGTCACGCGGAACCCCGTACCGGGATCGACGCGGGCGCCGGGCGCGTTGGAACGAACGGCGAGGATCCGCGCAATCGCCTCGTGATAGATGGCGGTCGCGACCCGATCGTCGCCCGAGTTCATGATGACCAGAAGTTCGCGGCTGTCGGTCTCGACGCGCCCGTCGAGCTTCCAGTGCACGAACTGATCTCCCTCGGGCGAAAACCGATCCGCCGTCAGGAGAACGCGGTCGCCTTCGGTCAGCCCGTCCAGCGAAAAAGGCGTCTCGCGGAACTGCGGCTCGTCATCGACCTGTACCAGCGAACCGGGAACGTCGGACTCGACGTCGAGCGAGCGCGTCACGTCCCCCTGCTCAAGCACGACGCGAATGGCGAAGTCGCCTTTCGCGCCGCCGCAGACTTGGGGCTCCACGCGGCACCAGTCGTACCAACCGGGGAATGGAAAGGGGGGCAGCGCGTATAGACCATTCCGTCTTGCGCGGCATCCGTCGATGTCGCGCACGATGCTTGGCGAACCATTGCGGATGTCAGTGCGATTCGCATACTCAACCGAGACCACGACAGTCTCGCCCGACTCGACCGGAACGTTGATGGGAATCTGGTTGTTCTCGTCGACGAATCGGAACTCGTTCAGGAAGAACGGCGTCAACTGCGGCGCCTCAAGCTGTAGCAGGGTCTCGCCCGGTTCGGGGAAGGCACCCGACTTGCGGACCCAGATGTTCCGTTCGATCGTCGGCTCCGCCCGGTTATCGTTCGACCACCACAGAACCTGGATCGCCACGATCGCACCGTCCTGCGGCGCGGTGAGCCATACGGCCGCCTCCTCTCCCGGCACGAAGTCGCCGATGATGCAGCCGCTCCCGCCGTTCTCGAGGCTGTCGTTGCGAATGACGACCTCGTCGGCCAGGGCACCTAATGTGGTCAGGGTCACGGCCGCGGCGGCAATCAGCCAGCGCGCAGCCCTCGTCCGATGGATGATCTGCATGGTATGACTCCGGTGACGGTGGGCGTCGCCCGTGCCGCGGCCGACATCCGACCGCGTTCCCCTGGGCAACCGCACATGTCCGTACAATTATCGCCCCGCCAATGCCGGTGTTCAACCGCTGAACTGCTTTTCAGGCCCGTCAGTGCCCCTCAGACGGTGCGACCGCATCGACGACAAGCCTCTCCGCTTGCCGCGATTGCCTCCAACGTGCCCCGCAGCACTGAAAACGCGGGATGCAGCCGCCGGCCCGTGGAGTCGGGCAGGTTGAAGGGCGTGGAGCCGTGTCTTGACCCGATAAGTCAGGCATGAGCGCCATTGACATTGAAACCATTCAGCGAGCCGCCCGCCTGGCCGCGCGCTGCGGCGACGCCTACCTGTACGCCCGTCTGCTTCCCGTAGCCGTCACGAACGAGACTGCGGTCGCGGAGTGGGCGCTGGGCTACCTTCGGGCGCTGAGCCAGCTCGGGTTGGGTTCGCTCGCCGGGCGGGTCGCTGACAACTTCGGCCAGGAATTGCGCGCGCTGCCCGAATTCGGGGAACTGGCGTCGCGACTCTCCGCGGGCGAACCGGGACACGTCGCCTGGAAATCGCGTGCCCGTCGGTTCTCGGCGAATCTCAGGGCGCTCGCCACACGGGACGCCGACGCCGCCGAACACGTGCGTCACGCCTGGGACGCCCAGCGTGACACGTTCGAACTGCACCAGTGCCGCGACGGGAACGTGCAGATCCGCCCGGCCGGCCCGGTTTGGCCGCCGCGCTGGCTGCCGGCCCTGGACGACCACCGCGCCGCCGCCGACCGACGCATCGCCATCCCCCGCACACTCATCCCGCCGCCGATCCTGTTCGACAGCGTGGGGACCGGCTGGGAGGTGGACTTCGCCTGGAAGCGCACGCATCGCGTGTTCCTGGAGGCCTCTTCGGCGCTGTACATCGTTGAGAACTCGGCCGCCATGTTCGCCGTCGCGCTGCACGCGCATGACTGGCGCAAATTGCTCGCGGACCCGCGCGTGTGCGTCTTCGTGGGCGAGGCGGCGGCACGGCAGTTCGCCGACCTTCTGGAGACGGATGCCGCCTGGCCGGCGCCGGCGCAGCGGTTCATGCTGCGCTGCGATGCCGATCACGCGGACGATACGCTTCAGTCGATCATCGACTCGGTTGCCCGATCGCGAGCGGCCGAAGCAGCGTCGCGCCGCGCCCAGATCGCCACGCGGCTGGAAGACCGAGACAGCGCCTGGTGGGCGGATCGCTTCGCTGCCGCCACACGAAACGACGGTTCCGCCACCGATCAGCCGCTCCGCATCCTGGGCCTGACCAGCATTCACACGACGTTCCTGCAGTACAGCATGAGAGATTGCCTGCGCGCGCTGGAGCGACTCGGACACCAGACGAAACTGCTCATCGAGCCGGCGCCGCATCAGCACCTTGACCCGACCGCGGCACTCCGCACCCAGGCCGAGTTCGACCCCGACCTGATTCTCGTCCTCAGCCGGATGCGCGACGAGTGCAGCGCGATCGCGCACCCGTCGATCCCGGCCGTCTGCTGGGATCAGGATGCCCTGCCGTGGGTGTTCAACCCGTCGCGAAGCCCGACGCTTGCCTGGAATGACTTTCTGATGGGCTTCGCCGCGGTCACCGGACCGCGACGCTTCGGCTGGCCGCAGCACCGCTGCATGCCCTGCCCAATGGCGGCCAGCGCCGACACCTACGGCGCCGAAGCGCTGTCGGATGCGGAACTGGCCCCCTACCGCTGCGATATCTCCTACGTCAGCCACGCCTCGGCCACGCCGGAAGCGGAAGTCGACTCCGTCGCCGGCTGGCTGCCGGACGATCGGCTGCGCCGCATCTTCCGCACCGCGGTGGACCGGCTGCTGCCGGACTGGCTACGCGGCGGGGAGTTCCCCGGCCCGATCATGACGGCGGTTCTGGACGCCGCCGCTGCGGACGGCGCGCCGCTGCGCGTCGACGACGCTCACAAGGTCGGACAGGCGGTCGGCCGCATCGGCGACCGCGCGTTCCGCCACGTCGCCCTCGACTGGGTCGCCGACTGGGCCGAGCGCACGGGCCGCTCATTCGCGCTGTGGGGCAACGGCTGGGACCGCCACCCGCACCTCGCCCGCTTCGCCCGCGGCCCCGCCGCCAACGGCCACGAACTCCGCTGCATCTACCAGGGCACCCGCATCAACCTCCAACTCATGGCCTACGGCTTCCTCCACCAGCGTGCCCTCGACGGCCTGATGACCGGCGGATTCTTCATGGCGCGGCTGAGCCTGGCGGACTGGCAGGGCGCAATGCTGCGGGAACTCGTCGCGCTGTTTGATCGCTTTGGCGTGGAGGATGCCGGCAGCCTGCGGGCCGTGACGGATACGGCCTCACGCGCGCGGATGATCGAGATTCTCACCCGCTGCGGACGCGACCCGCGGCTGCTCACGTCCGACGATATGGACGTGTTCCGCCAGGGCGCGGAAAGTATCTACGCAATCGAATCGCTGCCTCGCTTTGATCAGATCACGTTCACGGACGCCGCATCCTTTGCAAACAGCGCCGAGCGCTTCCTGGCCGACGACGGCATCCGCGCAGCCTGCGCACAGCAGATGCACTCGGCTGTCGTCGAGCAGTATTCGTACGACGCCCGGATGCGACAGATGCTCGGCTTCGTCAAGCGCGGGTTTCAGCTTCAGGCCGCGGGTGATCCGGCGACCGTCGGCGAGACTACGATCGTCCAGCCGTCGCAACCGTCGCGCGATCGAGTCGGTCTGGCGACGCCGACCGCATAGTCCGTACAGCGCCGGCCTCGACGTCGCCACCCTCCGAGGCCTTCACCAGCGATTCGTAACGCACACGAGGATACACATCGAGGAAGCCCCCGTCCGTCGCGTTCATGATGCGGACGCCGCGCTGCTGCGCGAGCTGGCGCAGCCGCTCGTGCCCGTGGAAGATGCGGACCGTCCCCTCGGCCACCGTAACGTATGGATCGAGCCCCTGAAACTCGATCGCCTCCACCTCGGCATGGTCGGACACGCTGGGACCGGCATAGAAGTGGCGGCATTCCGCCTTCGGCGACGCCAGCCAGTCGTGGTCCATGCCGAGCAGGTAGATCGGGTCGCACCCGGCATACATCGCGGCCAGAATGTTGAGCAACGCCACCGACTGCATACCAGGAAGCGGCCGATCGAGCCGGCATTCCACCGACGCGAACAACTCCGGGTTCCCGCGTAACAGGCAGGGGTAAATGCGGTCGAGTGGCAACAAACCGCGGCTGCGAATCACGTCCAGGCCGCGAAGGTTGACGAAGAAGAGACTCCGCGTGACGCGCTGCCGCAGTTCCGCGAAAAACGCATCCATCGCCGGCGATCCGTCCGTGTAGAGCGGATCGATTATGGAATAGACGGTCGGCTCCCAGGCGGCGGCTGATCCCCCCCCCACGGCGCTCATAGCGGGATGCCGCCAGAAGGCATTGGCGACGAATGTGATCTCATCGGCCAGTGGCGCGAGGTTCTGCCGGGCCAGCGATGAGCCGTTTCCGAGAACGAAGGCCCGACGGCCGGCGAAGCGATCCCGCAGTTCCGCGTTGCGGGCAATCGCGCCGCGCCATCCCCGGGGATTGTCGTAACCCGTCAGGTGAAACCAGCGCGACGCCGCATCCAGACCGCGCGCCGCGCGCCAGAGGCCCCGCGCCACGCAGCGCATCGCCGGCTCAAACATAGACCGGCTCCACGGCACCGCGCAGCTTCTCGCGGACGGGTATCTCGGACGCATACATGCGCTTGATCCCGTCTCCCAGCGCGTCTTCCACGGATCTGACGTACCGCGCCAGCTTGATCATCCCCTGCGGCTCGACCGAGCACATCTGATCGGTGCCCCACATCGTCCGGTCGAGCGTCACGTGGCGTTCTACGATCTGCGCTCCGAGCGCCACGGCCGCAACCGTACTCGTCAGGCCGAACTCGTGCCCGCTGTAGCCGACGACGCAGCCGTACCGGTCACGGAACGACTGGATCACACGCAGATTAAGTTCCGCCGGCGCCGCCGGGTAGCTGGAATTGCAGTGCATCAGGGCGAAATTGTCGCCGTAACCTCGCAGTAGTTCGACGGCGTGGTCCACCTCCTCCTGCGTGCTCATACCCGTCGAGAGCAGCACGGGAATGCCGCGGCGACAGACGTAGTGCAGCAGATCGTCGTTCGTGAGGTGGGCCGAGGGGACTTTCAGGAATCGCACGCCCTGGTCGAGCATGAAGTCCACCGAGCCCTCATCCCAGACCGACGCCGTCGCCTCGATGCGCCCCCAGCAGTGATTCCAGATCGACGTGTACTGGTCACGATTGAGTTCGATTCGCCTGCGGTAATCCAGGTAGGTCATGCGACCCCACGGTGTGTCGCGCAGGACGTTTCGCTGAGCCTCGGGCACGCAGCGGTCCGGGTCACGCTTCTGAAACTTGACACAGTCCCAGTCACAGGCGCAGGCGAAGTCGATCAGGCGGCGGGCAATGTCCACGTCGCCGTTGTGGTTGATCCCGATCTCGGCGATCAGGTACGTGCGCCTCAGCTTGTCAAATCGAATCGGTTGTATCATGGCTGCGCCGATCGCCCGTCACTCAGGTGTTGTAGGACTTCCCGCCCAGCTTCCAGGCGTGGAAGAACGTGTCGAATACCTTGACGTTCGCCCCGGCGCCCGCCTCGTCGAGGGCGTGAACCGCCTGGCGAATCTCGTCGAACCCGGTCAGCACGCGGCGCCGCTCCAGCACGCGGAGGGCACGCAGGACGGGGCTTTCGTTCCATACTTCCTTCATGGTTTGCCGGTTGAGATCGCCCACCACGACGAACTCGTTGAAATCGAAGAAGCTGGAGACGACGCGGCCGTTCCAGTTGATATCGATGTACTTGTAGAGATACGTGTGGTCGGGAACCTGATCGAGCGACTGGCGGGCGCGAAACTGCCCGATCAACTGCTTCCGCGCCGGATCGGTGATCATGTCCGACACGACGCGGTCGAAGTCGGTGCGGCCGACCCCGACGGAATCCGCCCCGGCCTCGAAGGCGTGCTCCATGAACGCCTCGATGTGCGCCGCCGTCTCGTCGAGGATCGTGGTCGACAGGTGGATGAAGGGATACGGCCCCTCGCCGCGAATGCGCGACAGGGTGCGCACGTTGTCGAACAGTTGATCGTAGTCGCCGTGGAGTCGCTGTGACTCGTATCCGGCCTTGTCGACGCCCTGGAAGGAAATCTGCACGACGTCCAGTTCCGATTCGACGAAGCACGTACTGGCTTCCTCGTCGATGCGGGTCGCGTTGGTCGTGAAGTACAGGCCGTTGGTCTGCTTGATCTTCCGGATGAAGTCCAGCGCCCGCGGGTGCAGCAGCGGCTCGCCGTAGCCGTTGACCTTCAGGAACGTGCCGTGGCGGGCGAACTCGTCCATCATCTTCGCCAGCAGGCCCTCGTCGAGGTAGCCCAGCTTACGCGTCATGACCTGGCGGGCGCAGAAGATGCAGTCCAGGTTGCAGCGGTTGGTGAACTCGAGGCTGCACACGAACGGAAAGTCCGGCCGGTGTGCCTCATCGACAGAGGCGTGATAGGCCGGATTGCGATAGTACTCGAACAGATTGTTGCGCCGCGTCGACGCGGGATTCTTGAAATTGTTAAGATCGGGCGTGTATCGGACCCGCTCCCCATGGGCGACGGTCATGATGTGGCTCCATTGTAACCGGTCAGCAGCACGCGGCAGTAGGCGCCGGTTTGACCGAACGAATCGCGGCGGCTCGTCACGCGATAGGTCGCGTCGCCGAACCGAGGCGCGAGCATCTCATGCAGGGTCTGCAGCCGCGGCTCGTTGAGGTGGAACGGATTCACGTGGCTGGGCCCGTCCGCACCTAGCGGGCAGGTAAAGTAAGCGTCGCCGCCGGAACGCAGCGCGGCCAGCACGATCTCGATAAACCGCGGAAGATCAGCAGGCGGCACATGCTCGTACGTTTCGATGCAGATGAGCTTGTCGGCCCATCCCTGCCGGGACCGCTTTAGCGACTCCAGATGCTGGAACTCGAGGTTCGCGGCGACATAATGCCGTCGCGCCTCCGCCAGGTACGCCTCGGTCACGTCCACGCCAACCACGCGGGCGGCCCGCCGGGCCAGCAGAAAGGCGCCGTAGCCGACACCGGTCGAGGCGTCGAGAACCGAGTCCCCCCCCCCGATCCGCAGATCCTCCATCGCCTGGACGTACCGGCCAAAGTGATTCGCCAGCAGCACCGTGTGCTCCGCAACCGGCGGCGTGATGAGTTGCTCGACGGCCAGCGTCTCGCGCCGCAAGAGGTCGTCACCGCCGCGCCTGCGGGCCAGCCGCGCTGCGCGCTCGAAGTCCTCCGGAGTGTCGATGTCCACCGACGACATCACGTCGCGCTGAACGCAGCGCCGTACGCCGGGCGGATACCAGGAGCCGTGCCGCAGGTACTCGTCGGCGCGGAACACGTAGAAGGCCCCGTTTTCCACGGCGAACTCGTCAGCGCAGTCCTGCGTATTCGGCCGCTTGCCGCCGCGCGAGAACTGCGGCGTGTCGCCACGCCATACGAAAGGTCCAACCGGAGCCACGGAGACCACCGCCGGGCACTCATCCTGCTCGATCAGCCGGGCGATCGCGTCAAACTCCGCCGCGTCGCGAAACGGCGACGTCGGATTCAGGAGCCAGATCACCGCGTCGTGAAGCTGCCACGCTTCTATGATCGCGCGAACCGTCTCGTTGACGTCTGATTCCACCGTCGCCAGATGCCTCGAGCGAAGATGGCGCTCGCAGTCCGAGGGCGGGCGATAGTCGTCGAAATCCGTCGAAACGATGATGCGCGAGAACCGGGCGCGCGGAATCGTCCGCAGCGTGTAGTCGACGAGCGAGAGTCCGTCGGCGAACGGACGCCAGTTCTTGTCGGGACATCGCGAGGAATGTCGCTTGGCGGGCACGATCGCCACGTGCGTCAGCGTTCCATCGGCGCGCGCCGCCCCGGACCGAGCGGTCGCGGCCGGCCGCGGGCTTGTGCTGGTCAGGGTCGCATTCACGCGGTCGCCGCCTCCTCGATCAACACAGGTCGCGCGTTGTCGCAATGCCGGGCCAGAATCATGTCCGCCAGTTCGCGCACCGCTCCGGCGCCGCCGCAGCGGCCCAGGACGACGTCAGCCGCCGCGGCCACGTCGTCATGCGCGTCCGCCGGCGCGACAGCGCAGCCGACGCGCTTCATGCACTCCAGGTCGTTGACGTCGTCCCCCACGTACACCACGTCGGCCGGGCGGACGCCACGCCTGGCGAGTTCCCGCTCCAGTTCGGCCGGCTTGTCCTGCACGCCTTGAATCACCGCGACCTTGAGCTTGCGGGCTCGCACGCCGACCACCGCCGACGTCTCACCCGACAGGATCAGCACGTCGATCCCCGCGCGGCGCAGCATCTCTATGCCGAGGCCGTCGCGACGGCAGCAGATCACGGATTCGCGGCCATCGTCGCTCACGATGACGCGCCCGTCCGTCAGCACGCCGTCAAAGTCCAGCACCAGCAGCCCGATGTGAGCGGGAAGTGCGTCCGAAGATCGCGGGGCGCCCTCGGTGGGTATCGAACGATTCGATGAGTGATGTCTCGTGTTCGATCTGCGCATCACGGTGGTTCACCGATGCCGTCACGGCGCAGACCCCTCTCCGGATCGGCGCAGGGCCGCCGTACGGTTGTTATCGGTATTCCACCGGGAAGGGCTTAACGTCGAGGTCGCCCGCTATCGTCAGAACATGGCGAGGCGGCGAGGCGGCGAGGCGGCGAGGCGGACGCCGCGAGTCGCCCGGAGTGCGGCGGCTACTCGGTCCACGCCTTGATCATCGCCTGCTTCGCCCGTCGCGCTTCCATGAAATGCGTCGTGTAATAGACGATCGGGCTGTCCGCGACCGACCACAGGCGGTGGCGGTGTTCGGGGCGATCCACGTCTTCGTGCAAGACCCCTACCCGAGGAACGCCGGCCTCTTGCGCCAACCGGCGGGCTTCGGCCTCGGTGGAGACGCGCCGCGGCTGGTCTTCGCCGGGCACCCGGACCTCGAATCGCTTCGGGGCGTTCCAACCCTGCAAGTCGTACGCGAAGGCCCCCAGCACCTGGGCATAAACCGACCAGCCGACCAGAAGCACGAAGACCGCCAGCAACCGCCGCGACAGAGCTACTCGGCCCATGACGGGCGCCAGGCACAGCGCAACGAACGGCATCGTGTCGACCAGCAGCCTGGGCCCGTACGACCAGCCCCCCCACCAGTCGAACCAGGCGAACGAGATCAGCATGGCCGCCGCGACGCCGATCGTCAGCGGACGCAGGAAGGCGAACGACGGATCGCGCCACGCCCGCACGCCCCCCCAGATCGCAAAGACGACAAACGGCGAATACACCAGCAGCCCCCGCGACGGGCTGACCAGTTGCCCCGCCGCGTTGCCCGGCATGGCCGACACGCGCCAGACGTCCTCTGAACCGGTCTTGTACTGCGCAATCGCCTTGCCGCGTTCCGCCTGCCCGAAGTCCACCGGCGAACCGAGATAGTGCGTGTTGTAGGCCGCCAGCGCGATGCCGATCGGCAATCCGGCGAGCACGAACGGCAGCAACGCTTTGCGCTGGGCGATCAGCAGCCAGGTTCCCGCCGCCACGACGTAAACGGCGCTGGTCGGCCGGCAAACCACCGCCGCCGCGTAGGCCAGACCGCAGAGCGCGGCGAAGAGCCGGCGCTCACCCGCTCGAAGCAGGCCATACGTCCCCAGCGTAAGGAAGAAAAGGTTAGGCCCATGCTGCCACAGCGTCTGACTGGCGAGGCTCCAGACGCAGGTTCCCAGACCGTACGCGGCCGCGATCAGCACCGCCTGCCGCTGCGGAACCCTCAGTGCGGCGATCAGGAAGACGATCGCGGCGGAGGCCGCCACCAGCGCAGCCGCTACGAACTTCGCGGCCAGCCACAGCGTCCGCGGCTGGTCGATGACATCGGCGCCGACAGCGTGCAGCACGGCGAACAGGGGCAGCGCCGTCAGGCCCGCGCCCGGGCCGTACTGGCCGATGTACTCACCCTCCGTGCGCGTGGGAAGCAGGTAGTACTGCGTCCCGGCTACCTTGAGTGTTCCGTCTTCGTAGAGCTTCGGCAGGCGCGGATCCTGGCTCCATCGGCGAATCTGCGGAATCGGCTGCCGTCCGCGCTGGGTCTCCAGCGCCCAGTGAAACATGAACGGCATCTCGGCGGGCGAGAATGTGAGGTTGCCCTCGCTGAGGATGCTGACGGGCAGGTACACGTTGGGCGTCGCGTCGTCGCCGGGCAGGAAGTCGCCATTGGACAGGTAGACGCCAAGCAGGGCCGCGAAAACGACGGCCGCGAGCAGGCCGTGCGACTTGGCGGCGGGCAGGTCATCCATCAATCGCATCCTCTCGTCAGGGCGTCACCGCCGCCGCCCGGCGTCTGCGCCGAAGCGCCCACTCGACGCCTACCGCCAGCAACAGGACCACCCCGAACAGCATGTACGGCGACCGCCGGCCGTAGA
This sequence comes from uncultured Phycisphaeraceae bacterium, assembly GCA_964648365.1. Taxonomy (GTDB): domain Bacteria; phylum Planctomycetota; class Phycisphaerae; order UBA1845; family UBA1845; genus SURF-32. Next base: position 20,548 of record CAZYLK010000021.1, read on the forward strand.
TTTCCGCGGTATACCCGCCGCCAAACGAACCCGCCATGAATCCCAGCGAAAGCAGAATCTCGTGCAGCGTCATGAGCCTCGCCCGGCGCAAGCCGCCCGACACGCCATAGTACAGGTGCGACGCGTACAGAAAGCTGACGCCCAGACCCGCGATGACCGAGCACAGGATCAGCCCGCCGCGCGAGTCCGCGCCGCCGCCGATCCACAACGACGCGGCCAGTACGACGTGCGCGAACCAGAACCACCCTACGCGGAAGTGCCAGATCGCAGACAGCCCCAGGAGCACGAAGCCCGCCGTCTGAGCGGCGTTGAAGCTGGTGCTGACGAGCGAAAACCGCGCCGCCGGCAGCCCCAGGTGGTTCTGCGCCACAACGGGCAGGTGATACCGCAGCAGGCCGACGGCCATGTAACTGCACACGAGCGCCAGACGTGCCATGGCGCGGAAGTCCGCGGTGCGCGGATCGAGGTCGCCGCCGGGTGGATCACCGCTCGCACGGGAGGAGACGCTCGCCGCGGCCGCGGGGGACTTTGCACCCGCGGCGGGTAGCGCCGGACTCGTGGTGATCTCGGCCGCGGAGCGCCGCTCGGGCGCGGTCATGATCACGAATAGCACCACGCAGATCGCATGAAGCGCCGCGACGGCGACGAAGGCCGTGGACGTATCCGCCGAGTACAGCCCCCCCCCGACGAACGGACCGATGATCAGCCCGCCCGACCACGCGGCATTAAACCGCCCCAGCCGGCGATTCAGCGCCGCCCCTTCCGCGCCGGTCGAAATCAGCCCCATGACCAGCGGCCAGTGCCAGGCCGTCGCCACGCCGTACACCGCTACGGCTGCCAGCAGCATCTCTTTGCGCTGGGCGGCCGCCATCAGGAGCACGGCGCCGGTCAGCAGCACGTTGCCCGTCACCGCCATCCGCCTGGCATTGAATCGATCGAACAGCGCCGCGCTCGCCAGCATCGCGACGACGTAGCAGCCTTGGTACAGCCCGCCGACCAGTCCCACGTCACCGGCCGATCCACCGAGGTGGCCCATCCGGTACGGCAGCATGACGAACATCGCGCCGAAGCAGGAGCTGGCCACGACCGAGATGGCCAGCAGCGTCGCGACGAACCACGCCGACGTCGCGGGCGAAACCCGCCCGCCGGATGGCGATTCGACCCCCACTGCCGTCGCAGACATGCTCACGCGATGCTCCCGCCCCGGCTCCCTCGTCCGCACCGGCGGTCAGGGAGTCGGGGCAGGATGGTATCGCGTTCGACCGAGAAAGAGCAAAGGCGCCGTCAGGCCACCAGCTCTTCCTCGAGGGCGTTGCCGAAGCGAGCCCGCAGGCGTTCCAGGATTTCTTTGTGGATCTGGCTGACCCGCGATTCGGAGAGGTCAAGCACCATTCCGATCTCGGCCATGGTCATGCCCTCGTAGTAGTAGAGCACGAGGACGAGGCGCTCTTCCCGGGCGAGGCCCTTGGTGATGTACTCGGTCAGCATCTGGCGGGCGACGGACTGCGTCGGGTCGTCCCCCTCCGGGTCGCGAACGTCCCAGGTGCGGCCGGTGCCGCCGGTGTGGCGGTCGTCCGGAGGTTCCATCGCGCTGAAATGGACTTCGCGGCCGAGTTGCGACAGACGGGAGAGTTGCTGGTAGCGGGCCACGGAGATGCCCATCTGGCGGGCAACGTCGGTGTGGCCGGGGGCGTATTCGGAGTTCAGATCGAGCGTTTCCTGGGCCATCATCCGCCGCTTCTCGAAGGTGCGAACGGTGCGGCTCTGCGGGTCGAGGCTTCGCAGCCAGTCCATCACGGCGCCGGAGATACGCTGCTGGCAGAAGGTCTCGAACTTGGCCTTGCGTTCCGGGTCGTAGGCTTCCACCGCCTCGATCAGCCCATCGAAGGCAGCGCTGCATATCTCGTCGTACGACACCTGAGCCGGCAGCTTGCGGGTCAGCCTGGCGGCGTGCGTGTGGACCAGGTGGCTGTAGTGAACGACGAGCTGGTTTCTGAGCTCGACCTCGCGCGTCTTCAGGTACTTCGACCAGAGCTTCTCCACCGGCGCCTGAGGGGTGGCCATCAGTTATCCTCCGCTAGGGTACAACCGAAAAGAACAGGTGAGACGCTGCCTTGCCTTCGCAACGGTTGGGTAGTTTAGGAAGACTAGGCATTATAGGTAACATTGTACAACACAGATTCGGTCCGTCCAGCGGAATCTCGATAACTTTTTTTCCGGCCGGCCACGGTGCCATCGCTGAGCCAGCAGACCGCAACGGGGCGCTGTTGGCCATAAACTGTAAAAATAAAAAGGCTTACGGTCGGACGACAGGCGTAGGGCAGGCCCTGGTCGGCGGATCCGGCGGGGCCGGAGGGGGGCGAAATCGAGAGAATGCCTTACTCGGACGTCAGGGCTGAAGCTACCCATTCTAACGCGTGGGCAGGTGGGGAGCCGGTGTGGTGGTGAATCTGGTGCCGGCAACTGAAGCCGGTCACCGCTACGGCGGCGTCGGACTGCCGGATCGCCGGGAAGAGGCGGTGCTCGCCGATGCGCCGGGCGACGTCGTAGTGCTCCCGCTGGTGTCCGAATGCCCCGGCCATGCCGCAGCAGCCCGCGTCGAGCACGTTCATACGGCCGGCGAAAGCTCGCGCCAGGAGTTCGGCGCTGGCCGAGGGATCCGTCAACGCCTTCTGGTGGCAATGGACGTGGAGAGCCGCGTCGCCCTCCCGCGGTTCGAGTCGCAGGGCGTCCGGTGACGCGCGCAGCAGGTTTCCGAGGAACTCGTCGACGGTGAATACTGCGCCAGGGAAGCGCCGGACGCCGGGGACGTCCAGCAATCGCGGCATTTCGTCTACGAACGTGAGGATGCAACTCGGCTCCACGCCGACGATGGGGGTGCCCTCGCGGGCGAACCGGACGAAGGTCCGCAGATTCATCTCAGCCCGCTGACGGGCTTCGTGCAGCAGGCCCTGACTGATGAGCGGGCGGCCGCAGCAGCCGTGCGGCGGGCAGAGCACCTCATACCCCGCGGCCTCGAGCAAGCGCACGGCCGCGATCCCCACCTGCGGTGTGAAGTAGTTCGTCCACGTGTCGGCAAAGAAGGCCACCGGCCCGCGCGGAGCGGCGGGCCTGCCGCGGCGGCGTCGATGGCGGCGCAGCCAGGCGCGAAACGTCTGCGTCGCCAGCCTGGGCGGGGCGATGCGGCGATCCAGCCCGAAGCGCCACTCCGCAAGCCGCCGGGTCAGGCCAAGGCCGCCGATCAGGTTCATCAGCCGCGGCAGCCGGGAGGCCAGCGCGAGCCGCTCGGGCATGTCAGCGATGAACCGCGCCCCGCGATTCACCCCCCGCGCCAGGTTTACCGCGTGAAGGTACTCCGCCTTGAGCCGGGCCATGTCGACGCCCGTCGGACATTCGGACTTGCACGCTTTGCAGGCCAGGCACAGGTCCATGACCTCCGCCAGGCGCGGGTCGGTCAAGCCGTCGAGCAGGCCGCCGTCGGAGAGGGCGATCCGCAAGGCGTTGGCCCGTGCCCGCGTCGTGTCGGTCTCGTCCCGCGTAGCCATGTACGAGGGGCACATCGTCCCGCCGAGCGTCTTGCGGCACGCCCCCACCCCGCTGCACATCTGAGCCATGCCCGCCGGTCCGCCGTGCTCGGCGAAGCTGAGCGTCGACTTGACGTCGGTGCTGCGGTACCCCCCCCCGAAGCGAAGGTACTCCGTCATCGGCAGCGGATCGACGATCTTGCCTGGGTTGAGGATCCGCCGCGGGTCGAACAGATCCTTCACTTCGCGAAATGCTTCGAGAATTCTCGGCCCGTAGAGCTTCTGAAGCCACTGCGAGCGCAGCAGGCCGTCGCCGTGCTCGCCGGTCATGGTGCCGCCGTAGCGCATCGCCAGGTCGCACACGCGCTCCGCGATTCGCGCCATGCGGGCGACGTCTGCTCCATCACGCAGGTTCAACACCGGCCGGACATGGATACAGCCGACGCTGGCGTGGGCGTAGTACCCGGCCTCGGCTGCGCCTTCGTCCGCCAGGATCTGTGCAAAGTCGGCGATGTAGTCCTTCAGTTTCGCCGGATCGACCGCGGTGTCCTCGACGAACGCATGGGATTGCCGTTCGCCGGGCTTCGACATCATCAGCCCAAGCCCGCTTGTCCGGACCGACCACACCTGTGCCTGCTGTCGCGGATCGAGCACGGGTACAGCCGGCAGGCCGATGCCTTCGGCGCCGGCCGCGTCGACGAACCGCTTCACGCGCTCCGCGGCGGCGTCGCTCGACTCGCCGAAGAACTCCACGATCAGCACCGCGCCAGGATCTGCCGTGATGAACGACTCGACGCGCAGATTCCCCGCCCCGCGGTGGGCGGCATCCAGGATCATCCGGTCGATCAGTTCCACGGCCGCGGGTTTGAACTCCAGACACTGTGGCGTTGCGGCCAGCGCAGCGCCGATGTCGGCGAAGTGCAGTATGACCAGCCCTCGAGCCGCCGGCAGCGGCGTCAGCCGCAGCTTCGCTCGCACGACGATGCCAAGCGTGCCTTCGCTGCCGCAGAGCACCCCGATCGTCTCAGCCGGTGTCCCCGGCGGCCCCAGCCGGTCAAGTCCATAGCCGCCGTTGCTGCGCAACAGTTTCGGAAACCGCGCCGCGATCTCGTCGGCGTAACGATCCCGAATGTCGCCGAGCGCCCGGGCGAGGCCGCCCGCGTTGGGAGTGAGCGAGTGAGGGAGTAAGGGAGTGAGGGAAGAAAAAGAAGAGGGCGCGGTTTGCGTACCCAACGCAGGATCCGTCGAACCGTCCGGGACTGGAACTCCGTCCCCCTTCCGCGCTTCCCTGACTCCCTCGCTCCCTGACTCCCTCGCTCCCTTCTTCCCGAACGTCACCACCGAGCCATCCGCGAGCACGATCGTGAGTTCGAGCACGTGATCGACCGTGCGGCCGTGGACGATCGAATGCGCCCCGCACGAGTTGTTGGCGATCATGCCGCCGATGGTGGCGCGGCTGGCGGTGGCGACGTCGGGGGCGAAGTGCAATCCGTGCGGCGCGACGGTCGCGTTGAGTTCGTCCAGCACCACGCCGGGTTCAACGGTCGCGGTCCGCCCCGCCGGGTCGATATCCAGGATGCGGTTCATGTGGCGAGAAAGATCGACCTGCACCCCCCCACCCACGGCGCCGCCCGTGAGTCCCGTGGCTGCGCCTCGCGGCGTCACCGTGACGCCGTGCTCCGCCGCGATGCGAACGGTCGCGACCACGTCCTCAACGCACTTCGGCATGACCACGCCTACCGGCGTGATTTCGTAAATGCTCGCGTCGGTCGCGTAGAGCGTACGCGCCAGCGGGTCGAAGCGCACGTCGCCGCGCACGCGCTCCCGCAGGCGCGACGCCAGGCCCGATTCCCCGCCCGCAGCGGTGGTCGTCTTGAGCAGCGGCAGTTCCATGCGGGACTGTATACCCGTTCGCGACGGGCTTTGCCCATCGTGAGCGCCGCGCCAGATCGGGGGCGGGCGGGCGCGAGCGGGTCGGGTAGTGATGGAATCAGGACCACTGGCTCGTAGCCGCACTTCGCCGCTGCTCAGCCGTACGACCTGAGTCCAG
>CAZYLK010000021.1:26221-49395 GCA_964648365.1 uncultured Phycisphaeraceae bacterium
CGGCCTCGAAGACGAGACCGTGCCACCCGCGCGGCGAGAGTGCCACCCGCCGATGATGTCACGCACCTCTCGCGGCAGACGTCGCGGCATCGCGCGTCTCAGGTGTGGACGGCGTACGTCTTGTGCGATTCGGAGAGCCGCCGGTAAAGGTCGGCCGTGGACTGCGACATGGCGCTGACGGTGTGATGCTCCCGAACATAGTCCTGTCCCGCCTGGGCCAGCGCCCGGGCCGACTCGTGGTTGAGCAGAAGCTGCTCGATCGTGTCCGCGAAGACGCGGGCATCCGAACGGCACACCATCGCGGTGTGGCCGTGGCGGACGTAGTCGCACACGCCGTTCTCGCAGACCACGCACGCCAGCCCGCACCCCATTGCCTGCAAGACCCGGAACCAGATCTCCTCGGCCGCGAACGGCACGACGAAAATGTCGGCGCTGTTCATGATCTCGACGGTGGGGCTTTCCTGCGGCGCGAAGGTCACGATCGAAGACAGTTCCCGCCGGCGGGCGAGGCGCCGCATCTCCGTCTCCGTCCGCCCGCTGCCGATCAGGAACGCCAGGACGTCCCGCCCGCGGTCGCGCAGCATCGCCGTCGCCTCCACGAACGTATCCACGCCGCGCCCCCGCTCCATCGCGGCCGTACAGAGCAGGGTGGAGGCATATCGCTCCTCGGCGAAGCAGGCGACCTTCTGGCCGGAGAGGACGCCCGGACGAATCAGGCTGGTGCGGTCCCGCGCGATGCCATAACGAGTCGTCAGAAGCTCGCGCAGCGGCGCGCTCGCCGCCGCCAGATGGAAGGGTCGCGGGTGCGGCAGCCGGACGGCCACGTCGGCCTCCTCGTGCGACGAGACCGCCAGCACCGCCTCAACGTCGAACTCGACGGCCAGTTCGAGCGCCCATGTGTAAGACTCGCCGCCGAAGGCATGCACAACCGTTGGATTGCGCGGCGCGAGGGCGGCCGTGACTTGCTCCATCCGCCGATCCGCGAAGAACCGCCGTGGCCGCGGAAGCTGAATCGCCTGCACCGGACCGAGCGTAAGCGTCTCGATGCCGGGGTGGGAACTGAGCAGCCGGACGTGTATGGCCTGATCGATCAACCCGACGCACAGATGTCGCAGCACCGGCTTCCAGTGCTCGACGGACGGCCCATCGACGCACAGAACCACGTCCGGTGCGTTGGTACGGTCCTTGTCCTTGCCGTCAGCCACGCCGTGATATCATCGCAGTCGTCAGGATGTGTCAAACGGGACGGGAGTTGGCGACTTGGCGGAGATGGTTGACAATAGCGTGGCATCGTCGCCGTGTGCTGCCAATCATCGCCGCGGACTCTTGCAATTCGCCGCAAGGCCCTCCGCCGTCCCAGCATTGATTCGGCGCGCCCGATCGGCCCGCGGCGCGACGGCGCAGCCGAGGTGAGCGCAGGCTTCCATCCAAGGACGATGATCGTCTCGGCGGCGCTTCGACCGGCCGATTCGTGGCCCTGGAGACGACCGGACGCTACGATCCGCAGTGCGAAGGTGTTTCGGACGGGATGACAGCCCGGCGACGGATTCCCACCGCATGGACCTTGGGAATGGCCAACGACCCGCATATCCCACGAGTGTGGATACCTGCTTCGATCCGGAGATGGTCTACTACTACGCATGCTTGAAGTTCGACGCCGCGCGACGCGCCCGGATCGCCACGTACATCAAGGATGAGCATTACTCGGCGTTCCTCACCAGCGACAACGAATGCCGATACCACGCCGTTGCTGAAGATCACGGACGACATGGACTTGTGTTTCTGCGCGAACTGGCCGGACTCATGCATGACGGCAACGGTTCATGTACGGCGCTCGTCTACCCGCGCGACGACCTCGGGACACCCATCGTCGAGTCGCTTACCGTCGCGGATTCCAGGCTGTGGATGCGGACCGGTCGCATCGAGCGAGCCGACGTGGTGCGATTCGACTACGACACCATCCCGACGGTTGCGACGCTGTTCGGTGGCGACCCGGCCTGGGCCGTCATTCAGGCCGAATTCCGCTTCGCTCGTGTTGCCGCGGCGAGGTTCGACGTCGCCCGGTTGAGGTTGGCGTGGAACCGGATCAAGCACCGCTACCGTCGACGGCGCAAGTCGGGTTCGGAGCCGCCGGCCTACTGGCGCCGCGTGCGTTTCGGCGACGACTACGCAGAGATCGTGCGCGCGGATGAGCGAGACGCTGAGTTTGTGCTGCGGTTCCTCGCACTGGCAGCGCGCGTCTATGGCGATTCCTCCGGCCTCGATGAGGAGATTCACTGGTTCACGGCGGACCGTACGCACCGCATGGCCTACATACGCATGGAGGGCGGACAGGTTGTCCTTCAGCGCGTACGCTTCGTCTTCGATGAGTCCGCCGCTCGCGAAGTCGAACCCGCGATGCTGCCGAGCCACCCGCCCGCGACGGTTCGGCCGACCCGCGATGATCAGCCGCACGCACGCCAGACGCTCGGATACAGCGCAAACGGAATGATGGTCGCCTACAACGGGTGCTGGGCGTTTGACCGTGCGCGGCTGGACCAGGTTCTGGAATGCGTTTTGGACGAGTATTCGCCGGACATGCTCACGGAGCACAGCGAGATTCGCTACCGGCGCTGCTCGAAGGACACGGGCCGCCACATCGTCGCGCTTCTGGCTCGACTTGCGGCCGCGATGCAGGACGCGGATGGCGAGACGGTTGCCCGCGTCGATCCCTACGAAGGCCCGCTGGGCGAGGTCGTCGAAGCGTACACGGTACGCGACTCGCGGCTATGGCGGCGCACCGGCTGCGTCCGGTGGGGGCGGGAAGTGCGGTTCGCGTCTAACGATGTACCGGATGCTACGGAGGTGTTCGGGCAGGATCCGCACTGCCTGGTATTGGAAACGGATCTGTGGTTTGAGCAAGAGATCAGCAAGCGAGCACTGAGCGCGGTGAAGGCGAAGGTAGACGGACTGTGGTCCGGGCGGGTGAAGCTCGACTATCCCCGACGCGCGGTGAAACTCGATTCACGTTCGGCCGAAATCGCAACCAGCGAGGTAGACGACGCGCAGGTCGTCTTGCAGACCCTGGCGCTGATCGCGAGCGCCTACGGCGACTCCGAGTACGACGGCGAATTCAACTGGTTCACGCAGACACGTGAGTATCGGCTGGCCTATGTGCGGACGAGGAGCGGCGAGGTCGTAGTCCGGCATGTCGACTTCCACTATGGCCACGTCGAGGCGGTGCAGGCAGCCACGTGAACCGGCGGAAGCCCGTTCGCCCTATGCACGACCCGTCTCGCGCAGGCCGTGCCAACAAGCGATGTTCGCCGCGGGCACCCAGCGTCGCCTTCCCTGCAGGGTTGCATGCAATCAGCGCCGTCGGGTCGCAGCCGCTTCCAGTTCCAGCAGGCGCTGTTTCCGCCACAGCCCCCCCCCGTAACCGGACAGCGATCCGTCGTGGCGCACCACGCGATGGCAGGGGATGACGATGGCGATGCGGTTGTCGCCGTTGGCGCGGGCGACGGCGCGGTGGGCGGTGGGACGGCCGATGCGCGCAGCCACGTCGGCGTACGAACACGTCTGCCCGAACGGAATTCGCACGAGTTCGTCCCAGACGCGGTGCTGAAACTCGGTTCCCGGCCGCACCAGCGGCACCGTGAAAGCCCGCCGCCGGCCGGCGAAATACTCGTCCAGTTCCGCCGCCAGGCGAACCAGATGGGCGTTTTCGCCCGGCAGCACCGCCGCACCCAGCCGCCGCTTCAGCACGGCCACCTGCCGCTGCAGCGCCCTCCGATCGGCGAACTCCAGCAGGCAGACGCCGTCGTCCGTCGCCCCGGCCACCAGCGGACCCAGCGGGCTCTCGATCGAGCGCGTGTGGACCACCGCCAGGTCGCCGCTGCGGCCGGGCGTGGTGCCGAAGGTCTTCTCGAAGGCGTCGCGGAAACCGCTGTTAGAGTCGTAGCCGCAGTCGAGCGCGACGTGCAGCGGGTTCTCGCCCTGCCGCAGAGCATTCAACGCGAGTCCCATGCGACGAGCACGATGGTAAGCCTGAAAGGTCATATCGAAGTTCCTCAAGAAATAGCGCCGGACGCGATAGGGGCTGACGCCGAGGTCGGTCAATTCCTGATCGCTGATCCGCCCCGCCGGGTCCGCCTCGACGCGATCGAGAACCGTCGCCAGCCACTCCGGCGGGCTGCCATCCACGGCCAGCGGGCGACAGCGCTTGCACGGGCGGTAGCCCGCCAGGAGGCAGTCGCGAACGGTTCCCAGAAATCGCGCGTTCTCGACCCGTGGCTTGCGGGCCGGGCAGGAGGGACGGCAGAAGATGCCGGTCGAGGTGACGCAGACGAAAAAGACACCGTCGTAGGAGGCATCGCCGTCGAGCATCGCCCGTTGCATCTGGTCGGTGGGCGGGAGGGCTGGGGTCGGCGCACCACCGTTGCTCGCGGCCGGCGTCCGGACCTGTGTCGCTGATTCGATCATTCCCGGAAGCCTAATCGCCTCTGCGCACGGCGACTACCGATTTTTGAGCGCGGACCTTCGCCGCCACAGTCGACCGCGATTGGCCAACGCGCCCGCGACGACGTATAACCCCTCGCAGGCGCTACCGCACCAGGGCGATGTGCCGCCCCGCCCGGCTCTCAGATCGCACGCTCAGGAGATGCAGCATGTTCACGACGCACCACCCAATCAGCACGGCCGTGACCCGCCGGGTCCAACTCGCAGCGCGGGTTCCCGGCAGGTCTACTTTCACGGCCTGCGCCGTCATCTCGGCCATCGTTCTCGTGTCGGCTGCGGCCACCGGGTGTTCGCGCAAAGGGGCGGACAAGCCGGTCGACGCCAAACAGGTCGAGGCACAACTCGTCAAAGCGGACGCGTACGACGGCACCGAGGACAAGATCGTCGCAAGCTGCGCCAACTGCCGCTTCGGCATGGACGGCACCGACAGCCACGTTGTGGAAGCGCATGGCTACAAGATGCACTTCTGCTCGGACTCGTGTCGGAAGGCGTTCGCCACCGACACAGACGCGAAGATCGTCGCGATGGTCGTGCCGGAGAAGAGCGAATAGCCGCGGACGAGTGCCGTTACCAACGTGTGCCGGATCCGCGGCGGTGGTAGCGGTCAGGCCGGCGGCAGTTTGCCGGCCTGCGCGGCCGCCTGCACAAGCCCAAGGTACGAATTGGCGATGTGGGTCAGACCATCCAGGCCCAGCTTCCGCTGAACGTCCGTGATGGCCGCCTCCGATGGACCCTCGATCTCCACGAACGCGCCCAGTTGCGTGAGGAAGTCCAATTCGACGCGGCATTCGCCCAGCAGCCAGCGCTCGCGACGCTTGTTCAGTTCAAAGACTTCGACGAAGCCGAGCAATTCCACCAGCCGCCGGCCCTGATCAAGATTCGGGAGCGGCAGCTCGATCTCTTCGCGCGACTTGTAGGCCCCCGGCCGGACGGGGCCTTTGACCGTGATCACGGCGGAGGGTTCAGGACGGTCGGAACCTGACTCTGAGCGTATCCGTAAGGCGTAGCCGCTGCGCCGGAGCGAGCCGTCGGGCCGATCGCAGTACCGGTCGGTCTGCTCGATGACACCCTCCAACGTCCCGCCCTCGCGGCGCAGCGCGTCGCGCACCGGCTCGTGCGAGGCAACCTTCAGTTTGGCTTCGATTTCGAGTGTGGTCATGGGTTCATCGGCCGTGCGGGGCAGCCCACTCGGTGCCACTGCTCTGTGAGCAGTGAACATGACTCGCGGAGCAGTGCCGCCTGACCGCACGCGTGGCACTGGCTCGCGCTCGTGGGCACTGCTCAGAGAGCGGTGGCACCGGTCGCACGCGTGGCACTCACTCACGCTCGCAGGCACTGCTCAAAGAGCAGTGGCACCTTCAAAGAGCAGTGGCACCTTCAGTTCGCCACGATGTTCACCAGCCGACCTTTGACGACGATCACCTTGCGGACCGTCTTGCCGCGGATCGCCGCCTGCACTTCGACATCGGCCAGGGCGGCGGCTTCGAGCGTCTTCTCATCGGCGTCGGCCGCGACGGTGATGCGCGACTTGATCTTGCCGAGAATCTGGACGGCGATTTCGACTTCGTTATCACGGGCGAGAGCTTCGTCGTACGCCGGCCAGGGTGCGTAGGCCAGGCTTTCGCCGTGACCGAGCCGCTGCCACAGTTCTTCGGCCAGGTGCGGGGCGAACGGGGCAACCAGCAGGACGAACGGCTCGATGATCGCCTTGGGCCGACGCTCCATGCGCATCGCGCCGTTGACGAAATCGAAGACGGCGGCGATGGCGGTGTTGAACTTCATCGCTTCGATGTCCGCGCCGATCTTCTTGATCGCCTTGTGCAGCAGGCGCAGTGCCGCTTCGTCGGGCGCGTCGTCAGACAGCGCCGGGCTGAGTTCGCCGGTGTCCACGTCGATGAGCAGCCGCCAGATGCGATTGCACAGCTTGTACAGGCCGGGCACGTCCTGCGTGTTCCACGGTTTCGACGCATCCAGCGGGCCCATGTACATCTCGTACATGCGGAAGGTGTCCGCCCCGAACTCCGCCACGATCGTGTCCGGATTGACGACGTTGTTGAGCGCCTTGCTCATCTTGGCGACGATGCGCGTCAGGGGACCGGTGACATTCGTGAGACTCGCGTCACTGGTGGTGTACGCCGTTTCGCCGTTGTTGAGCGCCGCGATCAGCCACTGGAGTTTCGCGGGCAGTGCCGAAGCTGGCTGATCGAACACGACGCTCTCATGGTCCATGACGCGCCGGGCGACGGCGTTGACGCCTTCGAGTGTCCACGACAGAACCTGATCCGGTCCGACCAGGGAGCCGCGCTCGTCGCGATACGCAAACGCCTGAATCATGCCCTGGTTGAAAAGCCTTCCGAACGGTTCACCGCGCGACACATGGCCGAGGTCATAGAGCGCCTTGTGCCAGAACCGGGCGTAGAGCAGGTGAAGCACCGCGTGCTCGGCGCCGCCGACGTACAGGTCGACCGGTGACCAGTATTTCTCTGCCGCGGCGTCGCAGAAACGGTGTTCGTTAAGCGGATCGACGAATCGCAGATAGTACCAGCACGACCCGGCCCATTGCGGCATGGTGTTGACGTCGCGCGTGTACGTCTTGCCGCCGCGCGTCACGTGCATCCACTCCTTCGCCCGCGCCAGCGGCGGGGCCGGGACGGTGTCCTCATTGTCGGCCACCGGCGTGGGCTTGAAGTTCTCCATCGGCGGCAGTTCGACGGGCAGGTCGTCGTCCGCAACCGCGATCGTTTCGCCACCGTCGCCGTGCAGCACGGGGAACGGTTCGCCCCAGTACTTCTGCCGGCTGAAGATCCAGTCGCGCAGTTTGTAGTTCACGGCCCCGCGGCCGAGTCCGTGCGCTTCCAGCCACGCGATGATGCGTTTCTTGGCTTCAGACGTCGTAAGGCCGTTGAGCGAACAGACGCCCGTGGCCGAACCGGCATCCGGCGGCGGCGAGTTGATCGCCACGCCTTCACCCGTAAACGCATCGCCCCAGACTTCCGGGTGCGCGTTACGATGTTGATTGAGCCGGTCGAGGCCGACGCGGTCCCGCAATGTAGCGAGCGTGGCGGCATCCAGCCCGGCCGCCTTCTGTCGACGAGCCGCGACAGCCTCACCGAGTTCCGGGAACTCGGCCGAAATCGCGCTCAACCCCGCGACCGCCGCGTCCGCGATGCCCGTCGTCAGTTCGGCCAGGCGCTCCTCGATCCAACTCGTCGGCGCTTCGACCACGCTGACGATGGGCAGGCCGAACACGCGGGCGAACTCGAAATCGCGCGTGTCCCCCCCGGGTACGGCCATGATGGCGCCGGTGCCATAGCCCATCAGCACGTAATCCGCGACCCAGATCGGAATCTGGTTGCCGTTGACCGGGTTGATGGCATAACCGCCGGTGAAGACGCCTGTCTTTTGCTTGTTCTCCGCCGTGCGTTCAAGGTCGCTGCGGTTGCGGGCGGTTTCGACGTACTGCTCCACCGCGGCGCGATGTTCATCCGTCGTCACGCGCGCGACCAGCGGATGCTCCGGCGCGAGGACCATGTAGGTCGCGCCGAAGAGCGTGTCGGGACGCGTCGTGTAAATGCGTATTGCGTGGTCGTGGAAGTACAACTCGCGGCCGGTGATGGACCGGCCATCGTGCGTCCGCCACTCGCCGAATTCCCGGGTGAACGAGCCGGCCAGCGGAAACACGACCTCCGCCCCGGTGCTGCGGCCGATCCAGTTGCGCTGCATGAGCTTGATCGGCTCGGGCCAGTCGAGGTCCTCCAGATCGGCCAGCAGCCGCTCGGCGTACTCGGTGATCCGCATCATCCACTGGCGCAGCGGACGGCGATAAACCGGATGCCCCCCCCGCTCGCTGCGGCCCTGGTTGTCGACCTCCTCGTTGGCCAGCACCGTGCCCAGCGCCGGGCACCAGTTGACCGGGATTTCGTCGATGAAGGCGAGGCGGCGGCGATTGATGACCTCGAGGCGTTCGTCCTTCGAAAGATCGCGCCAGGCCCGGTTGCCGTCCGACGCGGGCTCGCGCACGACGGCCAACTCCGCATCGACCGACCACGCCCCCGAGGCAAGCTGCTGCTCAAGCTCGGCCACCGGCCGCGCGCGGCCCACCGTGCGCCGCCCGTCCGGCCCGGTCCACTCGCACGCTTCGTCGTACCACGCCTCGAACATGCGGGCGAAGCACCACTGGGTGAACTTGTAATAGTCGGGAAAACAGGTCGCCAGTTCGCGCGACCAGTCGTAGCTCAGCCCCAGCATCTTGAGCTGGCGGCGGTACGTATCGATATTGGCCTGCGTCGTCTTCGCGGGGTGGACGTTCGTCTGAATCGCGTACTGTTCAGCGGGCAGGCCGAAGGCGTCAAATCCCATCGGATGCAGCACGTTGAAACCGCGCATCCTCTTGTAGCGGGCGACGATGTCGGTCGCGCAGTAGCCCACAGGGTGCCCGACGTGCAGCCCGGCCCCGCTCGGATACGGGAACATGTCCAGCACGTAGAACTTGGGCCGCGACGCATCGAACCCGTCGTCCCCCGGATTCAGCGTGCGAAACGTCTGCCGCTCGTCCCAGATCGCCTGCCACCGGGCTTCGATGGCCTGGTGGTCGTAGGCGCCGGCGCGGGCGGTTCGGGTACTGTCGCTCTGTCTGGTCGTGGTCATGGTTGATTCGGCAAAACTCGGCTGAATCTAGCCGTCAGGTGGGGATTTGCAACCGGGGACGGCGGCACTGCTCACAGAGCAGTACGTTCTGCGTCACGAGTCCCTTGTGCCACTGCTCTTCGAGCAGTGCCCGCCGCGAGGTTCCCGGCTCCATTCCCGTGGAGGCTGTGTCACACGCGTACGTGCACTGCTCAGAGAGCAGTGGCACAGGGACGAATGACGCACGGCGGATGCACTGCTCGCAGTTCAGTGGCACCAAGTGGCACCCGTGGCGCCGCGGCGTTATGTCACCGGCTTGTTCTTCTGAAACTCGCGATAGGCCGAGCACTGCGACGGGTCGCTGCAGCAGACGTCGCGGATGTAGTCGTAGTAGACGTCCGGCTCCTGGCCGTACTTCTTGCGCAGCGAACACTTGAGCGCAATCCGCGGTTGCGACGTCCGCCCCCCGCCCAGGATGACGGAACGGATGTACACCTGATTCCGCCCGGCGAAGCAGACCATCTTCCGGTTCAGCTCGGTCTCGAGCTGGGACAGGTTCTGCGAGGACTCCTCGGCCGTGATCTCCGGCGTCGCGTGCGTCTCGTCGGCCTGCGCCTGGAGCGCCAGTGCGATGGCGGCATCGAGCGCCTCCTGCTCCATGGGGTACTCGACGAACCCGGCCGCGCCGAGCTTGGACGCCACCGGCCCCAGCACCGCCGCCGACGGTTCGCCCACCAGCAGGGTCGGCAGGTGATTGCCGTTGCGGCGGATCTGGCGGAGCAACTCCAGCGCGTCCGGCTTGCGGGCGCAAAGCTGGGCGATGATCAGATTGGGCTTGAACTTCGCGATCGCCCGCAACCCGTCGGCCACGGACTTGACCGCGCACACGTCGTGATGCCGACCCGCCCGGGTCTCGACGAAGCTACGCGGCCCGCGATCGGGATGGATGATGAGAACTCGTGACATCGGACTCCAGAATAAAACCCGCGCCGGTTGCTTCAACGCCGCCAGGGTGGTCCTTTTCACCCGCCCGGCTTGTGCCAGCCGTGCGATCTTAGGAAGCAACGGAACCTGAATCAATTCCGAACATGTTCTTAGCGCTTCGTCCGGTAAGTGATCCATACGCCGCAGCCGGTTTCCGAAAGCCACGTCGCAGCCACGCCTGTCCAATCTTCTCAGGCCGTCGTCGTCTGTTGATCGGGTCAGGGAATCGCCCCACAATACCCGCGAGCCAGAATCGACATGGAGTTACCTCGATGCAAGCCGCAACCAAGACCGCCCGACTCATCGCCATGGCGCTGCCGCTGACCGTCGCTCCCGCGACAATCCTCGCGGCCGCGACGCCTCCGGCACCGACGCAGAGCACGGACGAACCCAAACCCGCTCCGCCCCCGGCCGCGCCGCCTTCGCGGGAGCAACTCGAAGCCGATTTCCGCGAGACGATGACGGGGGCAACCCTTCGCGGCCACTGGCGCATGACCGACGCGGCGGGACTTGAGGGCAAGTCTCCGCTGAGCGAGGACCACGAAGAGAGCTACCAGATCGTCGACGTCACGAAAGTCACCGGCGATCGCTGGATCGTGCGAGCCCGGATACAGTTCGCCGACAAGGATGTGACCATTCCGGTTCCCGTGGACGTGCTGTGGGCGGGTGACACGCCGGTCATCACGCTGGACAGGCTTTCGATGCCGCTGCTGGGCACCTACTCCGCCCGGGTGATGATCTCGGGCAAGTTCTATTGCGGCACCTGGTGGGGCGCCACGTACGGCGGAATCATGTCGGGACAGATCGTTCGGACGGAGGACGTCGCAACTGAAGGCGACGTGGATGACGGTGACGCGGCGAAGACGCCGCAGAGCCAGAATAGCGCGCCGTCCGGCGCACCCGATTGACCCCCCTGAGCCCCGCCATTCATCTCGGGAGTGTCGGACCGTGAGACGTGACTGAGTTGAGCCGTTCCACGGCCGGGGGTGCTACACAGCAAGGTACCGGGATGACCCGATTCACTCGCGGACGATGGCGCCAATCGTCCGCGGGCAGTGATCACTCATGGAACATGCCACCGCCGAAACTCCCGCCTTGAAAGGCGGGGCTGGGGAGGGCGGGGCTCGGGAGACGCTTACTCGATGCTGAGCGTCGGCGCGGCTTCCGCCTCGGCGGAGACGATGCTGATCTGACCCGCGACGCTGCGGACCATCGCCCTGATCGCGTCGCGAACGTAATCGCGCGAATCGGCAAACGCAGCCACCGCGTGCCCTTCATCGGTGAAGCGACGGATGTCGGCGTTGAGCGGGATTTCGCCCAGAAACGGCACGTCCAGCGCCCCGGCCGCCTGCTCGACGCCGCCGTGGTCGAACAGTTCGTCGCGGTGGTTGCAGTTCGGGCACAGGTAGTAGCTCATGTTCTCGATCATGCCCAGACAGCGGACGTTAAGCTGCTGGAACATCCGCACCGCCCGCCGGGCGTCGAGCAACGCCACGTCCTGCGGCGTGCAGACGACAATCGCCCCTGTCGGCGGCAGCGACTGCGCCAGCGTGAGCGGCACGTCGCCGGTACCCGGCGGCAGATCGACGATCAGATAGTCCAGCGGACCCCACTCGACCTGGTCGAGGAACTGACGGATCACGCCGTGCAGCATCGGCCCGCGCCAGATCACGGCGCGGTCGGGATCGACCATGAAGCCCATGCTCATGATCCCGATGCCGCCTGCGTCGATGGGCAGAATCTTCTCGCCGCGCACGGACGGCTTGCTCTCGGCCACGCCGAACATGGTCGGGATGCTCGGCCCGTAAATGTCCGCGTCCATCAGGCCGACGCTGGCGCCATCGCGATGCAGACCCACGGCCAGCAGCGCCGCGATGGTGCTCTTCCCGACGCCGCCCTTCCCCGCTCCCACGGCGATGACGTTCTTCACGTCCGGCAGCACCGACGCCGGACCGCGACTGCTGCGCACGTTGGCGGACCACTCCAGATCCACCTGCGTAACGCCGGCGATGGCCTTGACCGCCCGGGTCACGTCGCCGCCGATCTGATCCTTGAGCGGGCAGGCCGGCGTGGTCAATTCGACGTGGACCCGAACGCGACCCCCGTCGATCGCCACGTCCTTGATCATGTTCAGCGACACGAGGTCGCGGTGAAGCTCCGGGTCTTTGACGGTCCGCAGTCGTTCGATGACCTGCTCCCGCGTGGGCGTCGCCATGCTGCTGATCTCCGGTGATCGGTCCCAGGTGTCGGCCGGGGGCTGAACCGGTCGATCCGGCCGACGCCCCTCTCCGTCGAGTGTAGAGGCCCATCACGGCCGACGCCACACGGTCGTGATGCGTCCGCAGCCGGGGCCTGATACTCTTCGGAACCTATGAGAGAGCCGTCGCGGGAAAAACTGCGGTTCGCGATCCTCCGGTCGTGGAGCATCTGGGTCGGCGTGCTGTCTCTCGGGCTGGTCTGCGTGGGGCTGGTCATGTCCTGGGAGCAGGCCCTGCAGATGGCCAACGACCGGATTGAGGGGGAGCAGCGATACTCGAAATACCTGGTCAGCCGGGCGCAGGATGACTTCGCGGCCGGCGTTCGCCTGGCGCTGAACGAGTCCATGGAGCGGATGATCGCGCCGCAGGAGCCGATGGACGAGCTTCTGGCGGCCAAGGTGGAGCGCTGGATCGTCGCCACGGTGCTGTGGGACGGCGTCAACGAGCTGATGCTCGTGCGGCCGGAGGCGCTGGGCCTGCTGCGTCCCACCCCCACGCGCCAGGCGCTGGAGGCACGCCGCCTCCAGATCGGTCGCGACGAACGCGTGCCCTTCCTGGAACGGTCGGACGTTCCCCAACCGGCCGGACCGGCCGAACCCGTCGTGCCGATCTACGACGACCTCACCGAAACGCCCCTGCTGGTGGCGTCGGTGGCCACGACCCTGGAGGACGGGACGCTGGCGGTCCTGGCCGCGGTCATCGACAAGGACCGCCTGCGGCGCGAACTGGTCGAGCGGCTCATCGGCGGCGGGCGGCTGGAACTGGTCACTGAGTATCCGCGCGGCTCCTACTGGTTCGAGCCGCTCAACATCGGCGTGCGGTTCTGGGCGGTGCAGCCCTCGGCCGAGTTCATCCGCGAGCAGCGCACCAGCGCCACCCGGCAGATTCTGATTCACTGGCTGATCACGATTCCCTCGGTCGTCGTCGTGCTGGTGATGCTGTGGTTCATGTTCCGGCTGGCGCGGCGGGAACTGGCGCTGTCGGAGATGAAGAGCAACTTCGTCGCCGACGTGTCGCACGAACTCAAGACGCCGCTGGCGCTGATCCGCATGTTCGGGGAAACACTTCTCGAAGGCCGCGTGTCGTCGGACGACAAGCGGCAGGAATACTACCGCGTGATCATGCGGGAAAGCTCGCGTCTGACGCACCTGATCGACAACATCCTGGACTTCTCGCGCATCGAGGCGGCCGGGCGGCAGCTTCACCTGGCGCAGCAGGACGTGGCCGACGTCGTGCGAGAGACATACGAGTCCTATCAGCTCGAACTGGATCACGCCGGCTTCGAGCATCGCCTGAAAGTCGCAGAAGGGCTGCCGGCCGTCGTCATCGACCGTAACGCCATCACGCAGGCGCTGGTCAACCTGATCAGCAACGCCATCAAGTACTCGGACGACGACCGCTACCTGGGCATCGACGTGGACCACGACACCCGCCGCGGCGCCCGCGGCGTGCTCATCAGCGTCCACGACCGCGGCATCGGCATCCGCCCGGAAGACCGGGCGCAAATCTTCGACGGCTTCTTCCGCGCCTCCGACACCCGCGTCCGCGAGCGCCGCGGCACGGGGCTGGGCCTGGCGCTGGTCAAGCAGATCGTCGAAGACCACGGCGGGGCCGTCTGGGTCGAATCGCGACTGGTGAAGGGGAGCACGTTTCGGATCTTTTTGCCGGCGGAAAAGGTGTCAGGATGATTTTTGCGTAGCGCGCATCCGCGCTTGGATCGCCCAGGCGCCGTGAGCGATGTTGCATTCTTGCATCCGCTGACGGCAAAAATCATCCTGACACCTTTTCCGACACCCGTTGAGTCGCCCCGAGTGATTCGATATTCTTGAGGCAGACTTTCGGACGCCGGGACTCGCTTGACATTTTGCCTGCGGCCGCGTGCGCCGAACCAGCGGCCGGGCGTCCAAGAGGAGGAGCAGACAATGAAGAAGAATCGTGTGGTCGTTGTGTCGTGTCTGGCCGTGGCGGCCCTGGCGATGGCCTCGTCCGTGCGGGCCGAGACCCTGCTGATCGTCGCTGCTGACGGCAACCCCCCGGTGCAGCAGTTGACGGGCGACCTGTTCACCCAGGTCGATACGTTTAACTCGATCGGCGGCACGCCCACGCTGCAGCAGTTACAGGGCTACGACGTGGTTCTGGCGTACTGCAACAGCATCCCCCAGGATCCGGAGACGCTCGGCAACGTGCTGGCGGACTACGTCGACGGCGGCGGCAGCGTGATTATCTGCACCTACGGCATCAGCGAGCCGTGGGCCATCGACGGCCGCATCCAGACGACCGGCTACAATCCGCTTGTCAAAGCCGGCAATGGCGACGTGTCCGGTGAAGTCGTGGCACTGCTGCCGGGCGATCCGGTTTTCAACACGCCGAACGCCGTGAACCCGGGCGCGATCACGATGTTCCACAATACCAACTTTGCGCACCCCGGCGTGGATAACGGCGCGACCCTGCTGGCCGACGACGGCGCGGGCGTCGCGCTGCTGGCCGTCAATGGCGGCGGAACCGTCATGGGCGCGAACATGTTCCCCGCCACGTCGCCGGGCGGAAACAACGCCGAGTTCTACGCCCTGCTGGAGAACATCGCGGCCCGCTCCATGGGCGGCACGACCTGCCACTACCTGGTCAAGAAGAGCAAGGCCAAGGGCGGCTGCGACGCCTGCCCGCCGAAGGGCGGCGACTACCGCAGCCAGTCGGAATGCGAAGCCGTGAACGATTGTGTCAAGAAGGTCAAGACGACGATCGGTTGCCCGAACGGCGGCAACGGCACCTGCAAGCTCAAGGGTAAGCGCGACACCTGCGGCTGACGCACGGAGCTATAACAGATTCCGCACTCAATCGCCCCCGCCCGTCCCTCAACGGGCGGGGGCGGGTGCATATCGCCGCGCACTCACGCCTGTGCTCACTGGCCGCACACCAGCCAACCCTCGACGGCTCGCGGTTCCACTCCGAAGGTGGCCAGAAGCCACGTACCCTGTCGCAACACGCTGAAAACAAGATACTTGTAGAGGGTGGGACGCACTTTTCGGTAGTCGGCGTCAAAAAACAGGTCAGCGCGCGAACCCCTCGCTGGCTGCCTCGTATACACACCGGCGGGCGTGATCGTCCGCCTGGGCGCTGCGGGAGCGCAGTCGCGGCGCTCCCGTGCGCGAAGCCGCGTCTTCACGCCCATTCGCGCCGGCGACCCGCGAGGTTAGGCCCGCGCGCAGTGCCGGCGTGGTTGAGGCCGCGAATCGGCAGGAGCCATTCTTGCACGCAGATTGAATATCAAAGTCCCCCCGGACGGGGGTCAGTCACTCAAATCGGGCCGGAGACGAACGAGGAGAGTGTCACATGTCGAACCGATCAGTCAGTGGCAATCGCAGTGGCAGATGCTTTCGGGGTATCACGTTCATTCTTGGCATGGCGCTGCTCAGTCCGGCGGCGTTCGTGAGTTCTGCCGTCGCACAGGGGCGGCCGGACGTCGCGTGGATGGAGGGGGGACACTACCACGCCAACGCCACCTCCGTGGCCTGTTCGCCGGACGGACGGGTGCTGGCGACGGCCGACGAGCACGGAACCGTGAGACTATGGCGGCTGTCGGACGGGATGCTCGTCAGGACGCTGGACGCCGGGCTGGGCGCTGCACACTGTGTTGCGTATTCGCCCGACGGAGACGTGCTCGCAACCGGCGACTCCCACCACATCTACCTGTGGGGTGCGAACGATGGCAGATTGCTCCAGACCCTCGATAATCCAGGCCGGGCGAACGCGCTGGCGTTTTCGCCGGATCGCAGGACGCTGGCTTCCGCCGGCGGGGACGACGTCAGGCTCTGGCGATATCCCGACGGCGAACTGCTGTACACGCTGAGCGGACACACCGACTGGGTCCACTTCGTCGCATTCTCGCCCGATGGCTCGAGGGTCGCCTCCGCGTCCTATGACGGCACCATCCGATTGTGGCAGTCATCAAACGGCGTACTGATTCGAACGCTGGACGGACATGAGGGAGGAGCGCTTGCCGTCGCCTTCTCCCCGCGCGAGCACACGCTCGCATCGGGTGGCGAGGACGGCCTCGTCCGGCTCTGGCGCGTGCCGGAGGGTTCGCTCATTCAGACCCTGGAAGACCACTCCGGGCCGGTGGAATCCGTCGCCTACTCGCCTGACGGTAAGATCCTGGCAGCGGGCGGCGGGCGCGAGATCAGGCTCTGGCTGGCGGCGAGCGGCGAGCCGTTGCGGGCCTGGGACGCCGACGTGGCTTCGCTCAATGCGATCGCGTTTGCTCCCGACGGCCGTACGCTGGCCGCGGCAAGCGTGGGCGCAAGCCTGCGTCAGGCGGCGTCGTTGTGGAATGTGGCCGACGGTCAGTTGCTTCGAACGTTCGGAACCCACTTCCTGCCGGTTTACGGCGTCGCGTTCTCGCCGGATGGGCGAACGCTCGCCTCCACGAGCGCTCAATCACCCGTGCGCCTGACGCGTGTATCCAACGGGAAGCCGCTTACGTCGCTCGATGCTTTCTCTCGGGGGGCTCTATCGCTGGCCTTCTCGCCGGACGGGCGCAAGCTCGCGGTGGCGGACCATGACGGCCAACTGAGCCTCGCCCGCATCGCCACCGGTCGCATCGAGCGTACCTTCCAGACGCGCGACGTCACGTCCGTCGCCTATTCGCCGGACGGGCAGACGCTGGCCACGGCGGGCGGATACGACGACCCGACCGTCCGGATGTTCCGCATCGCCGACGGCGCGTTGCTCTGGGCGGGACCGCCGCAAGACGGTCCGGTACATGCGGTTGCCATCTCTCCGGACGGTCAGATCGTAGCATCCGGCGGCTGGGATCAGGTCATCCGTCTCTGGCGAGCCGCGGACGGCGAACCGCTTCGGGAATTGCGCGGACACACTGAAACCGTCAATACTGTCGCCTTCTCTTCGGACGGGCAGATGCTGGCGTCGGGTGAGGGATCTCAGACATCCAGGAACTTCACCATCAGGCTCTGGCGCGTGGCCGATGGAGCGCCGCTGCGGACGCTCATCGGGCACGCCAATCCGGTCCGGTCCGTCGCGTTCTCGCCCGACGGCCGTACGCTCGTGTCGGGAAGCGGCGACTACATTCTGGGCGATCTGCGGCTGCGACTGTGGAACGTCTCGACGGGTGAACTGCTGAAGTCTTATGACGAGGAGGCCGAGTCGGACGTCACGTCCGTTCAGTTCTCACCGGACGGGCGGCACTTCGCCTACGGCCGGCACGACGCTACGGTGGTGCTCGCCCGGAACCCGTACGCGGAAGATCCCGGCTGCGGCCTCGGGGCGCGACTCCAGATCAAGTGTCGCCGCCATCGGACAAAAGTCCTGGGCGTGCTGAAGCGCGCGAGCGCGTTCGCGCATGTGACGTTCACGCTGGACGACCAGAACGCCGTCGAGAGGTTGACAGATGTCAACGGAAAGGCGAAAGTCACGTACACTGACGTGCCACGCGGCGGGCACACGCTTCGCGTGTGTGATCTGGAGGAGGGGTGTTAAGCATCGCGCCAGCGGCGCGGCGGTGTACGTTCTTCCACTTCGCGGAGTAATCCATGAGTCTGTCCCTTCGACTGGTATCAATTGCCGCCAGGGTTCGATCTTACATCCCCTGGTTCTTGGGTGGTT
Source organism: uncultured Phycisphaeraceae bacterium (assembly GCA_964648365.1). Classification (GTDB taxonomy): domain Bacteria; phylum Planctomycetota; class Phycisphaerae; order UBA1845; family UBA1845; genus SURF-32. The sequence continues at coordinate 44,206 of CAZYLK010000021.1, forward strand.
CACGACGACAGCTCATCGCTGGTATCTGCTATGAAGTAGGCGAGGGTGAAACCCGGCCCGCTGCACTCGTCAGCTTCGTGGTTGATCGTTTTGCAGAATTTGCGGACGGCGCCGGTACGCTGCTGTTGACGGCTGACGTACTGCGCGAAGCCGTCTCGACTGAGGTGGCCCTTGACGCCAGCGATGCACGGTGGGCGCTCGCCCGTATCCGTAAATGGGTTATCGCCGATGCTCAACCAGGCCAGACGATGAACGTTTTCAGGATCGGTGGTGTAGATTTCTGCCTGGAAATACGCGGAGACGGCATTGAAATGAGACGCTTGAGCGCGGCTGATTCCCGATAGGCCGGAGGCAGGGTGTCAGGAGGGAGCGCCACTGTGTTGACTACCGTGAAATCGCAGCTCACAAGCGCCGCGGCAGTGAGGGCTCTAATGGTGGAGCCCTGACGGAGTCGCGTGCCTACTCTTGGCTGATTGGGATGGACGATTTTACACGAGAACTGAAGCGACTGAGCATTGGCGCAGCGTCCGGAAAGCCGCAAGCCGATACGCTGGTCTTCGAGCAGCAACTGCTCGAGCCGCTCTCCGCGGCTGATGCCGCCGGACTCTTCGCGGCTATGCTCGATATCGCGATAGCCGACGGCGCGGAGTCGCTCACCTTCCGGCTCACGGACGGGGGGTTGGAGATGCGCATCCAGGGCCAGACCTATGACATGGTCGCCCCGCCCGTGGATGCGGTCGTCGATCTGCTGCGGTGGATCGCGCGGGCGTCCGGGGTTACGCTGGGTCGCGACGGGGAATTGTCCGTTTCCACCGAACGTGGAAAGCTGGCCCTGAAGGTGTCGCACGGGTGCAGCGACAGACGTTCGTCGATCGTGGTGGATGGCTTCTGAGTCATAGGACGCCGACGGTGGCTGGCGGCGCGGCGTTCGGAGAAAAAGGTGTCAGGATGATTTTTCGGTAGAGCGCTTCCGCGTTCGTATCGCCTCCCGCGGGGGACGACATTTACATAGTGAAGGCCGGTGTCAGAAAAATCATCCTGACACCTTTTTCTCTACGGCACGACCTCAAACGTCACCTGCGCCGCCCCCCTGCCGTTGTGCTGGTAGAGGCCGACCCAGGTTCCTTCGACGGGTTCGAGGCCGTCGGTGGACCAGGCGAAGCGGAGGAAGCTGCGGCCGGCGCGCTCTTCGAACTCGGGCAGGAGTTTGGCCCGCACCTGCTGACCTTTGGGATTGATGATCTCGAAGATGGCGCTGTCGCCCGGCTCGACGTTCAGAAGCTGCACCCAGCCGGCGACGGTTCCGGCCGAGAGGCTGATCAGCGACGTCTGGTCGGCCACGCAGTCTTCCTCCGTCTCGCAGACCGTGTTCGAAACGCCGATGCCTTCGACGTAGAAACTGTCGGCCATGAAGAAGTCCACCTGCGTCGGCAGGCTGTAGGCCAGGCCGTCGTAAACCACAAGCTGGAAGGACACGCGCTCCTCCCCCACCGTCGGCTCCATGCGGAACGTGGTGCGGGGGGCGGTCGGATCGTCGATAAGCACGGTCGGCCCGCCGACCTGCGTCCAGCGGTAGCTTAAGGAAAGCCCCTGCATGGAGAGGCTGTTCTCGCCGACCAGCTCGCGCGACTCGTTGAAGCGGGCGGCGATCGTCTCCGGCTCGTCGATCACGGCGACCGGGCGCAGCTCCGGTTCCAGCGGCGGATGAATGACGACCTGATGGGTGAGGATCCCCTCGGCCCCGCCGTCGCCGGTGATCATGCCCATGTAGTACGTGCCCTCGAACTCGTCTCCGAAGGTCACTTCCATGTCGAAGCGTCCCTCGTCATCCACCTCGGTGAGGTTGCAGAACACGGTTTCGTTCGATCGCGGCTCAACCAGCGCCACGCAGGCCAGCCGCGTCCCGTCGATTACGCGGCCGCTGACGGTGTAGGTCTGCTGGTTGTCGTAGAAGAACGCCGGCAGCGAGTCGTCGAACAGTTCCACGCCGTTGTTGAGGAAGGCATCGAGCGGCAGCTTCGACTGGACGTATCCGTTCACCGATTCGGGGCTGAGTTCGTTGCGCGAGGCGAACTCGTCGCCCTGTTGCGCGACGCCGCCCGAGCGGGACGCTTCGAAGAAGCCGCTGGGGATGCTCTGGTTGGACGGATTGATGATCTCGTAGTGCAGGTGCGGCCCGGTCGTGTTTCCGGTGTCGCAACTGAACGCAATCACCTGGCCTCGGGCGACAAACTGCCCGGGTTCGACGATCACGCCCTGCTGATCGAGGTGGACGTAGTTCGAGACGTACCCGTCACCGTGGTCGATGGTCACGAAGTTCGCCTGTCGCACGCCTTCGGGCTGTTCCGGGTCGTTGCGCGGATGCTGCTCGACGACGCGGATCACCCGCCCGGCGGCGACGGCCAGCACGGGCGTGCCAATCGGCATGGGCACGTCCCAGGCGAACAGGTTCTGGTGCGAGAAAGGCCCGTGGTTGCCCTGGCTGATGCTGCGGATCTCGCCCGGCGCCCAGGGGGCGAAAAAGAGCGGATGATCGGCCGCGTCGATGGACTCGAACTCGGCCGTGACGAAGCGGTCGCGATCCATGATCACGGCCGTGGCCGCGTCGGTGGTGCTGACGTCGCCGCTCCAGCGAACGAACTGGAAGCCGTGTTCCGGGGTGGCGCGGACGACGACGGTGGTTCCGGCCGGGAAACTGGTCGTGCCCACCGGCGGCTCGACGGCGCCCCCGCCGCCGCTGGTGCTGATGACGAGATTGAACGCGGAGCGCCGCGGCCCCGCGACCTTGACCGTGACCCGATCTTCATCAACCCGACCGTCTTCGTCCGTGACCCGCAGCGTAATCTCGTAGTCGCCCGGTTCCAGCGCAATGTCGGCCCGTTCGCCCTCAGCGACGACATCGCCGTCCAGTATCCACTCGTAGGCGACGATGGGCGCAGTGCCGTCCCGGCTGGCGGTAGCGTCGAGGGTGACGCGAACCGGCCGTCCGTCGGGTGTGTCCGTGCGGGTCACGGTCCGGGCGGCGTCGGCCTCGGGATCGGCGGGATCGCCCTGCGGCCCCAGCGGCACGCAACCTCCGCCGAGGGCCAGCGCGAGGATCGCGGCAATCAGGCAGCCGCGTTCCGCACTCCGCTGAGCCCAGCCACCGGCGTGCCGGTTGGGTCGCGATAGGGAAAGGTCAAGACCGCAAGCCTCCGCCGGGCGTGGGCAGCATCGAACCATGGCGGCTCCTCGTGTTGGCACCGTTCCGAAAGCGCGGGCGGCGTGATCCAGCCTCCGTCCCGCTCTCCCCGCCGGCCGCACCGTGGGCGCAGACCGAGCGCGCTACGGTCTATTGTTGGGCGCCACCGAGTGTCCGGGCAAGTCCGCCGGCGTGGCACGCGTGGCACGGGTGCCACGTGCGAGCGTGCCCGACGGTTCCGACGTGCGTCCGCCTTCTCCCGGGAACGGTGCTGCAACCGCACCAGCGTCCGAGAAGCCGCTACAACGCTCCGGTCAGGGCCAGCGTCATCGCGTCCCAGTCAGCCAAGTCTACGTCATCGTCCTCGTCGAGGTCGAACGGCTCACACCCCGGGCCGACGCCGCCGCCGGGACCGCTGTGGCAGCCCTGGAGGCCCGCCACATCGAGCAAGTCCACGTCGCCGTCGTCGTCGGCGTCGCCGGTTCGGCTGACCAGGTTGTGGATGATGTGGACGTTGTCAGCATTGTTACCCGAGCAGAGGACGCCGACGCGGTCGCCGGGCTGGAAAATCGTCAGGTAGTTGGGCTGATCGGCCACCGGGAACGGCTCGGCGACCTGCGCGCCGGTCTGCACGTCAAAGACGTACACGCGCATTGCGGGGAAGATGACCGGCATGGCCGCGCGGCTGCCGTCGCGGCTGAAGGCGACGCGGGCGTCTCCCTGAGGCGCAACCGTGCCGCCGAACTGGGCCTCGCTGATGATCCGCATGTTCGCCGGGTTGCTCACGTCAACGAACGTCAGCCCGCGGGAGTAGATGGCCGCCAGCGTGTCGCCGTACAGAGCGACGTGGTCGCCGAATCCCTGCGTGCCGAAGGCCAGTCCGTCGGGGTCGAGCACGCTGAGGCTGACCACGTCGAACGCGTGGATCACGCGCTGCTGGTTGGAGACGAACCCGGTCCGGCCGTCGGCGGCAAAGACGATGTTGTCGTTGGAGCCGAAGGAGTTTCCGCCGGGCAGCGTGATGACGCCTGCGAGCGTCAGATTTACCGGGTTGGACACGTCGGCGACCATGATCCGCCCGTTGGTGGTGTCGACCATCGCCAGCCGGTCGCCCGCAAGCGCGATGCGATCGGGGTTGCCGGGCAGCGGCAGGCCGTCGGGATCCTCCAGAGCCATCGTGTCGATGTTGAACGAATACAGCGTGTCGTTCGGGAACGACGCGACGAAGCCGATATTGCCGTCGGCGTTCATCTCGATGTTCTGACCCTGAATGTTGACCTGGCCGACGATGGGAATGACGCCGGCGATCTGCAAGTCCGCCGGGTTCGAAATGTCTGCCACCAACACCGCCTGGTTCGGGAACCAGCCGGGTATGACCAGGCGCCGGCCGGCCGTCAGGAATGGATCGCTGGCGTTGACGCCGGGCAGAACCAGGCCGTCCGGGTCGACGATCTCGCCGGTCAGAACGTCGAACGACCAGAGCATGTCACGCCCGAACGTGGGCACGTAACCCACCCGGCCGTCGATGGCGAAGCTGGTGTTCTGAAAGAAGTTGGCCGGATCGGGCGGGTCGAAGACACGGCTGCCTTGGGCGTACGCCCAGTCCGCGCTGGCTGAGCAGATCGTCAGGGTCATCGCGACCGCGGCGATCGAAGCACGCCACGGGGGGCGGGCCGCCCGCGGCCGGATCTTCGCCGAATGCGCGGGTCGTCTCTGCGGCGATGTCGTCATACTCGCTGTCATCCTGGTCTCCCCTCGGTCGGTCGGGTCGTCGGTTGCCGGTGGCGACGAGCACCCCCAAGGCCCTCGCACACCGCCCCGCTCCGGCCCGGTCAGTATACCGGAATCCGAGGCCGCGGTGGAGTCGGACGAGGTTCGGTCCAGCGGCGGGCACCCGTGCCGCGAGCTACGGACCACGACGACGGTTGGTGTTGCGATTGGTACTGCCCGATCTTCCGGAATCGGCCGTCGACGCCCGCGGTTGACCCTCACTCGGTATTGTTCGTCCC
>CAZYLK010000021.1:49495-51882 GCA_964648365.1 uncultured Phycisphaeraceae bacterium
CGACAGGATGTCTTCCGGCGTGGCGCCGGTCAGTTCATCACGACGGGCGGCAAAGTCCCGGTAGGACTGCCACTGCGGATCGTCCGGCGACTGCCGCCATGAGGCCAGTGCATCCTTGGAAGCCGCCCGGTCGGACTGCTTCTCAATTACGGCCGGGTCGGCGAGGTGCCGCTGATAGCGCACGCTGCCCACCCAGCGCGAATCGTGGCCGGCCGTGTATTCGATTTCGTCGCAGAAACGCAGAAACTCGTCCGTTTCCATCCGGATTCGCAGCAGTTCCAGCGTTTCTTCGAGCGTCGTCCGAACCGCCGCGTCGTACGGGTCCGACCGAAGTCGGTTCATGAGTTCCTCGTCGGTCAGTCGCTCCAGCGGCGACCCGGCCGGGTCGGATTCCTCCGGCGCGGGACCGACCTCGTCGGCAAGCCGAGCGACGTCGTCGATCGGCTGGGCCAGCCATGCGTCCGGCTGGCCCGGTTCAGCCGGCGCCCTGCGAAGGACGACGACCGCCGGGAATTGCCGCACGTCGAATGCTCTGTAGGCGATCGACCTCAGACCGATGGCGAAGCGGGGTTTCATCGCCGAAAGAAGCGACGCGATCTGCTCCTGAGAGTCCGTGGTCAGACCGAGGACGAGGATGTCCTTGCGACTGGCCGCAAGGTCGTTGAGTTGCGCCACCGCAGCCTTGAGTTGTTCAAGTTCTCTATGCGTGGAATCGGCCGAAGTCGCCTGCGGCGAGCGCGGCGATCTGAAAAAGAGCATGACATACGTGCGTGTTTCGGGCAGGTTCAGCGTCAGCGCGTTGATCCACGTCTCGGCCGTCAGGGCCATCGTCTTGTCGCCGGCAGTCGGGTGCTGCATCGCGGGCGCTTGGGCGACGGTGGATGAGATCAGCAAGGTGACTGCAAGAATCACGGGTTGGTTCTCCACTCGGCGCCGCGGTCACAGCGCTCGTTACGGCCCTGCCGCCCGCGCGCGACGCTGAGCCAGGTGCCACCACCGGCCCCTTCTGTGACGGGTGGGATCGAGACAAGTTAATCGTGCTCCCCGGCCCGCTGCGCCGCGCCGTTGATCCCTCATCGGGATGCCCGCCCCCCCGGGTTCCGGCGGAAGCGACGTGGGGTGCCACCGACCGCGGAGCGGAGTCGTGAGCACCGAATCGCCGGGAGGAACACGGCTGGGGAGTGGGGAAAATGAGCCCTCAGCTTGACTCCAATAGGAGTGTTGTTACACTCCAATAAGAGTGTCACCGATGGAGGAGCCGTTTTGGCCAAGAAACGTCAGCGTCCGGCAGCGAGAGTCACGCTCAAGATTCCGGCGGAGCTGTACCGGAACCTCGGGAAACTGATCGAGGGCACCGGCTTTCGCAGCGTGACCGAGTTCGCGACCTACGTCCTCCGCGATGTCGCCGCGGGGGGCACGCTTGAGACCGGCGAGTCGGGCCTGACGGCCCGGGAAGTCGAGGCCGTCCGGCAGCGCCTCCGGGCACTGGGGTACATCGAGTGAACCGGCAAACGCGATCATGCGCCAGCGCCGAGCCCCGCAGGCTTCAGCCTGCGCGATCCCCCCGGAAGGAAAGCGGCGACGGATCGCGCACGCTGATTCACCCCGCGCGAACGCGCCGACTTGGCGTCGGCTGCAGATGGGCTTGGTGATTCAGATCGCCACGCCCGGTTTGTAGCCAAATCACCGCCGGAAACTCCGCGCGGGCTGAAGCCCGCGGCTCGCTGATGGCGCGTGATGGTGCCGCTGCATTGTTTGCCTGTTTCGATCCGTTGAGGGGAACTGTCATGTCTACCGAAGAAGCCTCGAACTGTACGCTCATCTCCGAAGAAGCCTCGAACTGTGCGCTCATCTCCGAAGAAGCGTCGAACCGCAAGATCATGGCCGCCGAAGAGATCTCGAACCGCACGCTATGGAGTTCGTTCTGGCGCGTCCGCCGGTTGCGCATCTGGTCCGGCGCCGTGCTGTTGATCGTGGCCGCGCTGGTGGTGCAGATCATCGTACCGGAGTGGAAGATCACGCGCAGCGTGGCTGCGGACCTGGCGCCGCTGGCCATCCTGGCGATCTTCCTGACCGCCATGCTGTGCGAGTACATCGACTCGACGCTCGGCATGGGCTATGGGACCACGCTGACCCCCATCCTGCTGCTGGCCGGGTTCGAGCCGCTTCAGATTGTCCCGGCCGTGCTGCTGAGCGAATGCCTGACCGGCCTCGCTGCGGGTCTGCTTCACCACCGCGACGGCAACGTAGACTTCCTCCGCGACCGCGGCGCCCGCCGCACGGCCGTCCTGCTGACGGTGCTCAGCGTCGTCGGATCGGTCATCGCGGTGAACCTCGCCCTGCGCATCTCAAAGTTCTGGCTGACCGCCATCATCGCCGTCATCGTC
>CAZYLK010000022.1:0-51638 GCA_964648365.1 uncultured Phycisphaeraceae bacterium
CCCGGGAGATGATCATGCAAAACCGCCGACCGGAGCGTCGGATGACCCGCTCGAATTCACGGCCGGTCACGCAGCTCTCGGAGGACTACCCGCATCGGGTTTCCTCACGAATCCCGCACTCGATCGTCTCGACAGCGTGCCGGCCGTCGGGGACGCGCCTGAACTTCGCACGCGCCCGGCCGTTGTCGCCGACGGTTGTGCGCACGTCACTGTCAGGGTCGTCGTCGAGCCGGAAGGTCACGGCCGCGCCGGGCTCGGCCCGTTTGAGCTTCGCGGCAATCTTGTTCCGTTCGCCCTGCGGCCGACACTTCGCGGAGAGCTTCTCAATACCCGTACATCCGCCCCCGGCATGGAACTCGTACGGCCCGATGTCCACGATCCCCGGCTCCGGGCACGGTTCGTCGCAGTTGCCGGTATCCGGCGTCGCCGGGTCGTCGACGAAGCGGCGGTTGCCGTCCAGGTCCGTCTCGATTCCTTCCGGCACGGCCTCGTTGTCGCCTGCGTCGATGCAGGGTGATCCGTCGCGGAGGCGATAGTCGCCGTTTTCCGGATCAACGAAGAGTGGATCGTCGCCGAAGTTGCCGACGCCGCCGAGTTGGCCGGTCCAGCCTTGGATGCAAGTATAATTCACGCGCACCTCGCTGAGATACCCGCTAATCTGCGAGGACTCACCGATTCCCTCACTATCGCTATTTCCCCAGAAGATGCAATTCGTCCAATCGTGCCCAAATCGGCTTGAGCTGCCAAAAACGCCCCCACCGAGTTCACTGGCTACATTCTCGACGAAAAGACAGTTGATCATCGTCGAGTCGGCGTTCAGGAACCTCATACCGCCGCCGTTGATCGAACGATTACGAAGAAAAAGACCATTGACGACAGTCGCGTGACAATTGTTGTCAATATAGAGCCCTCCGCCGTGAAGGTGTCTTGCGGTATTCTCAACGAATCGACAATCCACAAACAGCGGCCTAGCCGTATCCCATGCAGTTGCGACTCCTCCCCCACGGCTACCGCTGTTGCCGACGAATTGGCAATTCTGCAGCGTGGGGCTGGCCGACACAGGCCCGGCGGCGACGCCGTCGTTGAACATGCCCCCACCCCACACGTCGGACACGTTGTCCACAAATACACAGTTGGCGAGCGTCGGGTTGCCGTATGTGAAGAGCCCTCCCCCGCTGCCCACGGCCCAATTCGCGGAAAAGACCAGGTTGCTGAGCAGTGGAGCGCCATTGTTCCACATCCCCCCACCACGGTCGCGTTCGATGTTAGAGAGCGGCTCCGTGTGGGCGGCAGTGATCGTGAACCCGTCGAGCACGGCAGTGTTGTCGGTGTCCTTGCTGATCACGACGTGAAACGTATTGTCGAGCTTCGATGTGTCGTGCAGACCACCTACGTCATCGCCGTTGATGTCGCCACTGAGCACGGTTTCGTTAGTTTTCGGGTCGCGCTCTTCCCGCCTCGTCTCGCCCCCGGCGAAGCCTCCGTAGACGCCGACGCCGTTGCTGAGGCGGAAGCTGGCATGGCGGCTTCCGCCGACGGGCGCCGGCGTGTACGTCCCGGCCGCGATCCACACTTCTTCCACAAATCCGCGAGCGCCGGCCGCCACAACGAGTGCGTCGCGTGCCTCAGTGAAGGCGTCCGCCCAGCTTGTGCCATTGTCCTTCCCTTCCGCGTGCGGGTGAACGAAGAGGACGCGCGGTTCGCACTCATCGGGACGGCCGTTCTGGTTTTCATCCGGCGTGACGCCCTCTCGCGTTTCGCACTCGTCCACCAGGTCGTTGTCGTTGCAGTCCAGCCTGCTGGTCAGGCACTCGTCCGGAACGCCGTCCTCGTTGCAGTCGGCGCTGACACCTTGCGTAATGTCGCAGTCGTCGGGTGCCTGATTGCCGTTGCAGTCGGCCTCGCACTCGTCCGGCATCAGGTTGCCGTTGCAGTCTTCGCTCGTGCCGTTGCGGACGTCGTCGGCATCGCAGACGTGGTTGTCATTGCAATCCTGCGACGGCTCACACTCGTCCGGAACCCCGTTATCATTGCAGTCGAGGCTTCGCCCCCGGCGGATGTCCCGATCGTCTGGCACGCCGTTGCTGTTACAGTCATCGACGTGTTCGAACGCACCCATGTCCAGGAGAGGCGGCGCTCCGTCGCCCGTGTCGGGAACCCCCTCGACGTCCCCGAAGCGCGGCATGCCTTCCAGATCGACGGGAACCCGCTCCTCCTCGTCCTCGTCGCCATCCGCGTCGATGACGTCGGGCGGCATCCCGGCATTGATTCCCGCGTCGATCGCGGGCGATCGGGGCGACAGTCGCAGATCGTCGTCCTCGGTCCCCGGAGTGTCGTCCGGGCCGTCGGGGTCGACCAGCAGCGGATCAGTGCCGATGTTGCCGGTGCCGCCGAAATCTCCCGTCCAGCCTTGGATGCACGAGTAGTGAATCCGCGGAGCGCTGTCCAGGAAGTGAATCTGGGCCGACTCGTCTGTTCCGCCCGCGTCTTCGTTCCCCCAGAGGATCGTGTTGAACAGCGTCGGATGACTGTCGGAGCGGTGATTCATCCCTCCGCCGGCGTCGCCTGCGCGATTGCCACTCAACGTGCAGTTGATCAACACGATGCTGGAGTCGATGATGCTGTGCATGCCGCCACCGAGCAGGCCGGCCGAGTTGCCGCTCAAGACGCAGTTGACCATGGTGGCATTGGCTTCGTAGTTGAACATAGCGCCGCCACTGTGGCCGGCGTTATTGCCGAAGTACTGACAATTGGCGAGGATCGGACTGTCCGTGCGCAGGTAGATCGCACCGCCATAATCGGTCGCCGAATTGCTGACCAGCCGACAGCGCAGCGCCCGAAAACGAACATTAAAGCCACCCTGCATCTCGATGCCCCCGCCACGGCGGGAAGTGTTGTTCGTGAACACGCAGTCGTCCAATGTGGCAGTTCGCCCGCGTTCGTTGGCTCTATAGTAGAGGCCTCCCCCGCCAAGCTCTGCTTCGTTGCCAGTAAACTCGCAGTCGGTTGCGGTGAGATCATCGTTGAAATCACTAAGCCCGCCGCCGTAGTAACTGGCGTAGTTGCCCTGAAACAATGAATCGACGATCATCGTGGATGGCGAGTACTCGTTTTCCCAGGCTCCGCCATAAGCGGCGTGATTGTCCATGAAGACACAATCGCTCACCACATGCGACGTACTGTCGCTGAACATCGCACCGCCGAATACAGAGGACAGGTTGCCGACAAACTGACAACCAGTCACAGCCAATCGAGCACTTCGGTTACAGACTGCGCCGCCGCAACCGTTATTCCCGTAAGCGCTTACGGCGGCATTGGACGTCAACGCACAGTTCGACAAGTCTGTGTCCCCACCATTAAAAATGCCGCCGCCCCACGTGCCGAAGCTGTACTGAATGGCACAGTTGCTGATCTTCAGTCTTCCGCCTTGATTGTACAATCCGCCCCCAAGGTGATGGATCCCCGGTCCATTCGCATTCCCGCCTGCGACGGTGAATCCATCCAGCACGGTCCCCTCCCCCGTCCCGATCGCCGTCACCACGTGGTACGAGTTCTCATCGTTATTCGCGAACTCCGGCCCGTCATCCCCGTTGAGGTCGCCGCTGAGCGTGGTGACGTAGCTCTGCGGATCGCGCTGGTCGCGTTGCTCTTCCGTCCCGTTGAACCCGCCGTACAGGCCGGCGCCGCTGACGAGGTTGAAGCTGGCTTCGCGGTCGCCGTTGGGCGGGGCGGGCCTGTACATACCCTCCGCCACCCAGATTTCGTCGCCGGCCTGCGCCGCAGCGAGAGCGTCCTGTAAATCGTCGAATGCGGTCTGCCATGTCTGCCCGTTGCCGCCCGGCTCTGCGTCGAGGTCCACGAAGATGACGTCCGCCCGTACTGCCGGAGCGCAGCACAGGCAGGCGGCGAACGCGGCGGCGCTGAGGCATTTCCGTAGAGAACATGCGCGTGCATGACATGAGTCTCGTAAGTCAGCCATGGTTGTGCTCCCGTTTCGCATGTGCTCCAACCCGCCCCCGCTGGCGGAACCCCGATGGTGGAGCATCCACGATGCTACCAATCGCGGCCGCGTGAAACAAGAACTGCTGGATCCGGCGGCAGGCCCGGCGAGCGGGCCCGGCGGCTGCGCAGGGCAATCGGTCGCGGTCACAATCGGGTCGCGGAGCGCGTGGCACGGGCATCTTGCCCGTGATTCCGGACCGGTATTCAGTGGGTCCGGGGTGACGGAACTCACCGCAGGAAAACGCTTGCTGCCATTTGAGTCACGGCCTGGAAGGCCGTGCCACGAAGAAGCATGCCCGCCTGTTCCGTCATGCACTCCGTCAGGCCGTTCAGCCGATCTCCACCGGTTGAAAACCGGTGCCACGCCGGATCACCGGTTGAAAACCGGTGCCACACCAGATCACCGGTTGAAAACCGGTGCCACACCAGATCACCGGTTGGAAACCGGTGCCACATCGGATCACCGGTTGGAAACCGGTGCCACATCCTGCCACACCGGAGGACACCAGATGTTACCGGCGCCCGGGCGGCTTGACGGGACGGCGCTGTTTAGGCACTTCAATCTCGCGGGCGCCGGACAGGTACCTGCCCGTGACCGATCGATGCGAGCGGGCCACTTTGTCGGGGGGGCCGTGGGCGACGATTTCCCCTCCCCGGACGCCGGGGCCGGGGCCGAAGTCTACGACGACGTCGGCCGCGCGCATCGTCTCCTCGTCGTGCTCGACGACGATGACCGTGTTGCCCATGTCGCGCAGGTGCAGGAGCGAATCGAGCAGGCGGCGGTTGTCGCGGGCGTGCAGACCGATCGACGGTTCATCGAGAACATACAACACGCCGACGAGCCCGCAGCCGATCTGGCTGGCCAGGCGGATGCGCTGTGATTCGCCGCCGGACAGCGTCGGCGCCGCCCGGTCGAGCGAGAGATAATCCAGGCCGACGTCGAGCAGGAATCGCAGTCGCTCGCGAATCTCGCGCAGGATCTGGTCGGCGATCAGATGTTGCGTGGCGTCGAGTTCCAGCCGTCCGATCCAGGCGTCCGCGTCGGCGATGGTCATCGCGCCCACGTCGACGATCGAGTCGCCGTTCAACCGAATCGCCGCCGCCTGCCGATTGAGCCGCGCCCCGCGGCAATCGCCGCAGGCGGCCCGCCGCATGTACTTTTCATAGTACGCGCGAACCATCGGCGCCTTCGCCTTGCGGTATTTCGCCCGCAGTTCAGCGATCACGCCGTCGAAGGTGCCGCCGTGTCGCCACACGCCTCCGGACCAGCGCCAGGTGAACGTCAGGTGCGTCGCGCCCAGCCCGTGCAGCAATGCCCGCCGCGCGGTCGGCGCAAGCTTGTCCCACGGTGTCTTCAGATCGAAGCCGACGTGATCGGCGACCGCCTGGTAGATGTGCTTTCGCCATTTGCCGACCCGAGTGCGCATCGGTTCGATCGCCAGATCGAGAAACGACTTCGACGCATCGGGCACCAGCAGTTCGTCGTCGAAGTCGAACTTTTCGCCCAGGCCGTCGCAGGCCCGACACATGCCGGCGGGCGAGTTGAAGCTGAGCATCTGCGGCGACGGTGGGTCGAAGCTCAGGTCGCAGCTCGGACAGGCATAGCGGGACGAGAGCAACAGATCGCCACCGGAACCCGCAGCACCGCGACTGCCCTTCCCGCGCGCTGGCTTCGGCGCCTTGTCGCGCCGCTTCGGCGGTCGAGCGGTCTCAGCGGATGCGGCGGCCGCTGGCGCATTGCCGTCCTCTGAATGCACAATCACCGACCCATCCGCCATCCGCAGCGCCGCCTCGACCGCTTCCGCCAGCCGCGGCCGGATGCGCTCCGTCAGCGTGAGCCGGTCGATGACGATTTCGATGTCATGGCGGATGTTGCGGGCAAGCGTCGGCGCCTCGCTGAGCTTGACCACTACACCATCCACGCGGGCGCGGGCGTACCCTTGTCGCAGCATGTCCTCGAAGAAGTCACGAAACTCGCCCTTTTGTCCGCGCACCATCGGCGCCAGGATGAGCACGCGGGAGTCCGTCGGAAGCTGCATGATGCGGGCGACGATCTGATCGCGCGTCTGCGCCTGAATCGGCCTCATGCAGTCCGGGCAATGCTGCGTGCCGACGCGGGCGAACAGGACGCGAAGAAAGTCGTGAATCTGCGTGATGGTGCCGACCGTGCTGCGCGGGTTCCAGCCGCTGGTCTTCTGCTGGATGGCGATGGCCGGGCTCAGCCCTGTGATCTTGTCGACGTTCGGCTTGGGGAGTTGCCCGAGGAACTGGCGGGCGTAGGCGCTGAGCGACTCGATGTAGCGGCGCTGGCCCTCCGCGAAAATCGTGTCGAACGCAAACGTGCTCTTGCCGCTGCCGGAAACGCCCGTGAAGCAGATGAGCTTGTTGCGCGGAAGCGAAACCGAGACGCCCTTGAGATTGTGCTCGCGGGCGCCGATGACCTGGATCGTGCGAGGTTCCATGTGAAGAAGGGAGTGAGGGAATGAGGGAGTAAGGGAATAAGGGAATGAGGGAGTAAGGGAGAAGGGCTTTCACACTGCACGCAAAAGGGCAAAGCGTCGTCGGCGCGCTCAGCATGGCTGCCCTTCAATCGCTCAATCGAAAAGCAAAGCTCGGATTCTCTCTTCCCTCACTCCCTCACTCCCTGACTCCCTGACTCCCTACCCTCCAGCAATTCCGCCTTCGGCCGGCCGCGCTTCTCAAACTGCAACTGCACAACCCGCCACAGGCCGGCGTCGTCCGATGCCGCGGCCGTGCCGCCGGACGGCTTCTCCTTCGCCATGAGCACTTCGAGCAGCACGGCCGCCCGCGCGTCGCCGCTCGGATCCGCCAGCGGAAGCCCCACGCCGCACAACGACTGCCCGGCCGCGCCGATCTGGGTCGGCGCAACCCTCATCCGCTCCCGGGCCGCGGGCAGGTCGAAGTCGAAGTTGTCCACGTAGTAGGCGACGATCGGCGCCCAGTGGGTCACCACCTGGTAGATCGACTCGTCGCGCGACAGTCGCGGATTGCGCAGCACGGAGAGGATCGCCGTCGGCGCGGCCACGTCGAACTGGACCTTCAGGGCTGCGTGGCGAGCCTCGTCGTCCGCGGCGGTGACGTCGTCCCGAATGGCCCGCAGCAGGACGTACACGACCTCCTCCGGCGAGGCGCTCTCGTCGAGCGTGACGCCGTAGTGCGTGACCGGGGCGACCTTGACCGACGGCAGATCCTTGCCCACCAGGCGCACGTTGCGCTCGCACCCGGCCGCCAGCAGCGCCAGCCCCGCCACGGCCGGCAGGAGGGTCGAAATAAGCGATGAATTCGTTCTCGGCATGGTCGGCGCAGTCTATCGCGATGCCGCAAGTCGTCCAGCCGAGCGCCGAGACCCGCGCCCGGAGGCGCACCCGACCGTCCGGCCCGCGTGCCGCGGCTACCGGGGGCGCGAGCGCGCAAGCGACGCAAGCGAGCTTTTGCTTGACTCTCGTGCGTTCGGGCAGATATGATGCCTGTACCGTGCCGGGCTCGCGGCGCAGGGTCGAGCAGGTCGCTACCGCTCGCTTTCACTTCAGGGGGGACAGGACAGTTTCGGTATGGACGTGCCGCATCGCCGGACGCGCTCGGCATGGGTTGCTGCGCAGCCCGCGGACCGCGCACGACCGGTGGGCCGGCCGCCGTTCGGGCCGTCACGGGCGGCCGGTCGGCGCCCGCGACACACGTCCGGCCGACAGACAGACACATCATTCGAGGTTGGGGACTGATGACGACACACAACGCAGCCAATGACGGTGCGATCGGAAAGAACCATCCGCGCCGTTTCGTCCGATGCGGGATCGGCCATTCGCTTAGACCCCTGCTTTGGGCGGGGTGCGCGGTCGCCGCCGGCCTGCTGACGGCCCGATCCGCCGCCGCCAAGCCGCCGAACGTCGTGCTGATCGTCACCGACGACCAGCGCTGGGACACCCTGCCGGGCGTCGCGCCGGACTACATGCCGCAGGATGTCATGCCCCATTTGGGCGAACTGCTGATGGATCGCGGCACGGTGTTTGAGCAGGCGCTGGTGTCGGCGCCGCTCTGTTGCCCGTCGCGGGCGAGCCTGCTGTCGGGCGGCTTCCAGCCTTTCCACAACGGCATGAGGAACAATCTGTGGCCCAACGGCGGCGCCCGCCGCTTCAACGACACACGCACCGTCGCAACCTTCCTGAAGGCGAAGAACTATCGGACGGCGCTGGTCGGCAAGTACCTCAACGAGTACGGACTCCTCGCCGGGCAGGACACGCACGGCGATCCCATCGCGCCGGGTCGCTACGTACCGCCGGCGTGGGACGTCTGGGTCGGGCAGGACAACGGAAACTACAACAACTACAACTTCACGCTTGGTATCAGCGGCGCCGGCGGGCCGGAAGCGGGCGTGCTCCTGCCGGACGACGCGGGCGACCTGGAGGACTGGCTCCAGCGACTGGAGAGTCAGGGTTTTCCGCCGACCATGATCGACTACTTCCGCAGCATCGACGTCCGAAGTCCGCCGTACGTCACTGATTTTCAGGCCGACCTCGCGGTAGCGTTCGTCGAGGACGCCGCCCGCTGGCAGCAGCCGTTCTTCCTGATGGTCTCGACCACGGCCAATCACGTCGGCGCCAAACCGCATCCCGACGACGAGGGGCGGTTTCCGGACTTCGAGTATCGCGCCCGTGGCTGGGGCGAGGGCACGCTGACCGACAAGCCGGACTACATCCGCGAAGAGTCCAAGGACTTCGAAGGCTACTACGACGGCAGCATCGAGTTTACCGGCGACGGCCGCACGCCTGACGAACTGTTCGCCGACATGTTGCGAACGCTGGTGGCGGTCGATCGGATGGTGCGCGACCTGGTCGAGGCCGTCGAAGCCGACCCGGACCTGCGCGACAACACGTACTTCGTCTTCACCAGTGACCACGGGTATCAGTGGGGCGAACACAAGGCATTCCACAAGGAAAAGCCCTACGAAGAGAGCATCCGCGTGCCGCTGGTGATCCGGGCGCCCGGCCAGACGGAACCCAGGACGCACAAGAAGATCGTGGCTGCGAATCTCGATCTGGCCGCCACCCTTTTCGAACTGGCCGGCTACGATCGCGAGTACATCAAGGCCGAGATCGGCAGCGACGGCGAGAGCCTGGTGCCGATCCTGGACGGGTCGGAGCCCAAAGTGCGAAAAGACCTGCTCCTCGAAGACATGCGCATGACCATCCCGAGCTGGTCCTGCATTCGCGGCCAGAAATGGAAGTACATCAGCTACGACGACGGCGAGGAAGAGCTGTATAACCTGAAGGCCGACCCGTTCGAACTGCTCAGCAAGCACGACAGCGACAACCCCAAGCACGTCAAGAAAAAAGCGAAGCTCATCAAGCAACTGGACAAGCGGCAGGGGTTGTTCTATGCGTTCGAGTACGGCGCCGATCGTACCTCGCTGCCGAACGCACGGCGCGGCGACGCCTACGAGTTCACGATGGCGTCGGTGGGCGGCGAAGGAAAGGTCTCGTGGGATCTCTACGAGGATCCCGACCTTCCCGACCCCGGCAATTGCGAAGGCCGAATGCCCGCCGGGCTGGAGGTCACGTCCGACGGCCTGATCACCGGCACACCGACGGAGACCGGATGCTTCATCTTCTGGGTCCGCGGCCGCGACCGCACCGAATCGCCCATCGACGGTCAGCCGCAGACGTTCTACAAAAAGATGCGGCTCAAGGTCACGAACTGACGCCCGAGCGGTCGCCGTACGCGCGGTTCGAGTCGGGCGAAAACCGCGGTCATAGCTGCGGGGGAGCACCCTGCCGGGATCGTACGATGCGTTCGAACTGGAGGCTCTCGGCGCCGAAGTTCAGCAGAAGTCACAACTCCATACCGGTCGCCTTCAGGTCGTTGCCCAGCTGCGACAGTTCGCGGTTCGTGGTTTCTGATAACGCTTTGAGTTCAACGAGGATCGAGTCGTAGCACACGAAGTCAGCCCTGGACACAACCCTCAGCGGGCGCCCTTTGTACTGAATCGCCACTTCCACCTCGCGCTGGGACGGGATCCGCTGATCCGAGAGTTCGAGCTCGAGTGCTTCCTGATACACCGGTCCGAGAAACCCGTGCCCAAGCTCACGATGAACCGCCATCGCGGCGCCGATGATGGCATGCGTCCGCGGATCCCTCGCCGGCTGGTTCATGATTCGTCCTCGCCCAACGTGTGTGATCCGCAGATTTCGCAGATTTTCATAGCGTGGGCAACGCCCGCGTTATGAGAATCTGCGCCATCTGCGGACTTCCCTCTGCTTCTCTATAAACAGCGCCTCGCGTCAGTCCCAGGGCGGCTTTTCGTCGCCCTCCTCTTCTCGCGCTGCCGACCCCCCGTGGTCGTCGTCACCCGACTCATATTTCAATTCTTCATCATCAGCGGAGAAATCTTCCGCATCCGCCTCGTACTCGTCCGCCAGATCCTGCTGCACCTGCCGCTGGAGCGCTTCCCACTCTTTCAGCGTGATGTTGACTTCGCGGGCCTGGGAGCCTTTGTAGTCGCCGACGATGCCGGCTTCGGCCATCTGGTCGATCAGGCGCGAGGCGCGGGAGTAGCCGATGGTCAGACGCCGCTGGAGCAGGCTGACGCTGCCGCGCTTGGTTTGCAGGACGATCTTGACGGCTTCGTTGAAGAGCGGATCTCGCTCGCCGCTGGAACCTTCCTCGTCGGATTTGATCCGGCTCAGTTCGGGGTGGAACTCGGGCTTGCCCTTCGTCGCCATGTCGTCAAGTACGCGGTGGATTTCGGCGTCTTCCAGGTAGGTGCCCTGGCAGCGCAGCAGCTTGTGCGAGCCGGGCGGCAGGAACAGCATGTCGCCCTGGCCCATGAGCACTTCGCCGCCGTTCTGATCGAGCACGATGCGCGAGTCCATTCGCGACGCCACGCGGAACGCGATGCGGCACGGCAGGTTGGACTTGATAAGACCCGTCACGACCTTCGCTTCCGGGCGCTGCGTGGCGACGACGATGTGAATGCCCACCGCTCGCGACTTCTGCGCCAGCCGCGACAGATGATGCTCGACTTCCTTGGCCGAGGTCATCATCAGGTCCGCCAATTCGTCAATCATGATGACGATGTAGGGCATGTAGGTCGGGATGGCGGCCTTTTCCTGCTCGTTGCTGGGCTTGAGCCGCTCGTAGATTTTCTCGCTGCCGAGTTCATTGAAATTGACGATGTGCCGCACGCCCGCCTCGGCCAGAAGCTCATAGCGCTCGTCCATCTTCGTCACCGCCCATTCGAGAATCTTCTCGGCCCGGGCCATGTCGGTAACGATGGGGCACATCAGGTGCGGCACTTCCTTGAACTGGCTCATCTCGACCATCTTCGGATCGATCAGAATCAGCTTCACCCGATCCGGCGCCTTGGTCATGAGCAGCGACACGATGATCGAGTTCATGCACACGCTCTTGCCGGAGCCGGTGGTGCCGGCGATCAGCAGGTGTGGCGCTTTGGCCAGGTCATGGATGAGCGCTTCGCCGCTGGCGTTCTTTCCTATGAAGATGGGCAGGGCCATCTTCTCACAGCGATCGCCGGCGATCATCATCAGTTCTTTGAGGCGGACTTTCTCCTTCTCGACGTTGGGCACCTCGATGCCGACGGTGTTCTTGCCCGGAATGGGCGCGACCACGCGAATGGCCGGGGCTTTCAACGCCCGCGCAATATCGTTGGACAGCGACGCGATCTGCGACACCTTGATGCCCGGCGCGAGCTTGAGCTCGAACATGGTAATGACCGGCCCGGTGTCGATCTCGACCACGTGCGCGTCGAGGCGGAACTCTTCCAGCGTCCGTTCCAGCACGCGAGCTTTGTCGCGGACGATCGCCTCCTGCTGGGCGGTGAAGCCGTATTCCGGCTCGTCGAGCAGCGTCAGGCTGGGCAGTTCCCAATTTTCTATGGTGCGCGGATAGGGCAGCAGCGGCTGCTGCTTCTGCGGGCGGGGGAAGTTGACCACGACGGGCTTGCGCTTCGGCGCGTCGTCGGGTGCGGCCGCTTCGACGTCCGCCTCTTCGTCGCCTTCCGCATCGACCGCGTCGTCCGCCGATGCCGCGTCGACGTTCCCCGTCACGTCACCCGCAGCCGGCTCGATCGGTACCGTCTCGACGGCGCCCTCCAGCGACGTCGGATTGAGCGTTGCCGTCTCTTCGCCCTCGTCATCCACGTCGCCGTTGGCCGGCGTTGCAGCCCTGGGCTTGCGATCCGCGGATGAACGGGCGGTCCTGGGCGGCGGCTGCGGATTCCGAAGCGGCAGCAGCGATCGCATTGACGCGCCCGCCGCGACCGGCGCCGGCCGGCCGCGGCCGAACCCGGTCATCGCGTCGAGGATCGCGCCCGCACGCTGCATGACCGGCGAACCCGGTGCCAGGAACTCCGGCAGGCGCAGCACCCACCCCTCCGTCGCAAAGATCAGGCCGACGATGGCGCTGGCGGCCAGGATGATGATCGTGCCCAGGTTCGAGACGTTGCGGATGAGCAGTTCGCCCAGCAGCAGACCGACGGCTCCGCCGTTGCCGACCGGCAGCGCGGCCGCCGTCCGTGCGGAGATCAGGTGAGACGACGCGGCCGTGCAGGCCACCAGCAGCGTCAGGCCGAACCCGCGCTCCACGGCGCTGCCCACCCGTCCGCGGGTCAGCCAGGTGATCACCGCAAACGTCGCGAACAGCAGCAGCGGCCACGCCCCGTCGCCGAGGTAGTGCCGCAGCGCATACGCCGCGGCCGCGCCCACGCTGCCGCAGGCGTTGGCCACAGGCACGTTGTGCGGATACTGATGCGGGCTGGGCCAGTCGCCTGCGTCGAACGTCACCAGGGCGGGCCACAGAAACAGCAGCATGGCAATGGCGACGACGCGCCAGAGCGACTGCAACGACGAAGGCTTGCTGCCGCCGTCTGACATGTTGGAGTTTCCCAATGCAAGACCGACAGGCATCCTGCCTGCGACTTCCGTCCCACTTCACCGATCAGTAGGTATCGGTCCGGCCGGCCGCAGGGCTGCAAGGAAAGGCGGAGGCCCGCCGGCAACGGCAGCGCGACGCAATCCGCGGGGCCATTGAACCGTCGGCGGCGCGCGTGGCACGGGCATCTTGCCCGTGATTGCGACTCGGTATTCAGCCCGCCTGGAGGGGAACTGCTTCACGACGGGCAGGCGCGCCTGCGGCCCTCCGAATCACGGCCTGGAAGTCGATAATCCGCCCGTAGCGGGGCCGTGCCACGTTCGAGCGTGCCCGCCGGGTCTGTCACGCACCCGCCGGCAACACGCTCCGGCGCTGGCGCGGTCGGATCCCCGCGACAGCGACCACGACGCCGGTCGGCCCGGACCACCGACGACCGCCCGAGCGAGGCCGGCAAAGAGAGGCTACAATAGACCGATGATGACGCCCCTTGCAATCACCCGGCGGACGTACGTCGATGCGTCCGTGTTTGGCGGCGTGCTTGACGCTGCAAGCGCGTTGCTCGGCTACCGCGAGGTGGCCATTCACTCACCCAGCGAAGTCATCGCCTATGAAGACGAAGAAGACGTTTGACTGCCTGAAGATGAAGGACGAAGCCCAGCAGCGCCGGGCCCGGATGCTGCAGGGCTTGTCGGATGATGAGCGCCTGGAATTCTATCGTCAGGCCGGTGAGGCGCTGCGCCGGCGGCAGGAGCGCCTGCGGTCCGGCGGTGCGGATCAGCGTGAGTCTGACTCACAGTAGCCGTTTTGCGCAACTCGCTGCGCGGCTCAAAACCCGCGTTCGGCCCATCGTCGTCCATCGCGCCGGAGGGCCATCTATACCACCACCGCCACCACACCGCCGCCGCCAGCCCGCCCGCGAGATAGCACAGCACGTCGAGCGGGTCCGGCACGGCCGGGCGGGCGCCGATCGGGGCAAGCGGCAGGGCGATCTCGAAGACGATCGAAATCACGATGATCGGGATCAGCACTTCGTGCCAGCAGGGCGGGCCGTCGTGCCCGCGAACGCGCAGCCGCGCCGCGGCCCAGGCGATCATCGGCGTGACCAGCGGAACGCACAGCAGATCATTGACGTGGTCGTGGACGAAGCCGGCCGGCCATATCCGCTTGAGCAACAGGCGGTTCAACAGGTACGCCGCCACCGTCACGAGAAAGAGCGGATCTTTGAGGTAAGCGAATCGCATGAGTCAATGTCCGGTGGGGATATGGGCGACGACGAGCCCGAACGCCGCGATGACCGACAGGACGAGCGACAGCATCACGGGTGTCACAAAGCCAGAAACGCCGGGCGGCGGGGGACGCCAGCGGCACAGTGCCGTGAACAGCGCCGCGCCCATGATGCCGGCGACTGCGGCGAGAATCACCGCTCGCGTCGGGTCATCCTCGAAAGTAAACTGGCGCAGCGTCGCGTTGCACTGAGCCCAGCCGCGCCCGTCGTCGCATGTGTCCGTGTCCACGCCGACCCCACCGGGCAGGCCGTCGCGCCCGTAGGAGCAGATCTCAAACCCATCGCCTTTGACGGCGTACCACAATTCGTGTTCCCAGCCATCGCGAAAGGTGCCGTCCTCATCGCGGTAGTCCACGTCGTATCCGGGGTCAAGCTGATCGAGCGTGGCGGGCGGTCGTGCGTGTCGCTCGACGTGGGCTTTGACCGCCTTGCTCGTCGCCCAGAGCGTGTGTTCCGTCCACCGGCCGCGCATGCCGAACGCAAACCGGCTGAGCGCCCCCCACGCTACCACGTAGGTAATGACGAACAGGATCAGCGCGATCACGATCGCGACGATCACGATGCAGCGACGTGAGAGCGGTGCGTTGGATTCACCAGCCGGGTGCGTCACGTCGGCGACATCCTGAACGGCCTCCCGCGGTCAGTGCCCGGACGGAATGGCATGCAGAAACACCAGAGCCGCGGTCACGACGCCCGTCAACGCAAGGGACACAACCAGAGGCGTGATCACGCCGACCAGCCCCGGTCCCATCCGGTACCGCGTCAGCGACAGGTAGCACAGCGTCGCTCCCAGCAGGCCGCAGATGATGGCGACGTTGGCCGCCCGCCCGTCGTCCAGGTCACTTGCGAACTGTCCCAGCGTCGCCAGCGACTGATCCCAACCGCGGCCGTCGCTGTAGCCGTCCGTGTCCAGCCCGACGCCGCCTGCCAGTCCGTCTCGCCCCCAGGACCACAGCTCGAACTCGTCGCCGTGGACGGTGTATTCGAGGGCATGTCCCCAGCCGTCCAGCGGAACGCCGTCCGCACCGCGACTGAAATTGTCGTCGCCGGTCGGTACAAGTTCACGCAGCGTCGGAGGAAGTGTGCCCGTCGCTGCGCGCTGCGCTTGCATCGCCCGTTGGACTCCCATCAGTGCGTCCTGCGTCGCAAATGGTCGGCGCCCGAACGGATACTCTCGCGCGTTCAGCCACGCGGCGACATAGGCGACGGATGCGATGATCAACGCAACGACGATGGCCAGCACGGCCACCGTCCGGCCCGAAGTCCCGCTGCTGGCTTCGCCGGCGTCCATAGATTCCCCATGCTATCGGCCGGCCGGAAGTTCGACCATTCCTGGCGTCGTTGCGGGCCGCCATCCACGTGGTGCGAGCATGGTTTGCCCGTGCGAGTGCATTTGGAATCCCGGCCGCGGACTGGCCGGACGCAGCGGGACGCGCCGATGAATCGTGGTGTGCCGGTGGCGCAGCCTGGCCGACGCCCATCGCCGGCCCTGTTGCAGGACGGACCCCCGACGGAACCCACAGCGGCGGGGCGCCCGCTTGCCCGGCGGGCGGCTGCCGCGCTACCATCCTGTGTCTGACGCACGCCTGATCGAGCCTTTCGAAAAGGAGCCGGAACATGCCGAAAGCTCAGTCGATTCTGGAACGCAAGGGAGACAACGTCATCACCGTGCCGCGCGGCGCCACCGTCAGCGAGGCCGCCCGACTGATGAACGAGCACCGGATCGGCGCCCTGGTGGCGTGCGACGGGGAGCGTGCGGTGGGCATCTTCACCGAGCGCGACGTGCTCAACCGTGTGGTGGCGGCCGGGAAGGCCCCGGACGCGACCAAGGTCGTGGACGTAATGACCACGCCCATGGCCTGCTGTCGCCGCGACACGCCCCTGTCGGAATGCCGGGCGGTCATGACGCTCAAGAAGATCCGTCACCTGCCCGTCGTGGAGGAGGGTCGCCTCTACGGCATCATCTCGATCGGCGACCTGATGGCCGCCGAGGTGGCCACGCAGCAGAGCACGATCGAGTATCTGCACGAGTACATGCACGGGAGGATGTAACGGGCGAATGGCGAATGAAGAAGGAGGGCGTCTTGCCAAATCAGGGGTGCGGCGTACGCACGCTGGCCCGCCACGCCTGCTCCAGATCCTGCAACGTCCAGCCGTGGAAACTGCTCGCCAGGGCCGCGTCAATATCGGCCCCCGACTTCAGGCTGCGCAGCAGCGCGGCCAGGGCCGCATCATCCCGCTCGGCTATAAACGCGACCACGCTCTGGGCCACGGCGTACTGATGCACGTCGATCTGCGTCGTGCGCTCCAGCAGCGGCAGGATCGACCAGTCGAATCGCACGTACTGCCGCGCGAGCAGTGCGGCGTTCTCGCCCGTGATGCTGCGGTCGCCCAATACCCGCTCGGCCACCAGGTCGGCGTAGCCCTCGTTGACCCAGTTCGGGATCGGGTGCTCGCCGGGCAGTGTGTGCATGAAGGCATGGCTGGCTTCGTGGACCAGGGTCGAGGCGAAGCGGTCGAGGTCGATGTCTGTTCGGCCGGGCAGGAACAGAACGACGTGCGAGTAGCCCTTCTCGCGGACCGACCTCGTGTAGCCGGCGGACTGCTCCCCGCTGTAGCCGTCGAACTTGCGGGCAAACGACTGGAACCGCCCCTTCGAGCGAAAACAGAAGATCGGACACTTGCCCAGGAACACGTTCGACTTCGGGTCGAAGCCGAACTGGCGGCACAACTCCGCGTACATCGCCTCGCACCACTCCGGCAACGATGCGCGGATCGGCGCCGGCAGGTCGGACCAGATCAGAAAGTGATCGGTCGTCGCGAGTTCGATGCCGGGGCCGACCGCGGCCGGCAGGCGCTCGTTGAAGAAGGCGGCGATCTTCTCGGTGGCGATCGCGTTGCGCCGCCGGATGGCCTCCGGGTTCGGGGGGGCGCCGCCGCCGCTTTCGGCCGGGGGGGCGCCGCCGCCGCTTTCGGCCGGGGGTCCGGCTGCGGTCCCTGGCCCGCCTCCGACGCTCGACCCGGTTGATGCTTCCTTCGCGGCCGTCAGCGCGCTGGCGAGATCGCCCGCCTGGTCGCGGGCTTCACCCTCCGTAACGGCGTCGACGGGCGCCCCCGTGCCGAGTCCGTCCGCTGCCGCGCGGCGCTGCCGATGGGATTCCAGTTCGTTGCGTACGCGGGCGACGAACGAGCGGTCAAGACGCTCCGCCTGGCGGAACTCATTCATGGCCACCACGTTGCGGTCGCGGGCAAGCATGTAACGTCCCAGCTCGAAATGTTCCTCGGCAGTCAGCGACCGCTCGCCCCCGCGGGCGTCGACCAGCAGCGCCTTGCGGCAGCGATAGGCGGCGCCGGGATCCAGTTCGTCCCAGGCGAAAACAAACGGAATCCCGGCCGAGACGATAACCAGGCCATGATCGTTCCAGTCGAGCACCGCGCCGTCGAGCACGCCGCCGGTCAGCAGCGTTACCTTCACCAGCGGCAGCGGCCCGTCGGGCAGCGCGAAGGGATCTCCGGGCGGCGACGCCGGGCCGCGACCCGGCGCAGCCCCCCCCCCGTCCGAAGCGTCCGCCACAGGCGGATAAGGGTGCGAGGCAGACGAAACCAGGCGAGCCGCGGGCTTCAGCCCGCGCGGAGTGACCGGCGCATGCACCGTTTCCCTTGCAGCACCGTTGCCATAAACAGACGCCGCATCTCTACCAGCCGTCGCGCTGCCCGCAATACCGACGCCGAGGATGGAGACAATGGTGAAGGCCCGCCATCGGTGTCGTCTCGGCGCACGAACAAGGTCGGTTCGCCGCACGCTTCGGTTGCGCGGTTCCCAGCCGGCGTATCCGCGCGGGCTAAAGCCCGCGGCTCGCTGTTGCGCAATCGAGCCGGCTCTCGAAGTGACTGGTTGGAAACCGATGCTACTCGCAGAGCCCCCCGATTCTTGGGGGCGGGGGCGGGTTGAAGACAGGTGCTGCAGTTGGGGACACCGGTTGAAAACCGGTGCCACATCAGAAGACCACCGGTTAAAAACCGGTGCCACATCAAGACCCCACCGGTTGAGAACCGGTATCACATCGGAAGACTGCCGGTTGGAAACCGGTGCCACATCGGACGGTGCCACACCACATGATTCAACGGCGGGTGTCATGGCAGCGGAACGGCGACGGTTTCAAGCTCCGCGAAGCGACCGCGAAGCTGGTCCAGTTGCGACTTGTTGATCCGCAGGTCGAACTCCACGTCGTTGTCGACGTAGCGCCGGGCAAGCACCTGCGCCCGCCGCTCGATCTCCGCGATCAGGCGGCCCTGTCCGTTCGGGACGCGCACGGTCGTGGCCACAACGCTGCCCATCATGGCCTGGCGCACCGCCTCCACCAGTGCGTCCAGCCCCTGCCCCGTTTTCGCACTGATGCGCAAGCTCCCCGGCGCACGACGTTCGATCACCTGGGCGTTGCTGAAGTCCGTCGTCGCGTCGATCTTGTTGAGCAGCACAAGGGTCGGTGACTCCGCGCAGCCGACTTCGTCGATCACCGAGCGCGCCGCCTCGTATTCGAGCAGGGCATGCGGCGATGCGGCGTCCACCACGTGCAGCAGCAGATCCGCGTGCAGCGTCTCTTCCAGCGTGGCCCGGAACGATGCCACCAGATGGTGCGGCAGATCGCGGACGAAACCGACCGTGTCGCTCAGGAGCACGATCGCCCCGTCGCCCAGCGGCCACCGCGCCGTCTTGGTGTCGAGCGTGGCGAACAGCATGTCGGCGGCGAAGCGCTGCGACTCGGTCAGCCGGTTGAAGAGCGTCGTCTTGCCGGTGTTGGTGTAGCCGACCATCGAGACGGTGAACTCGTCCGTGCGGGCAAGCTGCTCCCGCTGTTTGCGCTCGTCGATCTTGCCAATCTCGCGTTTCAGCGCGTTGATGCGGTCGCGGACGATGCGGCGGTCGATTTCGATCTGCCGCTCGCCCGGCCCGCGGGTGCCCACGCCGCCAACCGCACCGACGCCGGTGCCGCCGCCCGCTCCGGCGATACGCTCGAGGTGGGTCCACATGCCGCGCAGTCGTGGCGAGGTGTATTCAAGCTGGGCCAGTTCGACCTGGAGCTTGGCCTCATGGGTTCGTGCCCGGGCGGCGAAGATGTCGAGAATCAGCTCGCTCCGGTCAATGATCTTCCGCTCGATGACCTTCTCCAGCCCGCGGATCTGGCGCGGACTGAGTTCGTTGTCGAAGATGATGACGTCCGCCTCGGACGCCTCCGCCCGCTCCTTGATCTCCTCCGCCTTGCCGGTGCCGACGGCGAGCCCGGGGTGCAGCGTCATGCGACGCTGGATCATCGAATCGACGACCTCGGCCCCGGCCGACTCGGTCAGCGCGGCCAGCTCACCCAGCGGATTGTTGAAGTCGATCCGCGCATGAGGCAGCAGGACGCCGACCAGCAGCGCCCGTTCACGGACGACGGAGAGGTCTTCACGCTTGAGCTGATTCAATCGAGTCGGTCCCGGCGCGCGCGCCGCCGCGTGAGAAGGGCCGCGACACCCACGGCTGACTATACCGCCGCAAACCTCGTGATCAAACCGATCCGGCCGCGATTCCGATGCACGGTGCGTGACACGATCGGCGTGGAACATAAAGCGCCGGGCGGCCCGCGGGGCACGGGCATCCTGCCCGTGATGAGCGCTTGCGCGGATCTGCCCACAGCCTGGAAGGCCGTGCCACGAGGGCCGCCGCCCGCCTGCCGCGTCGCGCACCCTGATGCCCACGCACCCACGCCGGGAGCGAACACGCACGGCCGCCGGCGGTGGAATGAGTCTTGCAGGCCAGGCGCGCGACAAGCCTCGGCTGCGTCAGCCGTACCGCTCGCGCGGTTCCGCACCGAGTTCGAGGATCGACTGCGTCTTCAGCAGCGTCAGGTCGCTGGGGAAGGCGTGGAAGGCGTACACGTGGAATTCGTGGTCGCGGGCCTCGAAATCTACGAAGCTGAAGGCGGTCATGCCGTCGATCGGCTCGCCGAACTCAACGAAGTAGCCCTTGCGCTGGGCATGGCGATGCAGTTCGCGGAACGTGGATGGGAAGACCTGCGGCGTCATCCGCTCGACCTGGCTCGAGAGGATATACCTCATGCCGCTGTCGAGCGCCTGGACGTGGTCGCGCTCGCCGCGGAAACGGAACGACGTGGCCAGACCCGTCTTCGGGAGAATCTGCATCTCGGGCGCGATCAACTCCGTCACCGGGCCGCGGCCGGTGTGGATGGTCACGGCGTGGGCGCACTGGAGAATCCAGATCTCCGCCTGATAACGTCTTTGCTCAACACGCTTTACCGTCGATATCTCGAACAGCTCCGGATGGAGCGTCCGCTCATAGAGGTAAAAGTGAAGGTCGTCGACTCGCTGCTTGGTTACTGGGTTGCGTTCCACGTCTGATCTTAATCCCGGCTCGTGTCCACGGCTGCCTGCTCCGACCGTGCTCATTATAGTGGCAAACGGCCCCGTGGCCACGATTATTCTTGGAAATCGACGGATTTTGCGCTTGGAGGGCCGCGGCGTAAGCTCAAACCCCACAAGGGCATGGCCGGTCCGCGTTACTGCGATGTTCGTAGGGTGTTCACAGCATCCGTGCGACGACGGTGCGGCGGCGGATGGTCTGTCCGTGAGCACAGGCCCGGCCTGCGAGCCTCGCGCGGGCGGAAGGCAGGCGACCGCGGACGACCGGCGGTTGCATGACGCTGGAGGCGGGCCGGCGGCCCCCGTGGCAAGGCTCTTCCACGGGCGGGTCTTCGACTTCCAGGCCGTGGGCGAGTCCATGCAGGGGGTCATCTTGGGCCGGATGCCCGTGCCTCGCGCGCCGCCCGACTCTCTAAGCTCCCCGCTGATCGTGTCGCGCACCCAACGCCGGCTCGGGGGCGACGGCCGCGTTGGCGCGCGGCGGCCACCGTCTATAATGCCGCCGGCATGTTGCGCTCGCTCATCCTGACATCGCTGGGGTTGTGGCTCGCCGCGACCGCCCCGGGCTGGCTCGCCGGCGAGCCCGTGGCGACCGAACGGGACGAGGCCAACGCCCGCACGGCCGACGCGGACCTTCCGCCGAGTTCGGGCGCGCCAGACGACGGGACGGAGCGCGGCCCCCGATCCTCGCCGGTTGTGCTCGCCGAGACGCCGAAGGCGGAGCGCGTCGTGCGCAGCGCCGAGCTGAGTCGTCCCGCCACCGGCCTTTCCCGCCCGCAACCGCTCGCCTCGCGACCCAGCCCGGCGCGGCGACTGCAGAACACCCTCCGACTGGACCGGTCCCACGCGACCCTCCTGCCGCAGTGCGCTCCGGCGATCCGGCCTCACGCGCCCCCCGGTTGAGCCGCCCGCCCTGGCGTCGGCGCAGGCCGGCGCACGCGCGTCGAACGCCATTGAGCAAGGGTCGGCCCATCGGTTGCCGAACCCGCAAGCCTTCGTTCTCTTGGTTACGGAAATCGCTCCGACCGAACAATCGCCTGTCGCCGTTGGCGCGGGTGCGTCACGCGTCGGCGATTTTGGCAGAACAGTCACAACGGAAACTCCGCCGCGGGCCTGGCTCGCTGTCGCTTTGCGGTTGACCAACCGCCTGGCCCGCTGTCGGGGATGGAGTTAACAACGTGCAGGAACATGGTTTAACGTCAAAATGGGTGATGGTGGGCATCATCATGCTGGCCGCCGGCCTGCTGGTGTGGCCGCCGGATGAGAAGATCAAATACGGCATCGACTTGCAGGGCGGAACGAGTCTGCTCTACGAGATCGACACCACCGGCCTCAGCGACTTCGAGCAGCGCGACCTCTCCGAGCGGGTGATGAGCATCCTGAAGGACCGCGTGGATCCGACGGGCTCGCTCAACCTGATCTGGCGCCCGGTCGGCGCCACCAAGCTCGAAATCCAGATGCCGCAGCCTTCCGAGAAGGCGAAGAAGCGCCGCGACGCCAAGAACGAGGCCGAGGCGGCGCTGAAGGCGCTGAACATCGACAGCCGCTTCACGGTCGAGCAGGCGCTGGCGAAGTCCGGCGAAGAGCGTGACGCCGCGCTGGACGCCCTGGTCCACGGCGTACCCAGCCGCAAGGTCAAGCTCCTGGCGCTGCGCGACGCGCACGACGCCAAGGCCGCCGACCCGGGCAACGCGGACAAGGTGCGGGCGTATGAAGACGCGTTCGAAGCGGTGATGGATACCAATCTGAACGTGCAACAGCTTAACGACGTGCTCGCCCTGAAGGTCGGCCCCCACCGCGATCAGGAGATCGGAAAGATCCGCGCGCGGCACCCCGCGTTCGAGCAACTGGTGAACACCTACACGGCCGCGTACGACCAGTGGGCCAAGGACAAGGCGGCACTGGAGGATCCCTCCGACCTCAAGCGCCTGCTCCGCGGTGCGGGCGTGCTCGAGTTTCGCATCCTGGCCGAACGCGATCCATCCTCCCCGGCCCACACCAAGGCCCAGGGCGACCCGCAGTTGCGCCTGCCGATCGCGGACTTCGTGGAGGAACTGCAGCGCCGCGGACCGCGCCCGCGACCGGGCGACCGCTATCGCTGGTTCCCGATCAAGGACATTAAAGACTTCATGAACCTCGACACCGATGCCGCGCTGCTCAGCTTCGAGGAGTCGATGGATTCCTATCCGCAAATCGTCGCCAAGTACGCCGGACGGTACTACGTGCTGTCTCACAACGACGCGGACTTCGGGCTGCTGCGGCCCAAGGCGGGCAGTACGAAGCGCTGGAAGCTGACCGAAGCGCGTCCGGATCAGGACTATCAGACCGGCCGCAACTGCGTGTCGTTTACGCTCGATCCGCCCGGCGGCGACCTGTTCGGGCAGTTGACCGGCGCCAACGTCGGCCGGCAGCTCGCGATCGTGCTGGACGGCGAGATGATGTCGCACGCGACGATCCAGAGCCGCATCGGCCAGCGCGGCCAGATCAGCGGCAACTTCACCCGCGACGACGTGGCCGACCTGGTGCGCGTGCTTGACGCCGGCGCGCTGCCGGGGCGGCTCAAGGAAACGCCGCTGATGGAAAAGACCGTCGGACCGAGCATCGGCGCCGACAATCGCGAGAAGGGCATCAACGCGTCGGTCTGGGGTTTGATCCTGGTCGTGATCTTTATCGTGTTCTACTACGGCCTCGCCGCCGGGCTGGTCGCGGACCTGGCGCTGGTGATGAACCTCGTGCTCGTGCTGGCGATCATGGCGATGCTGCAGGCGACGTTCACGCTGCCGGGCATCGCGGGTCTGATCCTGACGGTTGGTATGGCGATCGACGCCAACGTGCTGATCTTCGAGCGCGTCCGCGAGGAGCGCGACCGCGGCGTGGCCTTCAAGAAGGCGCTCAACCTCGGTTATGAAAAGGCACTCTCGACGATCGTCGACGCCAACCTCACGACGATGATCATCTGCGTTATCCTGGGCTACGTGGGCAGCGAGGAGGTCAAAGGCTTCGCGATCACGCTCGGCCTCGGTATCGCCACCAGTATGTTCACGGCGCTCTACGTGACGCGCCTCGTGTTTACGACGCTCATCGCCCGTGGGATGCTCAGCGACTTCTCGATGCGCCGCCTTATCCAGCGGCCGTCCATCGACTGGCTGGCGCTGCGTCGCTACTTCTGGCCGATCTCGTTTCTGGGCGTCGCCGCCTCGCTGGTGTTCTTCCTCTTCGAGAGCATCACGAATACGGATGCGATGTTCGACATCGAGTTCCTCGGCGGCACCAGCGTTCAGGTAGACTTCCAGCCCGACGCCACGCTCCCGGGCGGCGGCGAAATTACGACCGAGCGGGTCAGAACCGCGGTCACCAGCAACAGCGAGGGCGACAGTTCGGTCGTCAACTGGCTTTCCGGCGCGGCCACGGCGCTGGAGTCTGCCCAGGCGGCCGGCGGTTCGGAGGCGGGGCAGTTTGCTCTGAGGTCCGACCGGCTGACGGGCGAACAGATCCGCGCGTTGACGCTGTCCGTCATGGAGGATCGTTGCGATTCGATCGTGGCGGAGGGGGACCGGGCGATCTTCGTCGCCAAGGCCGGCATGATCAACTCGCCGGACGAGTTCAAGACGCTCGTGCTCGATGCCGCGACACGCGTGCGCCGGGACGTGCTCAAGAACCTGCGCGGCGCGAAGGTGCAGAGCGTCGAGGAGTCCGCAGCAGCCGAGACCGGCAGCGAGCCGGCGCAATCGTTCGAGGTCGTGACCGTCGAGACGGACCGCAACCTCGTCCAGGAGGCCATCCTCGCCGTGCTGGGCGACCACCTGAAGGTTGACCCGGCCGTAAACTTCACCGCACGCATCGACGAGTCGCACACGCAGGAGCCTTACTTCCCCATTCCGCAGGAAGCGCGCTACATGAGCGACGTGATCGGCGGCGACAGCAACTTCGACATTCACGCCTACAAGGGCGGCGTGGCCATCGTCGTCGAGAATCTGGATCCGCCGCTGACGCGGGACGCGTTCGAACAGCGTCTGCGCGAGGCGTCGCTGCGGCCGGAGGCGGCCGAGGCGTTCACCGTAACGCGTTCCGGCGTGCTGCCCCTGTCGCAGCCCGGTCCCGAGCAGACCTACACGGAGTTCGCCGTTCTGATGGTGTCGGAGGAACTGCTCTACTCCGATGAAGACGAAGACCGGTGGATCGAGGCGATCGCGGAACCGGCGCTGGCGCAGGTGAAGGACTCGCTGGCGATCTCGAAGTCGCTTCGTAAGGTTGTGCAGTTCGCCCCGTCGGTCGCCGGCGCCGCCAAGCAGAACGCCATGGCGGCGATCATTCTGTCGCTGGCGGCGATCGTGGCCTACGTGTGGATCCGATTCGGCACGATGCAGTACGGTCTGGCGGGCATCGTGGCGCTGGTCCACGACGTCTCGCTCGGCCTGGGGGCGGTGACCATCGCCGACTTCCTCGCCGACACGGCGCTGGGCAGTTCGCTGGGCCTGGTGCCGATGAAGATCGACCTGCCGATGGTGGCCGCGCTGCTCACGCTCATCGGCTACAGCCTCAACGACACCATCGTGATCTTCGACCGTATCCGCGAGAACAAGGGTAAGTCGACGACGCTGACGGCGTCCCTGATCAACCAGAGCATCAACGAGACGCTGTCGCGAACGGTGTTGACGTCGCTGACGACGTTCATCGTCGTGATCATGCTCTACGTCTTCGGCGGCTCGGGGATTCGCGGCTTCGCGTTCGTGCTGGGCATCGGCTTGATCGTGGGTTCGTACAGCACCATCGCGGTGGCGACGCCATTGCTGTACCGTCCGCTGGTGCTCAATGCCCTGGTCCGCATGATCATCGCTGCGTCGGGCATCGGCCTGGTGTTCGTGGCGTCAGCCGACACGACGGTTCGCATCGTCGCTTCGCTGGTCATCATTGCGGCCACGGCGCTCTGGATGATCCGCTCGAGCATGCCGTCGCGGCGCGGCGGGCGGGCGGCCGTGACGGCCTGACCCTCGGAGTGCGGGCCGCGCCGAGTGTCGGGCGGCGACGGCGTCCGTAAAGTACCGGGGCGGGCGCGGGCGGAGTGCTGATCCGCTCGCGTCCGCCCTGTGTCTGCGCGGCAGGCGCGGCGACGTCGACCAGGGAGCGTCACCGATGAATGACCAACTGCAACACTACCAGGCGAAGTTGAACTACGAGATCGACGCGTGGGATCTGAAGGAGGCGATCGACGCAGGCGAGAAGGTTACTCTCGTCGACGCCCGCTCGCCGGAGGTCTACGCGCACGAGCACATCCCGGGCGCTATAAGCCTCCCGCACAGGACGATGTCGGCGGAGTCGACGGCGAGTCTGGACCGCGGCAGCCTCGTGGTGACCTACTGCGACGGAATCGGCTGTAACGCATCCACCAAGGGGGCCATCAACCTGCTGAAGCTCGGATTCCGCGTGAAGGAGTTGATGGGCGGCATCGAGTGGTGGAAACGCGAGGGCTACGCCACGGACGGCGACGCGGCAGCAGCGCAGCCCGGCTCATGCGGATGCGGATGACGACGCAGGAACGGCCCCGACCGAACACGCGTCGCCAGCCGAGGCGCGGGCGCCCGGCATGTGATTCGTGCTTCGCGCCGCTACCGCCGGATGTGCGGCGTTCGCCGCCCGCCCGTCACGCGGATTCGCTCCGCTGCCACGCCATCTTCGGCGCGTCGCCCCAGAGCAGTTCGAGGTCGTAATAGTCGCGGTAGGCGCGATCGAAGAGGTGAACGACCACGTCGACGAAGTCGACGAGCACCCACGTTCCGTTCTCGTAGCCGGAGACGCCATACGCTTTCTGGCCGACCTTGCGCCCGTACTCAACCATCATGTCCGCCACGGCCCGCATCTGCCGGTCGGAAGTCCCGGTGGCAACGATGCAATAATCCATGACGGTGCTGATGCCGCGCAGATCGAAGGCGATGACGTCTTCCGCCTTGGAGTCGGCCGCGACCCGAGCCAGTTCGATCGCGAATTGTGACCCATCCATCGGGTGCATGGGGCGATTGTAGCGACCCGGCCCGGTCGGGCCAGTTCGGCCTGGGCGGAGGGGCCGACGACCGCCGACGACTCGCGGCGGGCCGGCGCCGCGCCGGCGGACTGCCGGGGCAAGGCTTATGGGCACACGGCAACCGCCGGCGTTCGTGCAGCCCGCCTTCAGGCCCCGATGCGCTCGATGCAGCGGCTACGGCGATTCCGACGGCGGCTTGTCGCCTTCCGAGTCTTCGGACGATCCGCCGCTCCACAAGGCGCGAAACTCCTTCTGCGCCCGATCCCGGACCTTGCGGAGCAGCCGCCGCGCCCAGACGAACTCCGTCGCCAGGATGGCCAGCCCGGCGGGAATCACCACAAAGGCCGGCCCCGGCAGAACCAGCAGCGCAAGGCCCAACAGCACCACGCTGACCCCCACCACCGCGACGACCACCTTGCGGGCGTGCCGCACGGCCGCGGAGACGAAGTCCCGCAACTCGTTGACTGGGGCAGAAGTGTCCGACGGTGCGCCCGTCTGAGGGTGAGGCTCAACCTCGTTCGCCTCCGACGGGACGGAGGATCCGTGGGGGGGCGGCTCTCGATCGGCCGGGGTTGACGGCTGGTGGCGATCCTCGTCCATCATCTCGTCCGCGGCCGATCGAGATCCACTGCGGGGCCGTCAGGTGAAAAAGAGTACAAAATCCAGCACGGCCAGAAGAAACTCGACAATCGCTTCAAACAGACTCATCGCGGACCTCCAACGTACGCGGCCAGCTTATTCTAGAGATTGAAGGCCACATGCGGCAAGCAAGCAAAACGGCTGACACGAAAATGGAGTGAATACTCAAGCCGGCGCCACAACATCATCGCAGGCGACCCGACGACCGGTCCGATCGCCTGGCGGAGCGCTTGCGGGCCGGAGTCGCGTTTTCAGCCCTGGGATTGCGGGCTGTCCCCGTCGATGCGCGTCTCGTCGTCGCCACGGTTGTGCCGCCGGCCATCTCCGCCCGTCGCGCCTTCACCAGCATCCGCACCAGCGCGGCCGGGAGCGGTTTGTCCGGCGCAAACCGGATGGTCCCCTTGCCGACATCGTATCCCGTCAGCTCGTCCTTCAGACCGGCCAGCACCGTGCCGCTCATCGGGTAATACGAGCAGTGCTTCGCCGACGCGCCGAAGCCCGCCAGCATACCGCCCAGCCGAAACGCCGGCACGCCGTAGCTGATACACTCCTGTGCCTGCGGCGCGGCCGCACGGATGGTCTTCCGCAGCTTCTCCAGCGCCTCCCGCTGATCCTGGCGGACTCCGGCGAGGTATTCGTCGATGGTGGTGGGTTTGGGCTTGGACATGAGCGATCTTCCGTCCGGGTCCATGGCTAATGCAATGCTTCGGTCCGCACACATCGTTCGCACCGCTATTTCGCGTCGCGCAGCAGGGCCCGAAAGCCCTCCTGCTCGAAGTGCTCGTCGCTGGTCAGCGCATCCGTGATTCGCCGCCGTCGCATGCAGATAAACGAGACGCAATCGACGCAACTGTAAGCCTTGTCGGTTCTGTCGCGGTACAGTTCCAGGCCGCGGTCGAAGGACGCTCGCGTCTGCTCCTCGATCAGGATGCGACTGGTCCGGCGCGCCTGCGAAACCCAGTCGGCCGCTACCGCGCGCAGACGATTGGCGCGAGCGCTGACCAGGCTCAGGAACTCTCCAAGAACTTCATCCGTCGTGACCAGTTGAACGCCGCCAAGGCGACTCTGCGAGGCCACGGCACGGTCGTGCAACTCGTCCGTCCGGTCGAGCAACGCAAACCAGTAGCTGGTGTCCGCGAAGATCGAGTTCATCGGCGGGACTTCGGCGCTCCATACAAATAATGATCCACGTTTGAGGCAACGTCTGTCGGCACGCCCTCAAAGAGCGAAGCCGGAAGCGATTCGGCGTGGCTGGCCATACGCTCCCAGATAGGCCGGTCGTCGTCCGGGAATGGGACGTCGTACGGTGCGGGGCGGCTGGACCAGCCTGGGGGATATCCGCGAAACGTGCAGCCGACGCCGGGACGCTTGACCCCGTCGAAGATCGCCAGCAGTTGCCGCTCGAGTTCCGGCGGCAGGTCGTAGAGTCGCAGCACGGCGGCGTCGAGGTCCAGGAGCGCCTGGTGGATCGCGGATTCGTCAGGGGGCGCGAGTGTGAACGCCGGCGGTGGAACAACGCGAGCAAGGTACGTGGAGGCTGCGGTCTCTATGTCAGCCGTTTGCGAGTGGGTCGGAAGGGGCAGCGGGAATCGCAGCCAGTCCCGTGGAGGCAGTTCTCGCTTGGAAGACCAGGAATGGAAGTAAGCACTGCCGACAGGCGAATTGAGTACGGCCCAGAGCACGATCCGCGAGTTCGTTTCCGTCTGGTGCTCGCGAAACACCAGGAAGCGACTGGAAACGGCGATCCCAACGTCATCGACGACGGCCTGAAGGCGCCACGCGTCGCGATCAAGCCTGGCGTAATTGAGTACCACCTGCGGGATTCCCGGCGTGGCGCCGCCGCCTCGGGCACGATAAGCGTCCGGCACGAGCCGCAGGTAGCCGGCGACGGGTAGTTCCCACAGCGAGTACGTGTCGCTGGCTCTCAGCGCCACTGGAACCAAGTCGCCGTGGGGCGATGGCGCAAGGAGTCCTTGTGCCCTCAGGACGTCCTCCCTATGAAACTGATAACCCTGCTGGACTTTGTACGACTCCCCCAGTCGCGGCATCGACTCCGTATATTCCCATATCTCCCGCAAGTCCGGCTCATACAGGCTCATGTCGGCCCCGTGCCCCAACTCACCGGCCTCAAGTCGATCCTCGCGCGAGAATGCCAGACGCGCCTTGAAGTCCTCCATGTCGCGATTCCGAACGCGCCGATACATCACCGACGACACGCGAGCCTTACCGCTCTTCCGCCGGCCGATCAGGACACACGTCTCGTGATCGGCGACGCTGAAAAGCTTGTCCTCAAAGAGCGAAATCTCGGCGACTTCACACCATTCCAGCAGATCCTGACGGAACTGCCTGGCTTCTCGGTCATACAGCGTGCCTTGGGGGAGCACGAAGCCGAAGACAGCACCCGGCGCCAGGTTCGGTACCAGCCGCTTGACCATCTCCACGGCTTTGGTCTGGGCCGTGACGGGTTCGTCCGATTTCTCGAAGCGGTTGGCGCCCGTCTTCCTGAACGTCTCGTACGGTGGATTAGAAAGCACGACCGTCGCCCACTTCGCCGCGTCCCGCAGCACCCCCGGAGTGAACATGTCACCGGTTACGATGTTCCAGGAGTTGCCGTGCGGCACATCGGCCAGCGTCAAAGACAGCTTCGCAATCTCGACCGCGAAGGGATCAAGCTCGATGCCGCGCACGCGGCCGCGCAGATAGCGGTGTCGTGCCGGGCTGTCGTCCATGCCCGACCACTGGCGGATGTCGCGCATCGCGGCGGTCAGGAAAGCGCCATGGCCGCACGCTGGCTCGAACACGCGTTGATCGTCAAGCTCTCCCGCGGCGACCAGTGGCCACATCTGCGCGAGAACATGATCCACGAGGACAGACGGCGTGCTGTGAATGCCCAGCGTCTTGCGAACATCAGGGACCGCCCCGCGTGCCTTGCGCCTTGCTTTCGCAGCGGGCACGTCGATCAGCGAGGTCTCGTACAGGTACGCCAGGGATTCGGCACTCAGGTTGCGCAGCCGTCCCCAACCCGCGATCGTCTCGGCAGTTCGTGCCAGCGCCGGCTGCCATCGCTTCCCGCCCGGCGGATAATCGGCCGCGTCCTTGTAGTGTGCCCCCACGGCCTCGAACACGGCCTTGACGTCGCGAAGATCAAGCGATCGAAAACCCTTCACGTCCTTCTCGGCCAGCAGCTTTGCGGCGAGCAGCCAGAAGACCGACTTGTATACCCCCTCGGCGTCCGGCGTCCCCTTCCCCCTGGTGGTCAGATCGTCGGTCAGCGAGCGAATCGCCTGTGTGACCAGTCGGTTCAGCGCCTCCCCGGCTCGTCTCTCCAGCGCGGGCATCAATCCGACATCAACAAACTCCATCTGCATCCCCCGCCCGTTCTGCCTGTGCAGCTTGGCGGCGTAGATGTTGTCCGGATGGAGCTGTCGGCCATGCCTGCGGAAAAACCCTTCGATTTCGCCGGCACGAATGGACGTCGGCTCTCGTGGACCGGTGATGGACAACGACCACCAGTCGAGCGAGTCACCCAGACAGACGAGCGCGGTGGGCGCGCCGAACTCGATGCAGGCGTGGGCCGCCAGACGGCTGTCCGTGGTCGCATCAACGACCGCCAGGCATGCCGACCGCG
The DNA here is from genome assembly GCA_964648365.1 of uncultured Phycisphaeraceae bacterium. Taxonomy (GTDB): domain Bacteria; phylum Planctomycetota; class Phycisphaerae; order UBA1845; family UBA1845; genus SURF-32. The sequence goes on from CAZYLK010000022.1 coordinate 30,898, forward strand.
CGTCCCAGGGCTTGCCGACGAACCCCCCAAGTGCAACGGACCCGGAGCCGAACGAGTAATCGCTCGCGATGCGGTCGCCGGTGTATCCGCACAACTCCAGGTGCGGCCGGAGCATGGCAGATGTCACGGTCACGGCTGACAAGCGATGGTCTCTCTCGCGGGGCGACGGAGGCATTGCAACGACGCCGACGCCCCCGGAGCACAACTTACCGGGTGGCAAGGCATTCTGAAATAGCATGACGGTCGTTGTCGTCGCCGGGCCAGCCGCCTATAGTGCTCCCAAGCTCCACTCGGAGTCGCCCATCGGCTCGCTCGGGTGGAATTTTGGTCTGCTGCCGGCCTCGGCAGCCCAGCGACGATTCGGAGAGTTTGCAACGTGGAACGCACACTGATCATCCTGAAACCCGACTGTGTCCAGCGCCGCCTGATCGGGCGGATCGTCCAGCGATTCGAGGACAAGGGGCTGAGCTTCTGCGGCATGAAGCTGATGACCATCAGCCGCGAACTGGCGGAGAAGCACTACGCCCCGCACAAAGGCAAGCCGTTCTATCCGCCGCTGATCGACTACATCACCAGCGGGCCGGTGGTCGTGATCGCCGTCCAGGGCGACCGGGCGATCGAAATCTGCCGCACGCTGATGGGCAAGACCTTCGGCTTCGAGGCAGCCCCGGGAACGATCCGCGGCGACTTCGGCGCCAGCAAATCGCTCAACCTCGTCCACGGCAGTGACTCGCCCGAGTCGGCCGAGGCGGAAATCTCGCTTTATTTCAAGCCGGGCGAACTGCTGGACTATCGCAGTGCGGATCAGGGCTGGGTATTCGTCGAGAACGACGTGTAGGAGGCCGCCAAGCCACCGAACGGCGCGAGGGGGCGCTACGTCGAGGTCGCCGGGGCGTGGGGAACAACGATGAAAATCGCATCAATCGAATCGCACGACCAAGTCAACGTCACCATGGAAGGCGCCACCGGGGCGAAGATGCGGATGCTCATCGGACCGAAAGAGGCGGCGCCGAACTTCCACATGCGGCACTTCGAGGTCGCCCCCGGCGGGCATACGCCGCACCACAGCCACGACTACGAGCACGAGATTCTCATCCTCAAAGGTCGCGGCACGGCGAAGTCCGAGGAGGGCGACAAGATCGTCCGCCCCGGCGACGTGCTGTTCGTGCCGGCCAACGAGAAGCACCAGTTCGTCAACGACGGACCGGACCCGTTCGAGTTCATCTGCCTGATTCCGGCGCCGATGGACTGCGCGAAGTAGCCCGGCCGGCCACGCGCGCCGGCCGAACGGAATGCGCGGCCGTCCGCGTGGACGCCTTCCTGCGAGCCGCGTGGCTTCAGCCCGCGCGGAGGTTCCCAGCGGACGTCGCTAACAGGTTGGGGGCGCCGTGACCCACGCCGACCAGGCTGGAGCGTGGCGCTCCCAATGGCGCGCTCGGCGACCCTTTTACTGGCCTCGGAATGGATTGCAGGCACGAGCCCGGCGTATCAATCGCACCGCGGCGCCGCGCCAAGCGGCCGAGGTCCGCTGAACCCGCTGGGGTTGACAGGCGGCGACACGGGTCGTGAACTCCGCGCCGGAATGGCGATCCCTTCGGCGACTCCAACCCCCACGCTGACGACCATGACCCCTGCTTCCCCCGGGCGTGCGATCGGCCTCTTTGTGGCGGCGGCGGGGCTCTATCTGGGCGCGGCGGCGCTGGACTCAAAGGAGAGCCGGCGAGATTCGCACTTCGAACGGCTCGCGGCCGCGTTCATGCAGGGGTCGCTGAGTTTCGGGCTGCGACCGGAAGACCTCGGACAGCTTCGCGTCAGCGAGCTGATCCCCATCGCGCCGCCGATCGGCGGAGCGGATGCGGCTTCGGGCGACGGCGAATCCCCCGGTGCGCAGGACGCTCGGCCACGGGCCTACTGCGGCTACCCGCCGCTGCCGGCCCTGGTCATGATTCCATTCATGCTCCTGCTTGGAGAAGTCGCGCGCGTCGCGACGGTCACGCGCCTGATCAGCGCCATGAACGCCGTGTTGCTCGATTCCTGCCTGCGCGGGCTGCACCAGCGGTTCGGGCTGGGTCCGGCGACGTCGGGAGCGCGGCTGGCCCTGGTCGCTGCGTTCGCCGCGGGCACGGCCATGTGGCACAACGCCGACGTTGGCGGCGACTGGCATCTGGCACACGCCGTGGCGCTGACGGCGATGCTGGCGGCGCTGCGGGAGTTCACGCGCTGCGGCCGGGCCGGCGTCATCGGCGTGTTCATCGCGGCCGCGCTTCTGACGCGGCCGACGGCCGCGCTCACGGGCGCCATGTTCGTGTGGCCCATGCTGCGGGAACGGCAATGGCGACGGCTGCTGATGCTCGTGGTCGCGCCAGGCGGCGCGGTTGCCCTGCTCGGGGCGTACAACGCCGCCCGGTTCGGCAACCCGTTCGATTTCGGCTACGACCGCATGTTCCTGGCGGGGCTGGGGCGGGCGCTCATCGACCGGTTCGGCCAGTTTCATCCCGTCTTCCTGCGCCGCAACTTCTTCTGGTTCTTTCTGGCCCCGCCGTTTCCGGCCGAGCCGTGGCAGGCGCCCTACATCGGATTCAGCCCATTCGGGATGAGCCTGTTCGTCGCGTCACCCATGCTGTTGTACGCCTTGCATTCGCTGCGCCGCCATCGTTCCAACCCGGTCGTCGCGTCGGCCGTGATCGGGGCGGCGCTGTGCCTGGCGCCGCTGCTGCTCTACTACAACACGGGCTACTGGCAGTTCGGCCACCGTTTCTCGATGGACTACATGATGCCGCTGCTGGTTCTGGCGGCCGCCGGGGTGGGGCTGCGACCGGCGCGCGCCGCGTACGCGCTGATGGCGGTTTCCGTCGCGATACACGCCTGGGGCATCCTGCTGGAGCGGGTCGTTCACGTGCGGGACTTCCTGCTGCCCGCCGTGTGATCCCGTGGCGCGTCAGACCGCAGTGTCGCGTCGGTGGCGGCCGCGGCTACCTGTCACCGACGACTTCGCCGAACTCGTACTGCCGCTGCAGGATGACGTCGCCGGCGCGATTCCACGAAGTCATCTCCCCGTGCAGGCGGCCGTTGGCCCAGTGCGATCGCATCCGCGGCTCGCCGGTCTCGAACCACGTTTCCATCACGCCGTCCGGCAGGCCGTTGGCGAACTCGGCCCGTTCGGACAGCCCGCCGCTTCGGAACCACTTCTCGGTGCGGCCGTGCTTGACGTACCGCCCGCTGGCGGCGCGACGCACCTCCTCGCGTTCGCGCGGGGCGCCGTCGGGCCAGAAGACTTCGCGGATCTCGGTCTCGACGTTCTCGGCGTTCCACAGACTGCGGTAGTGCCACCCCATCGTGGTCGAGCCGGGATCCATGTTGTCGTTGTCGCTGCCGTTGTCGTTGCCGGGCTCGTTGTCATTGCCGGCGGCATTATCGTTCGACGATCCGTTGTCGTTGCCGCCGCCGGTGTTGTCATTGCCGTTGCCCGACGGGGCGTTGTCATTGCCGCTCGACTGATTGTCGTTTGCGCCGCCGTTCTCATTGGCGGAGCCGTTTTCGTTGAAATTGAAATTGTCCGACGGAAGCTGTCCGGTGGTGCAGTGCAGGGTCAGGATGAGCAGCGCCCCGCCGGATAGCAGCGCCACGGTTCGATGCGGGTGGGTCATGTCAATCCTTCCGTTCTGACGCTCCGGGCGCCCCCACGACGATCCTGCGCCGGGAGAACTTCCGTGCCGGTGTCTCCAGTCCCCTATTGTACCCCTCTGATACGGCCCGAGGCGCGATGGATCAAGCGCCTCATTTTCTGCGCCGGCCCCGGCCGCCGGTGCGGTCCGAACGATAGGAGTGAGGTTCGAGTGAGGTTCCTCAATCGGCCGACCCGGCCCACGGCCCGAATGCCGCCTGCGGCGAGGTCGAGCAGCAATGCAGCGATTACCGTGAATTCGACGGTTTCCGGTATCCCGCGTCGTCGACGCTCCGCTTCAACGGCGAAGATGTTCCGGCGGACCCGGACCGGACGGTGACGATCGAGTTCAACGTCGCCCTGCCGAACGACGCGTTCGCGGCGCCGCCATCCGCCGGCCGCAAGTAGCATGCCGGACTTGCTCGGCGCGGCCCCGCCCGTACCAAACTGTCAACTTCTGTCAGCACGATCCCCCGCGCGTGGGGCCTGTCGCGGGTTTGGGCTATGATGCGGCCACAACAGTGGCTTCGCTGCGAGGGCCGGCCCGATCCGCCGGAACGCGACGCAGCGCGGTGCCACTGACGGAGGCCGACAGCGTGATCCACATCCCCATCCTCCGGCAGGGCCGCGCCTACGAGAGCGTCGACAAGACGGAACTCGTTCATCACGCCACCCGCGAGCCGATCGCCACGATGAGCCTCGCCAACAGCGGGCTGATCGGCCGCGACATCGGGCGGATGGATGATCGGGTGCTGGAGCGGTTCAGCGTGGCTGAACTGGTCGCCTTATGCGGCGAGGCAGCGGAACTGTTCTCCACCGCCACGTTGCCGATCGGCGGGCCGGACAGCGGCGTGGCGCAGTCGTTCGACGATTACATTCAGCAGCTTTCAGCGACGACCGGCATGCCGGTGACGTATTGCCGCAACAACGCCGGCAAGATTCGCAAAGTGATGGCGGAGATGGAGTCGGTGCTGCTGGGGCTGACCCGCGGGTTCGATTTGTCGATTCTGGACCGCGGATTCGGTGAGCATCACGGCGGGACGCTGAGCTTTTTCCGTCAGGGTCGGATCTTCGGCGCGGTGCTGCCGAGTAACTCGCCGGGTGTCCATTCGCTGTGGATTCCCGCGATTCCGCTGAAGGCGCCGATCGTGCTCAAGCCGGGACGGGAGGAGCCGTGGACGCCGCTGCGGGTCATCGAGGCGTTTGCGGCCGCGGGCGTGCCGCGCGAGGCGTTCGGCTTTTATCCCACGGATCACGGCGGGGCGAACGAGATTCTGCGCCGCGTCGATCGCTCGATGCTCTTCGGCTCCGCGGAGACGACGCGGGCGTGGGCGAACGATCCGACCGTCGAGCTTCACGGGCCTGGGTTCAGCAAGGTGATCTTCGGCGACGACACGGCGGACGACTGGGAGCGACATCTCGACATCATCGTGTCGTCGATCGAGGCGAACGGCGGTCGGTCGTGCATCAACGCGTCGGCCGTGTGGACGCCGCGGCATGGGCGGGAGATCGCGGATGCCGTGGCGCAGCGGCTGGCGAAGCGTCAGGCTCTGCCGGCACATGACCCGGATGCGACGCTGGCGGCGTTCGCGAACCCGGCCGTGGCGGACGGGATCAGCGCGGCGATCGATCACGGCCTGCGCGGCGAAGGCGCGACGGATCTGACGCTGAAACACCGCGGCAGTTCGCGGCTCGTCCATCTGGGCAGCGTGGCGTACCTGCTGCCGACCGTCATCCACTGCGAGGATCGCGAGCATCCGCTGGCCAATCGCGAGTTCCTCTTCCCGTATGCGTCGGTGATCGAATGTCCGACGACCGAGATGCCGGCCGCGATGGGCTCGACGCTGATCGCCAGCGCCATCACCGGCAATGAGGCGTTCATCCAGGCCCTGATGGCCGCGCCGAACATCGACCGGCTCAACATCGGGGCGATCCCGACGTTCCAGATCAGCTGGGATCAACCGCATGAGGGGAACCTGTTTGAGCATCTGTATCGGCAGCGGGCGTTTCAGCGCGTGGATGCAGCGTAGGGGGAAATGTCGAATGTCGAATGGCGAATGGCGAATGGCGAATGGCGAATAACGAATGAAAAGGGGCGTCGTTCCACTGCATCGGCGTGATCCGGCGCACGTGGCGAGCCGCGTGGCTTTAGCCCGCGCGGACGTGCCTGCTTGAGAATGGCAGCGTATCGAACACCGTGATCCAGATCAGAAAACAACACCGTCGTCGCATTCGATCCCGGCTGGATCACCGCGCGCTATGGTTGAACAGGTTGAACCCGGCAACTCCGCGCGGGCTGAAGCCCGCGGCTCGCTGGCGGCGCTTCATGGCGCATCTCGCCCCTGGTGTGAGCGCATGAACGACCTTTACGAGAGTGTGGCGACGATTCTGGCGGCGTCGCCGGTGGAGGTTGTGTTTGGCGCGGGGTCGTTGGATCGGATCGGGCCGCTGGCGCGGGGGTTGTCGGTCTCGCGGGCGATGATCGTCAGCGACCCGGGGATTCATCGTGCGGGCTACACGGAGCGGGTTGAGCAGGCGCTGACGGCGGCCAGACTGACGGCGACGCTTTTTACCGATGCCACGGAGAACCCCACGACCGCCGATGTCGACAAGGCGCTGGCCGTGGCTCGGCGGTGCCAGCCGGACTTGATCGTCGGCATCGGGGGGGGCAGCGCCATGGACTGCGCCAAGGGCGCCAACCTGCTCTACAGCAACGGCGGGCGGATCGCGGACTACTGGGGCGAGGGCAAGGCGACGCGGCCCCACCTGCCGATGATCCTGGTTCCGACCACGTCCGGCACCGGCAGTGAAGCGCAATCGTTCGCGCTCATTTCCGACGAGCACACGCATCAGAAGATGGCCTGCGGCGACCGCCGACTCCCGAAAGACGGCGGGCTTCGCCCTCGCTACACGATCCTCGACCCGGATCTGACACGGACCCAGCCGCGGGGCGTCGCGCTCGCGTCCGGGATCGACGCGATCGCACACGCAGTCGAAACCGCAGGCTGCACGAAGCGCAGCGAAACGTCGATGGCCATGTCGAAGGCGGCGTGGCGGCTGCTCGATGATGCACTCGGAAAGGCATTGACCGATCCGTCCGACGACGACGCGCGCGCGGCCATGCTGCTCGGCGCCCACCTGGCGGGCGCGGCGATCGAGTTCTCCATGCTCGGCGCCGCCCACGCCTGCGCCAATCCGCTGACCGCTCGGTTCGGCATCACGCACGGCATCGCGGTCGGCACCATGCTGCCACACGTGGCACGCTACAACTCTCCCAACGGCGTGAATGCTTATGCGCCCCTCTGCGATGGTCTGACGGCACTCGTCGCCCGCCTTGATCTCCACCTGGCCGGCACCGGTTGGCCGCGTTCACTGGCGGCCTACGGCGTAGGCGCGGCAGACGTTTTCGACCTGGCCCAGGACGCGTCGAAGCAATGGACGGCGCAGTTCAACCCGCGCGCGATGGACGTGGAGGGCTTTCGCAAGCTCTACGGCGCAGCGCTTGCCGTCAGCGACGATTGATTTTCGCAGACCGCAAACGGCGCCAGTTGCTCAAAAATCCGATCCGCGACCGCGGCGTTTCCCGCATTGGTGACGTGAACCTGGTCCCAGAACTCGGACTCGTCGAACGCAGCGAGCGCATCGCGGGCATCGACAAACTGAAACGAATCGGACGACTCTGGAATGCGCGCGTAAACGGCCGTGACCATGGCGTCAAGGATCTGCAGGGCCATCCGGTCTTCGTCGCTCGGGTTGTCGCGGAGCAGCGCCCGGACTGGTTGAACGTACACCGCCACCTTGAACCCCAGTGCGGGACCGATCGCAGCCATCCGCCGCACGCGTTCCCCATACAGATCCGCGATCTGACGCTGCCAGCCAAGAGATCCGTGTCCGACGGCGCGCCTCAGGGCGTCCCGGTCCAGCAGTCGCCCGTCGAGTGTGCTGGAGAAGAACGTGCGAAACAGCGCGCTGCGCTGTGCAAACAGCAGCGCCGCGTCGCGGAGATCCCCGCGTCCGCGGAGCAACTCATGGCCGAACTCGATGGAGCAGAAGTTGTACGGGTATCCCGGCCGTGGATCAGCCAGCATCGGACCATACGCGTCATTGGCCCCGTCGTAGACGAGGACGAGGTCCGGCGCGAAATCCGGCGCGCGATGCACCATCGCGGCGAGTTCCTCGCCGGCAGCCGCGGACGGAACGCCCCAGTTGTAGACGCAGACGTCCGATCGGCCCGAGTCGTGGAATCGGCGCTCAAGCTGCCCGCCGATCGTGTTCTCGATAGGCGCGCCCAGCATCGTCGTGGATCCGCCGATCATGAGGATCCGGTATTCGCCGGCCGGTTTGGGCATGACGGGTCGCGGGCCGCGATAGCCAAGATCGTTGGTCTCGAACGGCGGTTTTCCAAGCGCGCCGCCGCTGAGCAATGGGGCCGCGCCGTCAAGCCATTGGGCACTCGGCGCCAGGGTGAACATCACGTAGGGCGCGGGCGTGCGATCCACCGTCTGGGTCAGGGGGGCCAACATGCCCTGTCGGCTCGCGAGCAGTTCGGCGACCAGGACGGTGACCAGCATCGCGCCGGCGACCGCCCGGTTCATCCGGCGGCTGGCTCGCAGTGCAAGTACGGCCAGGAACGGAGCGGCGCCCGCCAGAACGGCCACGACGGCAACGTACTGTCGTGGCGAGGCATACAGCGTCTGACTGAACGGCAATTGTCGATTGAGCAGCGCGTGCAGGATGGCCCCGACCGCACCGGCGCCGAGGAGATTGAAGACGGAGTATGCGCTGAAGCGCACGCGTGTCCGCGCCGGGACGCGACCGGGCGGCGGGACCGTCGCCCGGGCCGGCAGCGCCGGCGTACACGGAGTACTCGTCATAGTCGATTTATCGGATCGTCCACCGGCAACCTTCATGTCGCCACGTCCTGACACGCCGGCCCACCGGCCGCCCCGGAAGGCGGGACTCCGGCGCCAGGCCGCCTGCCAGGGCGAGGCACCGCTGACCCTCCTGGCCACCGGACCACGAACTGGCGGGAGTGGCCCGAGCCGTACCGCGCCCGTGCCGGTTGCGGACCGACACAACAAATTACCGTGTCGTTACGCGGCCGCCGTGTTACACTATCCTGCGAGTCCCCGCCGCGGATGCCGCGCCGCGGGCGGGGCGTCGGCCGGAAACACCTGCTGAGCATGGAACTCGACGTCGTCAGCAACGAGTCCTCGACCGAGATCGGGAGTCGGTTCATCTCGAACTACCCGCCGTTTTCGGTGTGGTCGCCCGAGCACGTGCCGGCGGCGGAGGCGGCGCTGAACTCGCCGCCGCCCGATCCGACCACGCCCGTCGGGCTGTATCTGCACATTCCTTTTTGCCGTAAGCGGTGCCACTTCTGCTACTTCCGCGTCTACACGGGGAAAAACTCCAGCGACGTGGACGAGTACATGCAGGCCCTCAGCCGCGAGGTGGCGCTTTACGCCGACCGACAGTGTCTGGGCGACCGGCAGTTCGATTTCGTCTATTTCGGCGGCGGCACACCGTCGTTTTTGAGCAGCGAGCAGCTTGAGCGGCTCATCGCCCGCATCCGCGAGCACTGGACGTGGGAACACGCCCGCGAGGTCACATTCGAGTGCGAGCCGGGCACGCTCAAGAAGAGCAAACTCGAGACGATTCGCGGCATCGGCGTCACGCGGCTGAGTCTGGGCATCGAGCATTTCGACGACGAAGTGCTCGAACTCAACGGCCGGGCACACAAGTCGCCGGAGGTTCTGCGCGCGTATGAATGGGCTCGCGAGGTCGGCTTTCCGCAGATCAACGTGGACCTGATCGCCGGCATGGTGGGCGAGACGGAAGAAAAGTGGGTCGATACGGTTGAGAAGACGCGCGCGCTCAAGCCCGACAGCCTGACCATTTACCAGATGGAGGTTCCGCACAACACCGACATCGCCCGCGACTCGCGCGAATCGGGCCAAGCGACGCCGGTGGCGGGGTGGGGCACGAAGCGGCGCTGGGTCGATTACGCCTTCAACGTCTTCAAGCAGGCCGGCTACGTCGTTTCAAGCGCCTATACGGTGGTCAAGCCGTCAGAGCATCAGGGATTCGTCTATCGCGACGCGATCTGGCACGGGGCGCACATGATCGGCACGGGGGTCGCGTCGTTCGGCCACGTGTCCGGCGTGCATTACCAGAATGAAGATCAATGGGGCCCCTACATGGAGCGGCTCGCCCGCGGGGAACTGCCGATCGCCAGGGCGCTGCCGATCACGAAGCACCAGCGGCTGATCCGCGAGATGATCCTGCAACTGAAGCTGGGGCGGCTCGACGTGGACTACTTCCAGAACAAATTCGACGCCGACATCCGCAAGACGTTCGCCGATCACTTCGCTGCTCTGGTGAAAGAGAATTACGCCGCCATCGACAACGGCACGATCACGCTCACCCGCGAGGGCCTGATGCGCGTCGACGGCCTGCTGCCCGGCTTTTTCGAGCCGCAGTTCCGCAACGTCCGGTATACGTAGCTTGGAAGAGGGGAGTCAGGGAGTGAGGGAGTCAGGATGGAAGAAGGGAGTAAGGGAGTGAGGGAGTCAGGGAGTCAGGGAAGAGAAGACGGGCACGTCCTCCAAGTGCGCGCATCGATACGGTTCGCCGCGCCCATCCGAACCGCGACCGTCAGGGAGCGGCCCCGGCGCCGGGCGCTTGCGCCCGCGATTCTGATCGGCGCTGCGGCGCAGGCGACTGGGTATCACTGCACGTTCCGGCGCGCAACCCGGCGCCGCAAAGCGGCCTACCGTCCCGTTCTTCCCTTACTCCCTTACTCCCTTACCCCCTTACTCCCTTCTTCCGTCACTCCCTTACTCCCTTCTTCCAAAGCATGACTCCGCGCGATCCATCCGGTGCGATCGACGATCTGGCGGCCGTCTGCGACGGGCTGCTCGATGCGTGCGTCGACGATCTGCGCTGCGCGGCGGTCGCGCCAGAGGCGTTGCCGCAGCCAGCGCGATCGCTGCTGGCGCACGAAGAGCACATGACGGCCACGCTCAACGACTATTACGGCACCAGTGTCGGGCTGCACGTGCTGCGGGCGGAAGTTCACGGCGACGACTATTCGCGCGTGATCCTGCTGGTCGACCCGGCCACGCGGCGCGTGGTTGAGTTCGGCATCGCCCGGTTGGACCTTTCCGCCGTTCGGCAGGAAGTTCGAAGCGAGATTCTCGCCCGGCGGATGCCGCTGGGCGACATCCTGACGCAGCACGACGTGCATCGCCGCGTCGAGCCGCGCTGGTTTTACCGTTTCGACGCCGGCTCACTTGTGCTTCCCTATTTCGAGTATAATGGCAGTTGTTCGGCCGATCCGACGTCGCCGGCAGCCCGGCGGGCGGCAAAACCGCCGCACGCGAACGAAGCCTGGGGGCGGGTAGGGATGATCCACGTGAATCATCAACCGGCGATCCGGCTGCTGGAGGTGGTGACAGGGTTGAAGTGAGTGTGGCACCGGTTTTCAACCGGTGAACTCTGATGTGGCGCCGGTTTGTAACCGGTGAATCTGAAACCGCATTGCAACGTGAAGACTGAACGTGAATGATCTGAACCGACAGTGGGATGTGATCGTGATCGGCGGCGGGCCGGCGGGGGCGACGTGCGCCACCGTGCTGGCCCAGCATGGACGCAGCGTGCTGCTGCTGGAGAAGGGCCACTTCCCGCGGCATCACATCGGCGAATCGCTGATGCCGCAGACCTATCACACGTTCAAGCGGATCGGCATCCTCGATACGCTCAAGAACTCGAACTTTCCCCGCAAGGAAAGCGTGCAATTCGTCACCGCCAGCGGCAAGGAATCCGAGCCCTATTACTTCACCGACCGCGATCCGGCCGAATGGTCCACGACCTGGCAGGTGCCGCGCGACGTGTTCGACGAGTTGATGATCGACAACGCCCGCAAGCATGGCGTGATGGTCCGGCACGGCGTGCGCGTGTCGGAGATTCTCTTCGAGGGCGATCGGGCCGTCGGCGTGCGGGCGGTTGGTGCGGATCCGGAGAGTGCGAACCGGGATTGGGTTTCGGCGGATCAGAACAGCGCGACCGGAGAAGTTGGTTTGACCGGGGACGTCGTACAGCGACGAACGTTTGCGCGGGCCCAAGCCCGCGGCTCGGCGCAGAAGGACGGCAACGGCCAGAGCTCCGCCGGCCCGGTCGACCTCCGCGCCAAAGTCGTCGTCGACGCGACCGGCCTGTCCGCGCTGATGTCCAAGCAGCTCAAACTCCGCGCAACCGATCCGGCGCTCAAGAATGGCGCGATCTACGCCTACTATCGCGGCGCCCGCGTCGACGAAGGCCGCAACGCCGGAGCGACGATCATCATTCACACGCCTGACCGCGAAGGGTGGTTCTGGTTCATCCCGCTGGCGGACGGCGTCACCAGCATCGGCCTGGTCGGGCCGCCGTCGTTCCTCTTTACCGGCCGCGGCGGCGAGCCGCTCGACACGCTCGAAGCCGAAATCGCCCGCTGCCCGCACATGAAGGAACGCCTCGCGGATGCGACGCGCGTCAGCGGCGCGTACGTCACCAGCGACTTCTCCTCGCACGCTTCGCGCATGTGCGGCGACGGCTGGGTCTTGATCGGCGACGCATTCGAGTTTATTGATCCCGTTTACTCGTCGGGTGTCATGTTGGCGCTGACCAGCGGCGAGTGGGCCGGTGACGCGATTCATGCCGCCTTGGAGGTCGGAGATACCTCGGCGAGGCGGCTCGGCCCGTACGAAGCCCGATTCCGCCACGGCGTCGAGATGATCCGCCGCCTGGTATACCGTTTTTATGATCGAAACTTCAGCTTCGGCCGCTTCATCGCCGCCCATCCCGAGCATGAGGACCACCTGGTGCGCCTCCTGATCGGCGACGTGTTCAACGATGAGGTCGAGACGATCTTTGACGCCATGAAGCAGTTCGACGCAACCCACGCCGCTGCCGCAGACATGTCATGCGGCGGCCCATCCGCATCCTGCCGCGGCCGGGCGGCCGGGACGAATCCATGAGGAAACTTGTTTACCTGCTCATCGTGGCGCTGGCCGTCCTGCACCACGACGTCTACTGGTGGCACTCGCACAAGCCGCTGCTGTTCGGTTTCGTGCCCGTCGGCCTGGCCCATCACGTGGGGATATCCCTCGGCGCGGGGCTGGTCGGCCTGCTGGCGGTGAAGTTCTGCTGGCCGGACGGCGTGGACGTCGACGACGCCGATCCCACTGCACCGCCGAGCGGCAAGGAGGCCCGATGATCCTCGCCGCACTCAACTCCGGCCAGATCGCCGTCTGGGTCATCGCTGCCTACATGCTGGCCTTGATCGGCCTTGGCATCGGCACCGGGCGACTGTTCCGCGGCACCTCGGCGGATTACTTCGTCGCGTCGCGCGGCATCGGATCGTTCGTCCTGCTCATGTCGCTGTTCGGCACGACCATGACGTCGTTTGCCATCATCGGCAGCAGCGGGCAGGCCTTCGCCCGCGGCATCGGCGTCTACGGCCAGATGGTCTCCTGGTCGGGCATCTTTCACTCGCTCATCTTCTTCCTGGTCGGCATCAAGCTCTGGTCCTACGGCAAGCGCTACGGTTACGTCACGCAGATCCAGTTCTTCCGCGATCGCTTCGACTCCGACAAGCTGGGCCTGCTGCTCTTTCCGGCCCTGGTCGGACTGGTGGTGCCCTATCTGCTGATGGGCGTCATCGGCGGGGCGACGACGATGGAAAAGATCACCGCCGGCGCGTTTCCGGGCATCTTTCCCGAGCATGGCGTGGGCCCCGCCAGGGTCGCGGCCGGATCGGTGCCCTTCTGGCTGTGCGGACTGATTATCTGCGTGGTGGTACTGATCTACGTTTTTCTGGGCGGTGTGCGGGCGGCCGCCTGGGCGAACGCCTTGCAGACGATCATCTTCATCGTGCTGGGCATCGTTACGTTCATGGTCATCGCCGACAAGCTCGGCGGCGTGAAGCAGGCCACGGCCAACGTCGTCGAATACAACCCGTCCTTCCTGAAGGTTGCAGCCACAGAGGAGGACGAGCAGGTCTACCAGGAAAAGCTGGCCGAATTCCAGGCCGGAACGTCGCCGATCAAGCCGCGTCATCCGCAGGAAATCCCGCCGCTCGTCTTTTTGACGTATCTGTTCATCCCGTTCAGCGTGGCGATGTTCCCGCACCTGTTTCAGCACTGGCTGACGGCCAAATCGGCGCGGACGTTCCGCCTGTCGGTGGTAGCCCATCCGCTGCTGATGATGCTGACCTGGTTCCCGTGCGTCATGATCGGCGTCTGGGCAACGTCGGCGGTGGTGGACGGCAAGGCGGTGCTGCCGCCGGACTTCGCCAACCAGAACGCGGTACTGGGCATCATGGTCAACAAGCTGGCCCCGCCGATCATGGGCGGATTGCTGACAGCCGGGGTGCTGGCGGCGATCATGTCCAGCCTGGACTCGCAGTTCCTCTGCCTGGGAAACATCTTCACGACCGACATCGTTAACCACTACATGGAGCACGACCGGCTCAGCGATCGGCAGATCGTGCTTCTCGGGCGCGGGTTCACGGTGGCGATCGTCGTCGTGACGTACGTGCTGTCGCTGATGTATCGCGGCTCCAGCGTGTTCAAGCTGGGCATCTGGTGTTTCACCGGGTTCGCGGCTTTGTCTCCGCTGGTTTTTGCGGCGCTCTACTGGCGTCGGGCGACGAAGGTGGGCGCTTATGCCAGCGTGCTGACCGCCGCGGCCGTGGGGCTTTACTTCTTCTACCAGGCCGACATGGACGCAGGCGAGGAGGCCGTGCTGGTGCTGGGCATGATGCCGGCCGCGTGGGTGGTCGCCGCGTCGACGGTAGCCTTGGTGGTCTTCTCGCTGCTCAGCAGTCCGCCGCCGCCAGAGACGGTCAACAAGTTTTTCAAGCCGCGTTGACGGCGAGTGGTCTCTGATGTGGCACCGGTTTGTAACCGGTGAATTCCGGTGTGGCACCGGTTTGTAACCGGTGAGTTTGATGCGGTGCAAGCGAGTGCCTGCCGGCATTGGCGGCGGCTCTTGACTCTGACGACGACCCCGGCTTGAAAGCCGGGGCTCTGATCGCCGGTGACGACGATGACGCCATCCACCGGGAGTCGCGGAATCAATCGATGAGTGCTCCACGCTTCACCCAGCATCGCCGCGTCGAGTTCGCCGACACCGACATGGCCGGCGTCATGCACTTCGCGGCGTACTACCGGTACATGGAGGCGGTCGAGCACGCCTGGTTCCGCGCCCTGGGGCTCAGCGTCGTGTCGCACGACGGCGACGGCAGGATAAGCTGGCCGCGGGCGGCGACGAAGGCGGAGTACTTCGCCCCCGCCCGCTTCGAGGACGTACTGGAGATGTCGCTGTCCGTCGTGCGGCTGGGCAAGCGCTCGTTGACGCACGAGGTGTCCTTTGTCAGCGCGGGTCGCGTTATCGCCCGGACCGAAGCCACCATTGTGTGCTGCCGCGTCGGCGCCGATACGTTTGAATCCGTCGACATCCCGGACGACGTGCGGCGGCGGATCGAAGCCGGTCCCCCGCGCAACCCACGATCTGACCGTGACAGGATTGACTGAAGCAGCCGGCGTGCAACCCGCGACAGGCCGGCAGAAGCGGAGACGTTGTGAAATGAAGTGGCTCTTCTTCGTCGTACTGACCATCCTCTGCTGGGGCGCCTACGTGCCCGTGCTGCATCAGGGGCAAAGCCTGCTGGGTAAGGACAGCCCGGCGCCGCTGCGGGCGTTCATGTTCGTCGGCCTGGCCTATTTCATCGTGTCGGGCCTGGTGCTGTTCTACCTGATGACCAGCCGGGCGGAGCCGTTGACGATCACGGCCAACGGCGGCGTCGTCAGCACGATCGCGGGCATCCTGGGCGCCATCGGAGCGCTCGGAATCGTCTTTGCGCTCAAGTTCGGCAAGCCAACGCTCGGCCCGAAGGCGCCGCTGCTGATCGCCCCGCTGGTCTTTGCCGGGGCACCCATCGTCAACACGCTCGTCTCGATGCTCTGGCACAAACCCAGCAAAGCCCCTAGCCTGTTGTTCTACGTCGGCATCGTTCTGGCCGCGGCCGGCGCGGCGCTCGTGCTGCGGTTCAAGCCGACGTAGCGCCCACCGGCGGCGGACGTGGCGGCCGCGCGGCCTCCGCGCCGACCGCGTCGGATCCAGCCGTCCGGGATGGGCAAAACGCCGATCCGGAGTTCCGTTATGACCACTGCTGCCACCGCCGCGCCCGTAGCGCTCCATCCCGAACACGGCTCAAAGAAAAAACGCCTCAAGCTGGGCCACGACCCGAACCTGGCGATCAACGGCGGCTCGCGCACCACGCGCATGCCCTTCCCGCCGCCGTGGGCGCGGGTGACGCAGGCCGTCGCGCTCACCGGCGACGTGCTCGGCATGATCCCGCGCATCGCGAAGGGTAAGACCACCATCGGCGACGGGTCGAAGGTGGTGGCGAAGTTCGAGAAGGCGTTCAAGGAGTTGACCGGCTCGGAATACGCCCTGGCGATGAACAGCGGCACCGCCACCCTGCACAGTGCGTTTTTCGCCGTTGGGGTCGGGCCGGGCGACGAGGTTCTCGCCCCGGCCTATACGTGGCACGCCTCGGCCACGCCCGCGCTGCAGTGCAACGCCACGCCCGTCTTCTGCGACATCGACCCGAAGACGCTGACCGTCGACCCGGACGACATCGAGCGGCGCATCAACAAACGGACCAAGGCGATCTGCGTCGTGCATGTCTGGGGCAATCCGGCCCAGATGGACCGCATCTGCGACATCGCCCGGCGGCACAAGCTGGCCGTGGTGGAAGACTGCTCGCACGCCCACGGCGCGGTCTACAAGGGCAAGGCGGTGGGCACGTGGGGCGACGTGGGGTGCTTCAGCCTGAATAACAAGAAGGCGGTGGACGCGGGCGAGGGCGGGATCGCCGTGACCGACGACGGCCGGCTGTTCGATAGGATGCTGGTTCTGGGCCACTTCGGCCGCATCCAGCGCGGCCAGGCGCTGAATACGTTCGACTTCGGCGACATGAGCCTGGGCTTGAAATACCGCCCGCACCAGTGTGCCATGCAGCTTGCCGTCGCGTCGCTCAAGCGCTTGTCGGGCCTCAACCGCCGCTCACAGCGGGCGTGGGACATCCTGTGCCGCGAGCTGCGCGACGTGCCCGGCATCCGCGCCCCCGAGACGCTGCCGGGCGCGACCCGCGGCGGCTTCCAGGCGTTCGTGCTCGCGTACGAAGGCGAGGAGATGGGCGGCCCGCCGCGCGACGCGTTCGTCAAAGCCGTCAAGAAGGAAGGCATCCCGCTGACGGCCGACCGCTATTCAGAACTCAACTACACCTACGGCATGTTGCACAAGGCGCCGCTCTTCCGCGTGGACCGCAGAACCATCAGCGGCGCATGCAGCGACACCACCCGCGACGCCAGCGAGATTCAACCCGACGAGCTTCCCAACGCGGAACGGCTCAGCAGGCAGCTCGTCAGCCTGCCGCGGCTGGATACGGCGACGGATGGGTACGTGCGGGCGTGCGGGCGGGGGATACGGAAGGTGTTGAAAGGCGTGCTGGCGTGAGGATGTCGCGGCAGGGGACTGTTAGCCGACTGAGGAGGCAGGCTGGTGTCGGATCATTGGGACTTCTACTTCACCAACGTAGACGACGCCCCCGGCTCGATCTTTACGGACCTCGGAATCCGCGATTCAGTCCCGGACCGCAAGCGTCCATGGCTGCTTTGGTGCGTTGTCGATCTGCGTGACCCAAACGAAGACGGTTTCCCCGGCGACGCGGAGGCAACCGTGCTTCGTCAGCTTGAGCGCGCGATCTCACGGTCGATCGAGCGTGCGAGCGGCGCCGAGATGGTCGGCCGCATCTCGACCGCCGGACGCAGGGCGTTCTACTTCCACGGACCGCGGACCGAGCGATTCAAAGAAGCCGTCGATGCCGCCATGACAGGCTTTTCCGCCTACGTCTACAAGAGTGGCTTCAAGGAAGACGCGGACTGGTCCTACTATCTCGACTGTCTCTATCCTTCGCCCGACCAACTCCAGCAGATCAGAAACAACCATACGATTGAGCTCCTGCAGGAAAAGGGCGATGCGTTGACCGCGCCGCGCCCCGTAACGCATTGGGCCTGCTTCGCGAATGACGTGGACCGTGACGGGTTCGTGGCGAAAGCGGTCGCCCGCGGGTTCAAGGTCGTCGAAGAGCGCGATGAGCGTGAATCCAACCCCACACATCCCGCCGCCGTGACGCTCGAACGCATCGACTCCGTGGATTGGGAGTCCGTCAATGAAGTCACGATGGACCTGTTTGTGATGGCCCATGACGTCGGCGGCGTCTACGACGGCTGGGAAACACAGGTTGTGCAGGCACATTAGTCTCCGGCGGCGCCGTTTCTTGCCACTTTGCGCGCATGTTTCACAAGGAGTCGCCTTCGTGACCGTGACGGAGGAATATGGGAGTGAGGGAGTCACGGAATCAGGGAAGAAGGGCCACGGGGTTGAACTCTTTCTCTTCCCTGACTCCCTTACTCCCGGATCCCTTACTCCCTTTCCAAAAGGCGTGCCGCCTCCTGCGTGGACGATTCGCCGGATGACATCGTGGTTCGACGGTGGAAGAGTATTGATCGCACCTACCGTCCTCCCTATGATGATGTCGTGATCAAGCCGGAAGAGCTTGTGGGCGAAGAGTGGGCCGAGTGGTATCGCTTAAGCCCGGTCGAGCGCTGGCTGGAGAGCGAGAGACTCCTGGCGGCGTACCTGATGTTGGGAGGTTCGCTTGATCCCGAACCCGATACGCAGAGTCCTTTCTTCGATCCGCGAGCACCGGGTCCGGGCCCTGCTGATGGGAGGCCAAGCGTGCGTATTGTACGGCGCGGCGGAGTTTAGCCGCGATACGGACCTGCTGATTCTCGCGGACGCGGGCAACCTCACACGACTGCGTCAGGCCTTGAGCGGCTTGGGGGCAGAGGTGATCGCCGTGCCGCCCTTTCGTCTCAGCCACCTGCGACGAGGGCACGCCGTGCATTTCCGCTGCCTCCATCCGGACCTGTTGCGAATGCGCGTGGACGTCATGTCGCACCTGCGGGGAGTCGCGTCCTTTTCGACCCTCTGGAAGCGCCGCACCACGATCACACTGCCCGACGGCCTCGCCCTGGATGTGCTGTCTCTTCCGGACCTGGTACGGGCGAAGAAGACCCAGCGCGACAAGGACTGGCCGATGGTGCGCAGACTCCTGGAAGCGCACTATTTCCAGCATGCGCAGAATCCGACACCTGCCCAAGTCCGATTCTGGCTGCTCGAACTTCGCTCGCCCGAACTGCTCATGGAGTTGGCGCGCCGCCATCCCGACGCCTGCCAGCGCGCCGCCCGGCGGCGTGCGCTGCTGCGGCATGCGGCGCGGAATGATGAACCCGCCCTGGAGGCCGCGCTGCGAGAGGAGGAGTCTCGCGAACGAGAGGCCGACCGACAGTATTGGAAGCCGCTGCGGAGCGAACTGGAACGAATTCGCCGCACCGAACGTGGTACGCGATAATGAGTGCATGCGTCATCCGGCGGCCTCGACTCGCAATGCACCGAGTATTGCGGCACCTGCCCGCTGCCACGACGTTCAGTTCCCGCCGCTCCTTTCACGCACGACCAGCGTCAGGTGCTCTTCCGCCAGCAGTATCTGCTCGGCCGAGAGCTTGAACCCCTTCTTCGGGGAGCCGGTCGACAGCCAGGCGAACTCGCGCCGCAGGACCAGTAACTCCGGTCCGACCTCTTCGCCGCGCATCCTGCACAGCAACCCCGCGCCATAGGCGGCCAGAGCGGCCGGCTCCGACACGTCGGGGCGCTGCGCAACCCGCTCGGCGTCTTCTACCGAGATCGAACACCCGGCCTCATGGGCGAGCTGCCGGATGTGCTCCGCCTTCAGTTGCGTGGCCCGAAGTCGATCCGCGTTCGAGAGTTGCTTGCCTTCAGGTGGGAGAATCTCACGAATCGGGTGCAAACTTCGCAGTGACACCCGCTCGGGTATTCGAACACAGGCATTGCATCGACAACGTCAAATGACGCAAGGAGGTACGAAGCCAGCATGTTCGCGAAGGCGCGGAGTTCATCCTCGCCGGCGCTGTGCGGTTGACAGTCGAGTGGAACGCGGGGCAACAGTAATCGAGCCCACTGTGCAGCCGCCTCCCTTGGTTCTGCCAGGTGACTGCCTGGGAATGTAACGTGAAGCTCGTCCCACTTCCTGTTCACCCATTGCAGGAGTGCGTATGCCCTCTGCTGCAGGTCGACGGCGCGACGCAGTTCGCTGTCGCTCTACATCCGGCGACTCCCTGGTGCGCGCCTCGCTAACCGAGCGGGGCGAATGGTCCTCTGGCTGCCTCTGATTAGAGTTGATGCCCACATTCGGGACATATACCTGATACGTTGCCCGCAAGATCGTACTCACACAGAGCGCACCGTGAGAGTTCCCCGCACTTCGGGCACGAACTCGTCGCGTGCTCGAAGGCGATGCTGGTCCCACAACCGCGGCAGACGTGCGGTGTTCTCCGGCGTCCTGCCACTATCCACCACGTCGCTCTGCCAACGTGGCCTCCAAGTAAGCAAAACAAAGGGATAATGACCATGCCCGCACACGCGCCTGGGCCACCTCCCGCGAAGACAATCTGACCCAGTACGTTCGCGGATAGTCCGATCACCAAGGTAATGCTGGTGAGCGATTTCCGATAGCCCGACGCGCCGATTGCGAAGCAAGCCAGGAGGCCGACAATTTGAACTACGATCGAAACGACATCCCCGGATACTCCAAAGAGTGTCACCAGATGCGCGTCCTCTCCGTTGAATCCGCTGAAGGTCGGGGTTCGGTCTCGGCAAGCAGCACCGAGCCGAAAAGTGCTCGCAACCGCTGCGCCGCAGACCTCGACCGCCGGACCGCCACACGCCCGTCCGCTCGTCCCCCATGGGCAGCCGGTTCCCCAGCGGCCGCTCCCTGACACTCGCAGCGCCGGCGCGGGCGTCCTCAGCCGATCGGCCTCCGCCATTCGTCATTCGACATTCGCCATTCGCCATTCCCGCTACATCCCCGCCGCGAACACCTCCT
>CAZYLK010000023.1:0-51599 GCA_964648365.1 uncultured Phycisphaeraceae bacterium
TGTGGTGTGGGTAGTACGGGCCGCCGCGACGGTGAGCCTGCTCATCATGACCCCGGTTGAAAACCGGTGCCACACAGGAGTGACGCCTGTGACACCCTGCGCGCGGCTGACCGCAGACGTGACGCCGAAATCCGCGAGGACTTGCGTCGACCCCCCTCGTTTTTGCTACAATGCGCTTCCATCGCACGCCGTCAGGAGGGCGTGATTCTGCGGGCGTTGCCGCCCGGGCCATTGACGAAGGGACCGCTACGATGACGCATGGGACACGAATCGTTGGGTTGGTAATCGCGCTGGGCGCCGCGGCCGCGACGGCGGCGGCTCAGGGACCGGTCGGCGAGTTGTACGTCACGGCCGGCCAGCAGCGCATGATGCACGTGCTTCAGGGCGGCGCCGTCGTCCGCTCCTGGGCCATCACCGGCGAGGGTCAGTACGAATACCCGCTGGCCGTCATCGAGGACGTCCGCACGCTCGGCGCGCAGCCGGGACAGCCGGGCGTCCGTTACGATTTCAGCGGCGTGGATCTGGGCGAGCGGTATGCGTTCCCGAACGGGATCGGCACGGCCTGGGACGGGACCACCGACGGCGTCCACAACTACACGCTCGACTTCACCAACGGCGGCGTCTACCGGCTCGATCTCGACTGGGCCAACGGCACGATGATCTTCAACACGCCGCCCCAGTGGCTGGGCATCACCTACGACCCGTCGGACGACACGCTCTGGATCGCCTCGTGGGGCGAAAATCGCGTCGAGCAGCGCGACCTGTCCGGCAACACGATCAGCAGCTTCACCACGGAACTGGCCAACATCACCTGCCTGGCGATGGACCCTTCGGACGGGACGCTGTGGCTGGGCTCGCAGCAGCGGCAGGGCACGTTCTGGCAGTACAGCCGGGCCGGGCAGGTCTTGCGGACCGTCAACTATCCTGAGTTGGTCAGTCAGAACACCCTCGGCGGCGAGTTCCAGTTCGGCGGCGCCGGGTGCGTGTACACCGTCAAGAAGAGTAAGTCCAAGCGCGACTGCCAGACCTGCCCGCCGCGCGGCGGCGAGTATCGCTCTCAGGCCGAGTGCGAAGAGGTCCAGGACTGCGACAAAAAGGTCAAGACGACGATCGGCTGCCCCGGCGGCGGCAACGGGATCTGCAAGATCAAGGGAAAGCGGTCGAGCTGCGGCTGAGCGGATCGGGTGAGCGGACCCGCGAGCGCGGGTGGCACGGTCTCGTCTTCGAGGCCGTGGTGTGCGCAGCCGGGCCGTGGTGAACGCAGCGGGTGTGCGGCGCTCGGGAACGCCGCGCTCCAGCATGCCACGGAGGGTGGCACGGTCTCGTCTTCGTGGCCGTGGTGAGCGCAGCGGGCGAGCAGCGGGCGTGCAGCGCGCGTGCAGCGCGCGAGAACGTTGCGTTGCGGCAGACCACGGCCTCGAAGACGAGGCCGTGCCACCGGCGCGCGGCTTGGGCCGCCCGAAGTGTCACGCAACCGCCCGTACCGCGCGCGTACTCCCACTGGAATCACCGGGCGGAATTCTGGTACAATGGCGGCAGAATCACGCCTCAGGAGGGCGTGACATCGGGGCGTTTCACCGCGCCCGGGCCTTTGCTTAAGGGAATGGAACGATGAAGTCGACTTGGTGTTTGACGGTGGTCGTGCTGCTGTCCGCGGCCGCATCTCGGGCAACGGCCCAGGGACCGGTCAGCGAGTATTACCTCACGGCCGGCGATCAGCAGATGATGCACGTCGTCCAGGGCGGCGCCGTGGTACGCTCGTGGAACGAGGTCAGCGGCAACCGCGAGTATCCGGTCGCGGTGCTTGACGACGTGCGCACGGCCGGCGGCTCCGGCGGTGAATCCGGCGCCCGCTACGATCTGGACGGCAACGACCTCGGCGACCGGTATCCATACCCGAACGGCGTCGGCTCGCACTGGGACGGCACGACCGACGGCGTCTTTAACTACACCGTGGACTTCTCCTCCGGCGGCGTCTGGCGGTTCAACCCGGACTGGACCGGAGGCGTGCAGATCTTCAGCACCCCCACCCAATACCTGGGCATCACCTACGACCCGACCGACAACACGATGTGGATTTCGCAGTGGAACGGCACGCGTGTGGAGCATCGCGACATGTCCGGCAACGTGCTGGGCGGTTTCGATGCGGCCACCAACAGCATCTCCTGCCTCGCGCTCGACCACGCGGACGGCACGCTCTGGATGGGATCGCAATCGACCCAGGGGACGTTCCGCCAGTACAGCAAGTCCGGGCAGTTGCTGCAGACGGTCAACTACCCCGGGCTTGTCGATCAGAACACGCTGGGCGGCGAGTTCCAGTTCGGCGGCGTCGGCTGTGTCTATACGGTCAAGAAGAGCAAGTCCAAGCGCGGCTGCGAAACCTGCCCCGAGCGGGGCAGCGACTACCGCACGCAGGCTGAATGCGAAGACGTCAAAGACTGCGCCAAGAAGGTCAAGACCACCATCGCCTGCCCGCAGGGCGGCAACGGCATCTGCAAGATCAAAGGCAAGCGGTCAAGCTGCGGCTGAGGCAGCAGAAGAACAACGCGCAAGGAAAGGCTGGGCCGGCGATCCGACCGCGACGGGCGGGTCGTCGGCTCGTTCCCTTGTCAGCCGGTGTGCCTCGCCGGCCGTCCCGGGCGCCGCGGTGCTGACGGCGAAGGCGCGACGGTGTCGGGCGCGCCTTCGTCCCGACCAACGCCTCGGTGGCCGCGGATCTCGTCCGCGATCGCAACCAGATCGGTCAGTGTCGCCCCCCGCCGCAGCAACCCTCCAGGCAGGGACAGCTCTTCGACTGCTCTCCCGCCGACCACCAGGGGAATCTCGCGCGCGGCAAGTTGCTCGGCCAGCGTCACCAGGCCCCGTTCCAGATCACGCGCATCACCGACCGAACTGACGCTCAGCCACACGACGATCGGCCGGCAATGCTCACACGCCATCAGCAGGGATTCGACCGGGGTATCCGGCCCGAGGTTGATGGTTCGCCATCCGTCGGCGGCCAGCGCCGTGGCGGCCAGCAGCGACGGAAGCACGTACGGATCACCCGAAGCGGCGCCGCCCAGCGCCAGTTCGTTCTGCGGCTGGGTATCCACCAGTTGTCGAAGCTGATGGATCGCCTGCGTGCAGATGTCGACGGCGCGATGTTCGATAAAAATCCCCGCCGGGTCGTGCTTCCACATCTCGCCCAGCCGCTCCATCGCGCTTTGAATGGGCCCGTCCGCAATCTGCGCTACGGACTGACCGGACAGGTACGACGAGGCCACCAGCGCCCGGGCCTGCCTCGCGGCCCCGTCCCGCAGGTGGGCGAAGAGGCGGTCCGACGCTGATTCCGGCGAAAGCACGTCGTCCGCGGTGCCGGCCGCGTCCCGCAGCCCGAGGATCTCGGGGCGAACCAACGGGCAGCGGGTAGCCCGGATAAAGCGGATCGCCTCGCCGACGGCGATGCGGCGATGCCCGCCGGCCGTGCGCGACACCTTGATGACGCCCTCGTCGGCCCACCGCTTCAGCGACGACTCGCTGACGCCGATGGCCTCGGCCAGTTCGCGTGGAGATATTATAGGACGGATCATGCCACAGGCTCCTTCTCGACAATTTAGCACGATTTTTCGTTCAAATCAACCTTGACGTTTACGAGATGGACGCTATTCTGGATGATATGAACGTTTTGGTTACTAAAACGTTCCTGCCGGACTTGGTGCCGTCGGAACGGGACGGCCGGACCTGGCCGCAAGGCGCGGCGCCGGGCTTCAACCGGACCGCATCCGGTGAGGCGACCGCCCGGCGGACGGGTGGCGAAGTCGAGTCCGCCCATGAGGTCTTGGACAAGGAGAAGAACAGTGGATCGGTTGGTGATGCTGGTTGTTGCGGGTTTGATGTGCGGCGCCGGGCTCCCCGGATGCGCGCCAATGACGAATTCGCCCGGGGACGAGACGGCCGCGCGGTTGCGTGTCATTCACGCCAGCCCGGACGCGCCGGCCGTGGACGTGTGCGCCGATGGCCAGGTGGCGTTCTCGCAGGCTCCGTTCCCGAGTGCGACGGCGTACGCCTCGCTCGATGCCGCCACGTACGCGATTCAGGTCATCGCTGCCGGCGCCGGCTGCGACAGTGACGCCGTGATCGCAGCGAATCTGCCTCTCGAAGAGGGGCAGGACGTCTCGGTGGTCGCGGTCAACTTCCTTTCGGACATCGAGCCACTGGTGCTCGTGGACGACAATGCGTCCCCCGGGTCGGGCAATGCAAAAGTGCGATTCGTCCACGCCGGCCCGGATGCGCCGACCGTGGATATCACGCTGACTGACGGCACCACGCTCTTCGACGACATCTCGTTCAAAGAGGCCTCGGACTACCTGCAAGTGGCCGCGGGTTCGTACGACCTCCAGGTACGCGATGCGACCGGCGAGACCGTGGTGCTGACGTTAAATGGCGTCGAGCTTGTCGCGGGCAAAGTCTACACCGTCTTCGCCGTCGGGCTGCTGAACGGTGAACCCGCGCTCGATGCCTTCGTTTCTCAGGACAATTGACTGGAATCACCCAGTAGTTGCAGGAAAGGATCTATCAGATGAAGAATGTTACAGGTTTGATCATTGTCGCCGGTATCGCCACGTGGGCAGCCGCAACCGCACCCGCGTCGGCCGCGGGAGGGGGCAAGAACATCGTCGAAACGGCAGTCGCGGCCGGCCAGTTTAAGACGCTGGTGCAGGCGGTCGAGGCCGCGGGTCTGGCCGACGTGCTGGCATCGGACGGCCCGTTCACGGTGTTCGCGCCGACGGATGAGGCCTTCGCAAGACTTCCGAAAGGCGTTCTCGAAGGGTTGCTGAAGAACCCCGATCAGCTCAAGAGCGTGCTGCTCTATCACGTGGTGGCCGGCAAGGCGATGGCCTCCGATGTCGTAACGCTCAAGACCGCGAAGACGGTCCTCGGTCAGTGGGTCGACATCGATGTATCTCAAGGCGTTCGCGTGGACGACGCAAAGGTCGTCAAGACGGACATCCTCGCCAGCAACGGCGTGATTCACGTGATCGACAGCGTGCTGCTGCCCGACAACGACATCATCGAGGCCGCTCGCAGCGCCGGTTCGTTTGCGACGCTGCTGGCGGCGGTGGAAGCGGCGGGTCTGACCGATACGCTGCGCGGCGACGGGCCGTTCACGGTCTTCGCCCCTACCGACGACGCGTTCGCCAAGCTGCCGAAGGGCACGCTGGAAGCGCTGCTGAAGGACAAGAAGAAGCTCGCCTCGATCCTGACCTACCACGTGGTGGCGGGCAAAAAGATGGCCGCGGACGTCGTCGAAGTCGAGAGTCTGACGACCGTGCAGGGGCAGCCGGTGCGGATCAGCAAGCAAAGCGGCGTCATGGTCGAGACCGCGCGCATCCTCAAGACGGACGTACCCGCGACCAACGGCGTCATCCACGTGATTGATACCGTCATCATGCCGAAGTAGGCATGTTGACAAGGACAGAGACCATCCAGGCCCGATGGGGCTTTATCGAAAGGACGATGTTATGAGAACGATGGACGTTGTTGCCGCAGTCCTGCTGGTTGTCGGTGGATTGAACTGGGGATTGGTGGGCGTGGCGGAGTTTGACCTGGTAGCGACGCTGTTCGGCGCCGGTTCGATGCTCTCCAAGGTGGTGTACACCCTGGTTGGCCTGGCGGCCGTGTACCAGGCCGTCTCGCTGAAGAGCATTCAGCGTCGCTGGCACGTTCAGGCGGCGATGGCGTAGCCGAGGTCGAAGGCGGAATGTCGAATGTCGGACAGCAACCGGCACTCGGCACTCCAGCGGTGACGCGGCTTCGGCGTCAAGCTGGTGTTTGTGAACCGCCTTGGGTGGAGGCGGACGCGAGTCCGGCAAGGGCTCGTAACGTGGGAGCGCTCGGTCTGAGGGGGGACCGGGCGTTTCCCTTTGTTTTGAAGTCGGGCCGGTGCATTTTGCAAACCGGGTCGGTAGAAGGATGGAAATTGTGAATATGAGAGCGATCATCAAAACAGGCGGCGTGATGACGGCCGCCGCCCTTATGGTCACCGCGTTAAGCGGTTGTGGCCTGACGCTGGGCGCGGCGCCGCTGCCGACGGTCGAGTTTGTCGATGTCGAACGCTACATGGGCACCTGGTACGAAATCGCGAAGTACCCCAATGCGTTTGAGCGGGGATGTGAAGGCGTTACGGCGGAGTATACGCTGATGCCGCGCGGCGACGTTCGCGTGGTCAACGTCTGCCGCACGCCAGACGGCGGTGTGGATCGCCGGATTGAGGGGTTCGCGACGGTGGCGGACAAGTCCACGAACGCCAAGCTCACGGTGTTCTTCTTTTTCCCTTTCGGCGCTCCCTACTGGATCATCGATCTGGACGACGAGTATACATACGCCGTCGTGGGTGATCCGAGCCGTACCTACTTATGGATCCTCAGTCGGACGCCGACCATGGATCAGCAGATTTATGAGGCCATTGTGCAGAAACTCCCCGACCTGGGGTACGATCCGGGTCGACTGGAGCTCACGCAGCAGTTTCCGGAGAACGGGTCGTGAGACAGTGTATCTTCGCAAGGCCGTTCAGAATGGGGACGGCACGTGCAGTGATGGCCGCGGCGCTTCTGGCGACGATCGCTTGCGCCGATGACGGCCGCAACAGTCAGTGGCCGCAGTGGCGCGGTCCGACGCGCGACGCCCGGCTGACCGACGCTCCGCCGTGGCCGCAGGATCTGTCCGGCCTCGACCGCCGCTGGCGCGTCGAGCTGGGTCCGGGCTACAGCGGACCCATCGTGTGGGGCGACCGGGTGTTCGTCACCGAAACGGTCGACAAGTCCGAAGAGCAGGTTCTCGCGCTGGACCGCGCTTCCGGGCGCGTGTTGTGGCGGGCCACGTGGAAGGGCTCGTTGAGCGTGCCCTTCTTCGCCAAGCGCAACGGGGACTGGATTCGTTCCACGCCCGCCTGTGACGGCGAGTCGCTGTTTGTGGCCGGCATGCGCGACGTGCTGGTCTGCCTTGACGTCAAGACGGGCGCCGAGCGCTGGCGTGTCGACTTCTGTTCCAAGTACGAGTCGCCGGCGCCGGCGTTCGGCTTCGTCTGCTCGCCGCTGATCGTCGACGATGCGCTGTATGTTCAGGCCGGCGGCGGGCTCGCCCGTCTGGACAAGCGCACCGGCGCCGTCGCCTGGCGCACGCTGGTCGACGGGGGTGGGATGAACAGCGCATTCTCGTCGCCCATCCATGCGACGCTGCACGGCGTGCCTCAGATCATCGTCCAGACCCGGCAGCAGCTCGCGGGTGTTTCGCCGGAGACGGGAGACGTTCTGTGGTCACAGGTCGTCCCCTCGTTCCGCGGGATGAACATCCTTACGCCGACGGTGTTCGAGGGCGGCGTCTTCACCAGCAGCTACAAGAACCGCAGCTTCTACTATCGCATCGGTCGCGACGGCGGCGCATTCACGGTCGAAGAAGCGTGGTCCCTGCCGGCACAAGGATACATGTCGTCGCCCGTCGTGATCGATGGGTTTGCGTACCTTCATCTTGGAAATCGGCGAGCCTGTTGCATCGACCTCAAGAGCGGGAAGGAAACCTGGCGAACGAGTTCTTTCGGCGAGTACTGGAGCATGGTGGCCAATCGAGACCGCATTCTGGCGCTGGATCAGAAGGGCGAGCTTCTCCTGCTGGCCGCCGATCCGCAGGAATTTCGCCTGCTTGATCGAAAAACGGTCGCCGAGTCCGAAGCGTGGGCGCACCTGGCCGTCTGTGGCGCGGACGTCTTCGTTCGTGATCTGAACGGTATCTCCGCGTTTGCGTGGAAGTAGTGGTTCACCGGGGCGACCCGGCCATCCGATTCCGACGCGCGGCGCGCCACGAGAATGGCATGATACATTCGGACGAGAGCCCATTGATGACCGTAGATCGCGATAACCCTGACGGCCGGCGGACCGTCCTCGTCACCGGCGCCACCGGCTACATCGGCGGTCGGCTGGTTCCGCGACTTCTCAGCGCCGGCTATCGCGTCCGCTGCATCGTGCGTTGCGCCCGAAAGCTGGAGGCTCGGCCGTGGATCGCCGACCCGGGTGTGGAGGTCGTCGCGTGTGACGTCGGCGATACGGATCGGCTTCGCCACGCCATGTCCGGCTGCCGAGCCGCATTCTACCTGGTCCACTCGATGATCGTCGCCGGTCCGGCGTATCGTGATCAGGATCGGCGGCTGGCTGAGTCGTTTTCCCGCGCGGCATCGAGCGCGGCAGTCCCGCGCATCATCTATCTGGGTGGGCTTGGCGAGCATCAGGAAGGTCTCAGCGAACACCTGACCTCGCGGCGCGAAGTCGAAGCGGCGTTGAAGTCCGGCGAGGTTCCCGTCACGGTGCTGCGGGCGGCGATGATCGTCGGCTCAGGCTCCGCATCGTTTGAGATACTGCGCTATCTGGTCGAACGTCTGCCGATCATGGTGACGCCGCGCTGGGTCAGCACCCCGTGCCAACCCATCGCCGTCCGGGACGTACTTCACTACCTGGTCGCCTGCCTCGAGACACCCGAGACGACAGGCCGCGTGCTCGACATCGGCGGTCCGGATGTAGTGACCTATCGGGAACTGATGGACCTGATGGGCGATGCGCTCGGATTGCGCCGTCGCCTGGTCATCCCCGTCCCCGTGCTGACGCCGCGGCTGAGTTCGCTCTGGATTCACATCGTCACGCCGATCAATCACCGCATTGCCCGGCCGCTGGCGGAGGGCCTGCGCAATCGCGTCGTCTGCCGCAACGACGACGCTGCCCGCCTCATGCCGCACCGGTGCCTGACGGTCAAAGCCGCCATCGAGGCGGCCGTCGGAAAGTTCACCGTCAGCGACGTGGAAACGACGTGGGCGGACGCGGGACCGATCCCCGGGGACGCCGACTGGTCCGGCGGCACGGTGCTGATGGATCGCCGCAGCATCCCGGTCCAGGCGACGTGCGCTGAAGTATTTGCCACCGTCTGTCGCCTGGGCGGACTCAACGGCTACTTCGCCGCGGACTGGCTCTGGCATCTTCGCGGCATGATGGATCGATGCCTCGGCGGGCCCGGACTGCGCCGCGGCCGACGCCATCCGGAACGGCTCGCGTTCGGAGAGGCCCTCGACTTCTGGCGCGTCACAGCCATCGAACAGGACAGTCGGCTGGAGCTGCGCGCCGAGATGCGCTTGCCCGGCGAAGCGACGCTGACCTTTGAGGTCACGCCATCGTCGGACGCGTCGTGCAGCCTGACGCAGACGGCGCGGTTCAAGCCGCGTGGGTTGTCCGGCCTGCTCTACTGGTACGCGGTGGCGCCGCTGCACGGGGTCGTGTTCCTCGGCATGTTGCAGGGGATTCGTCGAAGCGCCGAGGCCCGCGCCGGCGGACGCGGCAGGTCCGTCGCAGCCGGCCGCCTCCCCGAAAACGCGGCCGGCGGGCACTCGAGACCGTAACGCGAATCGCCACGCCGCTCGAGTGAGTTTCTCGCGAAGGGCGGCCTTGTGGTAGAATAGCACGTGGCCGGAAGAAAAGGGGGTGTCCCGTGCTGACCCGATACACGTTGATCGCCGTGGGCTGGGCCGCCGTCGTGTCGCCGCGCGAGCCATTCACACCTGCGGGTCGTGTGCAAGCTGCCGACCCGGCGGCACGCGTCGCAGCCTCCCCGCTCGATCCGGCGGCCGGCCGCGGCTTCGTCATCGACCATCGCCACGTCGAGTGGTTCGCGTTCATCCCCCCCGACAAGCTCGCCGCCGCCGGCGCGCTGCGGATGCTGTTTTCCGATCGCTCGGTGGGACAGAACGTCAACGAATCGCTGGATTGCCTGACCGCGGCAAGCTGGCCGCAGTCGCCGGCGCTGTGCCGGCGCGACTATGTCGATGAGTGGAACTGGAAGACCTTCAGCCTGGCGGACTGGGAGAACAAGCGGGTGCCGGCGCGCATCCTCTTCGATCCCGATCCGGTGACCTACAACCGTACACACTGGACGTTCGAGTATCGCGCCGGCGACTGGAGCGAACTGACGCGCGATTTCGTGACGTCCCTCGCGCCGCAGTACCTGCCCGACAAAGACGTGCTTTCCTACCAGTTCAGCTATCTGAACGTCGATGAAGGCAGCGACATCGCCGACCCGCAGCGCGGCTTCTTCGCCGACCAGCCTGAGCGGTACGACGTGCATGATCTGGAGGCGCTGATCTCCGCCCATCCGGACAAGGTATTTGTATTCTGGACCGCCAGCCTCGCGCGCGGCATCGGCTCGTCCGTCGCGACGCAGTTCAACGCCCGGCTGCGCGCTTACTGTGCCCAGCGCGGACACGTGCTGTTCGATTTCGCTGACATCGAATCGCACACGCCGGAGGGGCGGCCGTGCTTCGATAATCGCGACGGCATCCCCTACGAAGCGATGAACGGCCGGTACGAGAACTACCCCGACGACGGGCACGACTATCCCGCCATCTGCCAGGACTACACCACCGAGGTGGACGGCGGGCACCTGGGCAGCGTCTCGGCCGCACGGATCGAAATCGCGAAGGGGCTATGGGTGCTGATGGCGCGGCTGGCCGGCTGGGAACCGATGTTCGGCGACTTCGACGGCGATGAGCGCATCACGCTGGCGGATCACCTCCGACTCCATGAATGCCTGAGCGGGCCGGGGCAGCCCTATGCGGGCGCGTGCGCGGCCGGCGACTGGGATCTGGACCGTGACGTAGATCTGGCCGACGTGGCCGAGTTCGCGCGGCAATTCACCGGGCAATAGCGGGGGTCGAGGGATCGGGGATCAGGGCGTGAGGGAGGAAGCGTGCGGGAGCCGCGCGGGTTCATTCTCTTCCTCCTCGGTTCTGCATCCGCGTTCATCCGCGTTCATCCGCGGTTCATCTCTCCGCGCAGACGTAGATCGATCCGCCGGCCGATTCCGACCGCAGATGAACGCGGATGAACGCGGATCGGAGGAAGACGGCGTCAGCGAGACGGCGTTGACCCCGCAGCGTACGTTCTGAATCCGGGCGGCGGTTACGCCGCGTCGTCGCTCGTCGTTGGGTCGCCTTTGCCCACGATAATGGGCGGCACGACGACAATCGCCGTGGCCACGACCATGATCAGCGCCATCATCAGCATCGCACCCGACGAGCCGATGCGCAGGCTGGCCTGACTGAATATCAGCAGCCCGAAGAGCACCAGCGCCAGCGCGACGAGCCCACGGATCGTCCAGTTCTTGAGCATCACTCACCACCTTTCGGCGGTGAATCGGCCAATGCCCGTCCTCAGTTTTGCTCCCCATGCCCGACTGACCCATAAGCGGGCGGATGAGCGCGACAGCCTGTCTGCCTGACTCGGACGGAGCCGGTGGGTGGCCAATCCGGCGCAAACGAACCACTCGCGTTATCGGCGTTGTACGAGCCGATGCGGTAAAAACACACACCGCCGGATCGTGGACCGATCCGGCGGCGGAAGTGCGTGCCGCTGCGATTTTCCAGCAGTACGCGGGCTTACTTGCGGCGATGGCTGGTGCCGGTCATCGACATGGTCTTCATCAAACCGCCCATCGCATACTCAGTCCACTCCCATTCCATCGTGTCCGGATCGGTGAACTTCACCCAACCCTTGGTCGAGGTCTTGCCGAACGGCGTGTAGCTGGTGCCCTTCATCGTCCAGATCCCCTTCTTCGCGTCGTAGCGGCTCTCGCCGACGGCGAAGCTGCCCATGCTGTCCACCCACGTCGAGCGGTACTTCTTCGCCTTGGCGTCGTACATCCAGGTGGCGGTGCCCTTCATGTCGCCCCACTCGTCCATCGTGAACGTGCCACTGGACACCAGGTACCAGCCGTCGCCTTCCCAGCGGACGGTCTCGGTGGCACGACACTTGAGCGTCTCATCCAGCCCGCACATCGTCGCCTCGCCGGTCGAGTCCCAGGTGCCGGCGAAGGCGTCCAGGCGATCGAGTTCCACCGGCCGCTGCGGCTTCATCGCCTTCATTTCTTCGATCGTCATCTTGGGCGCGCAGCCGGTCAGCGGCGCCATGGTGACGAGCAGCAACAAAGACGCAACCACGTGTTTACGTGTCATCAGTCGATCTCCAATTCAAAAAAAACGAAGACATGCGACGGCGCCCCGATCGGGGCAGACCGTCCATGGAGCGGCGGGCTTCAGCCCGCACGGTAAATCACACTGTCCGACCGCGCCTGCCAGATGCAGGGTGTATTCGCCGGGGGAGATTGAGCGCTGAGCGGCCGCATCTGTCAAGCCGCGGCGGACCCGCCGGTCGCCGGCGGGGTGCGTAAGACAATCGGCCGGCTCTTCCTGGCGAGCCGTGGGCTTTAGCCCGCGCGGTCTTTCGATCGGAGGATCCAGGCGGGCGGGCTTCACGCACTCGCACCCTGTCACGCAGCAGCCCAAACGCCCGCTCGGGAGCGCGGCATAGGTTCCAGAGGGTCCGCGCGGGCTGAAGCCACGCGGCTCGCTCAGAAGCACCCGCCGGCGGTGTCCCATAAGCGCGGTCCGACCGGCCCGCACAACTTCCTACGGTCCCCGAACCCGCGCCGCGCTTCACTCGCCGCTGCGCAGCGCTAAAATGGGTGGGTTCCCGCTGTCCGTCGAGCGTCTGCGTGAATCCGCTGCCGTAACCGTGTGCATCAATGTGTGTCGCGCCGTCCGCCGCGTTGAAGCGGGCGTCGCCGGAGCGTCGTCGCCCATGATCTCGGCCGAAGGCAGTTCGCAACCGGTCGCGACCCCCCTCCCCGGCGTGTACGAGGACTTGCGCCGCCTGGCGTCGAGTTATCTGAGCCGCCAACCCCGCAACCACACGCTGGATCCGACCGCCCTCGTCCACGAGGCGTACCTGCGCCTGATCCAACAGGGGAACCTGTCGACCATGGACCGGACCCACTGCTATTGCGTCGCGGCCAAGGCGATGCGGAGCGTGCTGGTTGATCACGCCCGTCGCAAGAAGGCGGTCAAGCGCGGCGGCGACGGTCGCCGCGTGCCCATCGACGACGTCGTCGCGATGTACGAGGCCAAGGCGTTCGACCTGGTCGTGCTCGACGAGGCGCTGACGGCCCTGACGGCGCTCGATCCGCAACTGACGCGCATCGTGGAACTTCGCTTCTTCGGCGGTATGACTGAGCGCGAGATCGGCGACGCCCTGGGCGTGTCCGAACGGACCGTGCGCCGCGAGTGGAAGCTGGCAAAGATGTGGCTCTTCCGATGCCTGCGCGGAGGGCCGGCGGATGACGCGTGAGCGGTGGCTGCTGCTGAAGCATCTCGTCGACGAGGCGCGCGAGCGGCCCGCGCCGGCTCGACGTGCGTTTCTGGACTCCGCATGCAAGGATGACGCCGACCTGCGTGCCTCCGTCGAAGATCTGCTCGCGGCCGAGGCGCCGTCGGATGACTTCCTCGAACCCCCCGTCGATGCCACCGCCAGCGGACTGGTCATGGAGGCGGTTTCCGCCTCGTCCATTGGCCGCCGCGTCGGGCCGTACCTGCTGACCGAGTACGTCGCGTCCGGTGGCATGGGCTCGGTCTACAAGGCCGTCCACACGCATCGGCCGGATGACAGACCGGTGGCCGTCAAGCTCGTCCGATGGGGCGCCATGACGGACGAGATGACGCGCCGCTTTCACCAGGAGCGGCGGGCGCTGGCGGCCTTGACGCACCCCAACATCACCACGCTGCTCGACGGCGGCGCGGCCGCGGACGGCACGCCCTACCTCGTGATGGAATACATCGACGGGCTGCCGATCCACGAGTTCTGCCGCGCAAACCGGCTGTCGTTGCACGAGCGGATGGACCTCTTCCAGCAGGTCTGCGCGGCCGTGCAGTTCGCCCACAAGAGCCTCATCGTTCACCGGGATTTGAAGCCCAGCAACATCCTGGTGACCACCGACGGCGTCCCCAAGCTGCTCGACTTCGGACTGGCCAAACTGCTGGGCGCGCCGTTGATGACCGGACCGTTGCACCAGACGCTGACGCTGGCGCGGGTGATGACACCGCAGTACGCCAGTCCCGAGCAGCTTCGCGGTGAGGCCATCACCACGGCGACGGACATCTACTCGCTGGGCGTCGTCCTTTACGAGTTGATCACGGGCGCGAGACCCTACGAACTGGAGGGGCTGGATCGGGCGCACGTCGAACGCCTCGTGTGCGACGTAGAACCGCCGATGCCCAGCGCGCGAATCAGCCGGGCGCGTTCCAGCCGGCGCGATGCGCACGCGCCAGACACCGCAGCGCGGGAAGCGGACGACGTATTGAAATCCCGCCGCGCCGAACCGGCACGGGAGGACGCCAGTGAGTTCGGCGGCGTCGCACCGGAACAGGTGCAGCGCCGGCTGCGCGGCGATCTGGACAACATCGTTTCGCGGGCGATTCACAAGTCGCCCGAGCGCCGCTACGGCTCCGCCGATCAACTGGCCGACGATATTCGCCGTCATCTCGAAGGATTGCCCGTCCTCGCCCGTCGCGACACGTTCGCCTATCGCAGCGCCAAGTTCGTGCGGCGGCACTCGGTCGCCGTGCTGACGGCCGTCATTCTGTCGGTCTCCCTGATCGGTGGCATGGTCGGTACGACGGTCGGCCTGATCCGCACCGAGCGGGCGCGCGTGGACGCCGCGAGCGAAGCCATGCGGGCGAAGCTGGAGGCCCGCAAGGCGGAGAACACGGCCGCGTTCCTGCGCAGCATGTTGGCCATGGCCGATCCGCTCGACGCGGCCGGTCCGGACATTACGCTGCGCGAAGTGCTGGACGAGGCGTTGCAGCGGATGGCGACGCAGTTTGTCGGACAGCCGGAGGTTGAAGCGTCGCTGCGCGATACCATCGGCACGACCTACATGCGGCTGGGCGCGTTCGAGCGGGCGCGGCAGGAGTTGGAGACCGCCGTATCCATGAGCCGGCAGGCGCTGGGCAGCGACCATCCCGACCTGGCCCGCTGCCTGCATCATTACGCCACACTGCTGGAGATCACCGAGGACGAGACGCAGGCCTCCGCCTGTCATCGCGAGGCGCTGGAGATCCGGCGACGGGCGCTGGGCGTGCAACATCCCGAAGTGGCCGACAGCCTCAGCGCCCTGGCGGGCCTGGAGCGCCGCCGCGGCTACTACATCGCCGCGGAAGAACTGTATCGCGAAGCGCTCAACATCCGCCGGCGATGCTACGGCGAAGACCACCCCGCCGTGGCCGAATCCCTCAATGATCTGGCCGTGCTCAGCTTCTCATCCGGCGACTTCCTCGCAGCCGACGCACTCATCGAGCGCTCGCTCCAGATGCATCGCACGCTGCGCGGCGACGAACACCCGTCCACGCTGATCACGATCTACAACATGGGCAGCTTTTTGCGCGACCGGGCCCAGTTCGAGCAGGCGGAGCCCCTGTTCGCTCAGGTCGTCGAGGTCGCCAAGCGCACGCTGCCCGAAGGTCACTGGCAGACGGCGGTCTTCCAGACCAGCTACGGCCTGTGCCTGCGCGTGCTGGGCCGATACGACGAGGCGGAGACGCAGTTGCTGGAGGCTTACCCCGCGCTGGCGTCGTCACTCGGGCTGGAACATCACTACACGCGGCAGTCCGTCCTGCAACTGATCCATCTGTACGAAAAGTGGGACAAGCCCGAGCGGGCGGCGGAATACCGCGCGGCCGTCAGCCCGCGGCGCATCGTCGGGATGCCGTTTGAGTGGTAGGCGCCGGCAAAGGTAGCGCGGCAGTATGGGTAACGACAGGACCACCCGAGAATGGACGGAAACACCCACGCGTCAGATGAGATCACCTAGCTCAGGCGATCTCGCCATTTTTCCGGATCTCGCGCGGAATGGAATACACCGTACACGCACACAGAACCATCCGCGTGGTCGTAGAACGCCGCGTACGGAAAGCGACGAATAAGTGCGCGTCGGTAGTCCGCATGCACCACCGCGTGAAGTTCGGGGTGACGACGGATATTCTGAAGGCAGGCATCAACGGCGCAGAGGAACTCCTCGCCTAAACCGGTTCGACGGGACTCGTACCAGCGGTATGCCTCCTCGATGTCCCGCTCGGCCTCCGGCGCAATGATTAACTCAGCGCTCATGCCGGGCACGAATCCGTCGCTGGACTTCCTCCCAACTCAAGCCTGATCCGGGGTGCTTGAGCAGGTTGGCCTTCCGGCGCGCCAGCTCATCCTTCTGCCAGGCATGGACAGGTACAGACGTCGGGTCGGACGCCAGGTCGTCCCAGAGATCCTCGACCAGTTGGAGTTTCTCCGATGGCGAGAGGTCGAAGACAGACGGTCCCGTGGTTTCCATGACGAAGCTCCCGGAGCAGGGCGGGCAACAGTGCCTCCTGCACCCTGATTATTCATCGCAACGGCATTGGTGGCAAGCGGCACGGCGCATCGTGGCCATGCCGTTCGAGTGGTAGGCGAGTTGTCGCCGGCAGCGAGCCGCCGGAAGTTTCACGCACCCGCGGCGCTAGCCGGCGGCAGGCGTCAGCCCGCGGATCAGCGTCGCAGCCGTCTCCGCCGCAACGGCCGGCGAGACCTTCTGCGTCTGCCCGTCGTGGCGGGTCTGCACTTCGACGATCCCGTCCTGCAAACCGCGGCGGCCGACGGTGACGCGGACGGGGCAGCCGATCAGATCCGCGTCCTTGAACTTGAAGCCGGGGCGGGCGTCGCGATCGTCCCATAGCGTGTCGATGCCCGCCGCTTCCAGCGCATCGTAGATCTGCTGCGACGTCTGCATCACGTCCGCCTCGCGCACGTCCAGCGAGCAGATCTCGACCTGGAACGGCGCGATGGACGCGGGCCATTTGATTCCGTTGTCGTCGTGGCCGGCTTCGATGGCCGCGGCCATGATGCGGTTGATGCCGATGCCGTAGCAGCCCATGATCATCGGGTGGGACTGGCCGTGCTCATCGACGAAATCCGCGTTCATCGCGGCCGAGTACTTCGTGCCCAGCTTGAACACGTGCCCGACCTCGATGCACTTCTCGAAAATCAGCGGCGAGCCGTTGGGCGCGCGATCGCCTTGCACCGCGTCGCGGATGTCGGACGTCTCCTTGATCTCGAAATCACGGCCGGGGTTCACGCCACTGATGTGATAGTCGGTGCGGTTCGCGCCGGTAATCGCGTCGTGCATGACCGTCACCGCCTGATCGACGATGATACGGACCTTCAGACCGACCGGCCCGGCGAAGCCGACTTCCGCGCCCGTCACCTCACGAATCATCTTCGGCGCGGCCGGCGCCATTGAGCCGACGCCCGCAAATCGCCGCAGCTTGGCCTCGTTGACGTTGTGATCGCCACGGACCAGGGCCACCAGCGGCGTACCGTCAGCCTCGTAGATGATCGTTTTGATCATCTTGTCCGCGCCGCAGCCGAGCAGTTTCGTCACCTGCTCGATCGTCGCGTTGCCGGGCGTGTGGATCTCCTTGATGGACTCGTTCCTGCCCCCCCCCGCATCGGCCAGCGGGGCCATCTCCGCCCGCTCCAGGTTGGCGGCGTAGCTGCCGTCCTCGGCCCGCACCAGCCAGTCCTCCCCGGCCTCGGTCCGCACCATGAACTCGTGCGACGCGTCGCCGCCGATCGGGCCGGAATCCGCCTCGACCGCCAGATACGGCAGGCCGCAGCGCGAGAAGATGTTGCAATACGCCCGGTACATCCGGTCGTAGGTTTCATCCAGGCCGCCGGGGCCTTCCTTGCTTGCGTGGAACGAATACGCATCCTTCATCAGGAACTCGCGCGTACGCAGCACGCCGCTCTTGGGCCGCGCCTCGCCGCGGAACTTCGTCTGAATCTGGTAGAGGTTGACCGGAAGCTGTTTGTAGCTGGTCAGGTACGCCCGCGCGATCTCGGTCACCGGCTCCTCGTGCGTCGGGCCCAGCACCGTTTTCATGCGCCAGTCGTCCCCGACGCCGTGCAGCCGCAGCAGCACGTCGCCCATCGCGTCCACCCGCCCGGTCTGCTGCCACCATTCGATCGGGTGCATGGCCGGCATGTGCAGTTCGATGCCCCCGGCCGCGTTCATCTCCTCGCGGACGATCCGCTCAACCTTCCGCAGGCTCCGCAGCCCCAGCGGCAGATAGCTGTAGGCCCCGGCCGAGACCTGGCGGATCAGGCCGGCACGGATCATCAGTTGATGAGACGGCACCACCGCGTCGTGCGGTGTCTCCTTGGTCGTCGGGATGAGAAACTTCGTCCATCGCATTCAGAAGTGAATACCGCCGCCCGCGCAGGCTGGCAAGACGGGCCGGCAACCCGACGCGAGCAGCGTCGAGTCGGGGGAGAATCCTTCGCCGACAAGTTCCGTCAGCCGGGCTCAGACGCGTTGCACCCTGCAGTCGCGGGGCGGGATTCCCAGCCTTTGCGCGCCGGCCGCTGCGTCAGGGGCACCCGCCCTGCCGAATCGCGCGAGGTCCGGAGCTTCGCCCGGTCTTGTCAATATCTCTACACCTCCGCCGCGGGCGCCCGATACACGTCCGTACTCAGATACTTCAACCCTGAATCCACCATCAGCGTCACCACATTGGCCTCCGGCCCCAGTCGCTGCGCCATCTGCACAGCCGCGCACACGTTGGCGCCGGACGACGTGCCCGCCAGCAGGCCCTCCTCGCGGGCCAGGCGGCGGGTCATGGCCTTGGCGTCGGCGGTGGACACGCTGATGACTTCGTCGATCAGCGACGGCGCCCACAGCGGCGGCGTGTAGCCGATGCCGACGCCTTCGATCTTGTGCGGACCGGCCGCGCCGCCCTGCAGTACGGCCGACTCGGCCGGTTCGACCGCTACGACTCTGGCCTTCGGGTTGTGCCGCTTCAACACGGTCGCCACGCCGCGCGAGGACGCGCCGGTGCCGACGCTGTGGACAAAGGCGTCGACGCGCCCGCCGGTCTGCCGCCAGATTTCCTCGCCCAGTTCGTGGTACCCCGCGACGCTGTCTTGATTGTTTAGCTGATCCGTCCAGTAGGTGCGCGGGCCACGGGCGATCTGCTCGGCCGCAGCGATCATGTCGAGGATCAACTGCCGGGTGGTCATGTTGCCGGGGCTGTCGATCAGGGTCAGCTCCGCCCCCAGGGCCGCCATGTGATCGAGCTTCTCCCGACTGAAGGCAGGAGACGTGACGATGTGCAGCCGATAGCCCTTCGCGGCACAGACCATCGCCAGCGACGTTCCCGTGCTGCCGCCGGTGTATTCGACGACCGTGTGGCCGGGCTGGAGCCGCCCGTCGGCCTCGGCCCGCGCGATCATCGCCTGGGCCGCGCGGTCCTTCATGCTGCCGGTGGGGTTCTCCCATTCCAGCTTGGCAAAGATTCGGCCGCAGCCCGGCGGGACGATGCGACGAAGCTGCACCAGCGACGTGTTGCCGATCGCGTCCAGGATGGAACCGTAGGCCGGTGGGATCATGCCATCAGAATCCACCGGTTACAAACCGGTGCGCCATCGAAATTCACCGGTTGAAAACCGGTGCCACATTCAGAACTCACCGGTTGCAAACCGGTGCCACAGGACGGACCCGCCCGGGCGGGGCGTCGCACTCACACCCCCAACTTATGGAACGCCGCGATCCGGTCCCAGGCGTCCTGCGGGGTCTCGGCGAAGTGGAACAGGTCCAGGTCGGCCGGCGAGATGACGCCCTCGTCTACGAGGTACTGGAAGTCGACCGCCCGCTCCCAGAACTCGCGGCCGAACAGGATCACCGGGACGGGCGCCACCTTACCCGTCTGAATCAGCGTCAGCGTCTCGAACAGTTCATCCAGGGTGCCGAATCCGCCGGGGAAAATCACCAGCGCCCGCGCCCGCAGCAGAAAGTGCATCTTGCGGATCGCGAAGTAGCGGAACTTGAACGACAGTTCGGGCGTGATGTACGGATTGGGCGACTGCTCGAACGGAAGCTGAATGTTGTAGCCGACGGTCTTGGCGCCGACGTCGTGCGCGCCGCGATTGGCCGCTTCCATGATGCCGGGTCCGCCGCCGGTCACAACGACGTAGTCGCAGATCCCGCCCGGCTGGCACGTCGTCGATACGATCCGCGCGAACTCACGGGCTTGGTCGTAGAAGGCGGATTTTTCCACCATCCGCTCGGCCACGCGGACGGCGGCGCGGCAGGCCTCGTCGCCGGGTCGGCGCTCCAGTTCGCGCCGCGTCTGGGCCAAAGCCGCTTCGGCCGCGGCCGGCTCCGGAATGCGGGCGGATCCGAAAACGACGATCGTCGAGCCCACCCTGTGGTCTTCGAGAATCAGTTCCGGCTTGGCGAGTTCAAGCTGCAAGCGCACCGCCCGTAATTCGTCCCTGCGAATGAACTCGACGTCTTCTTCCGCCAGCAGCGAGGACGCGGCGTGCGACCCGGAACCTGAAGGCGCGTTCGGAGCGTTCATCGTCGCATTGCACCGGCCGGCCCGGCGCGGGTCAACCCTGACACGGCCGCGATCGGCCCGGCAGGCACCCTGAAGCACCCACCAGCCGTAACCGGAAAGCCAAATGGGAAGGGAGTGAGGGAGTAAGGGAGTCAGGGAGTGAGGGGCAGAGGGCGAGTTGAACCTCGTGGTCTTTCTTCCCTGATTCCCGCACTCCCTTACTCCCTGACCCCTTTGTCCCCGTCACGATCGCGGCTCCTGCGAAACATGCGCGCAAAGTGGCAAGACGTCGCGCTGTCAGAGTGTACCCCAAAACGCGCAGCCGCTCACGCTGCAACTGCGTGACGCACCGGCGTGAATCGACCCGCATTCCACCGAACCGATACCGTTGCCGAGCGGCGTGCGACGGCCCGCGCTTCACTGAACCCCACCGCCGTGGGGCGTCGCGGACCATCAAACGTTCGTTTCGCCGGTCGAATTGTCCGATAAACCCTTGCGCACTCGCGCGGGAAATGCTTGAAATGATCGACATTACCCCTGCTTCGGAAGTCACGCTGCCCGTGACGAATCGACTGCCGCCGGGCGACCGGGCGGCGGCGCGGCGCGTCAGCCAGGCGCGAGCCGGCGACACGCTTGCGCGGCTCGGGCTGACCGCGGCCCTCATCGCCGGTTTGACGCTGGCGCTCTGGCGTCCGCTGACGCCCTGGTGGCTGCACGCGGATCCGGACGCGACCTACCTCGGCTCGGCGCTCAACTTGCTCGCCGGATACCCGAACGAACACCGCGATCATCCCGGCGTCCCGCTCCACGCAGTGCTGGTATTGACGCTGGGCGTCGATCACGCGTGGACGTGGCTCACCGACGGCACGCCGCCGTCCGACTATGTGAACGCGCTACTGGTCGAACCCGGCCCCGCGACGTGGATGCTGCGCGCGTGGGCGATCGCATTCTTCCTGTTCGGAGTCGCCGCGGCGTACGAGGTCGGTCGGCGCACGGTCCGCGGCGCGTGGGCGGGGCCGGCTGCCGTAGCAATGTACCTGGCCTGCCCGGGGCATCTGGCGATGGCCGACACTTTTCGGCCGGTCAACCTCCTGTCCGCGCTCTGCCTGGTGATCGTAAGCCTGCTGACGCACGCCCTCGGCCGCGCCAGGCCGTGCGACGAGGCCGGCAAATCCGATCCGCCGCTGAATTTGCTTCTGGGCGCGCTGGCGTTGTTCGGAGCGGCCGTCAGTTTGAAAATCCACGCGCTCGGCCTGGCGGCCGCGGTCGCCGCGACGTGCCTGATGCTTCGGCGGGAAGACTGGATCGCATCGGCCCGCTCATGCACGTCAAGCCTGCTGAAGTGGCGAGCCTTGCCGGCGGTGATCGTGCTGGCACTGGCCGCCTGCGTGATGACCAACGTCCGCCGCGACGTGTCGTCCATCGACCCCCGTGCGATCGCCGCTGTGGCGGCACTCCTGGTCTGGGGGGGGGCGAGCATCCTGGTCAACCGATCGCGCGACGCGTCGGGCGCCGCCGCCGGCCGCGTGCAGCGCCTGCTGTTGCATCCGATGCCTCCGCTGGCCGCGGTCGCTGTGCTGGTGGGGCTGCTCGCGCCGTTTGCGGTGTTCGTCGACGAATGTGTGCCGACGTTGCGGACGATGTGGTGGTCCCTCACCGGACAGTGGATGAACCGGCCCGTCGCCCTGCACGAGATCCCCCCGGCCGTGCTGAGGCTCTGGCAGGATCCACGGCTCTGGTTGACGCTGCCGCTGATGGCAATCGCCGCCGTGGGGCTCCTGGCCGGCGGCAGGGCGCGATCGCGCGACACAGCGATCTGGCTGCTGGCGGCCGGCGGGATGTTCGCACTGGCAATGGCGCGAACCGCCGCGCACGGATCGCCGCACCACTACGCGGCGCCGATCGCACTGCTGATCCCGGCGGCACTGGTCGGGATCGATCAGCTCTGCCGCCTGCTGTCCGCCGGCGTCGAACGGCGGCTCGGCCAAGCCGGGCGCATGCCGGCCGCCCTTGCCGTGGGGACGCTTTCGGGACTGGTAGCGGTTCCCACGCTCGTCCCCGTCATCCGCGGCCAGAACGAAGCATGGGTCAACGCAGCTCGATGTGCCGCCATCGCAGACATTGAAGAACACCTCTCGACGACACTCGGCGAAAACGAATACGTCATGTGCGACTTCTGGGCACGCGGCGCGGACGCAGCTCATTTCACGCAGATTCGGGACTACTGCTTTCACACGCCCGATCGCCGCTATCGCACCCTGCCCGACACGCCCACCGCCGGAGAATATGCCCGCGAGCACGATCTGACGCCCGCGTATTACCTGACGTTTGGCGAACGCCTCACCCAGGTCGAACAGACACACGACGGCCGCTACCATGCCCACAACGCCTGGGGCAACCGGTGGGCGGTGGAACCGATGCCCCTGCCTGTTTCAACGGACCTGCCCCTGCGCTTGTACCGGATCGCCGGGCGCGTAACCGGCGACTCGTAGCGGCGTGATGCGGCGCGTTCACGCGCGGCGGAGCCGAAGGGAGTTGAGCACGACGGTCACCGAGGACGATGCCATCGCCGCCGCGGCGATCGCGGGCGGGACGTGACCGGCGGCGGCCAGGGGCAGCGCGGCGACGTTGTAGAAGAACGCCCAGAAGAGGTTCTGCCGGATCACCCGCAGCGAGCGCCGCGACAGTTCGATCATCTCGGCCACGCGACCGAGGTCGTCGTGCGTCAGCGTCACGTCTGCGGCCCCGGCGGCCAGGTCGGCGCCGCCCGCGAGCGTGACGCCGACGTCCGCTGCGGCCAGCGCCGGAGCATCGTTGATCCCGTCGCCGACGAACGCGGTGCCCCGCTCCGAAGCCGGCGTCGCGAGGCCACCCTTCTGCCACTGCCGGCGGACCACCGCGGTCTTGTCGTCCGGACCCAGGCCCGCGTGGACCTCGTCGATGCCCAGTTCCCGCGCGACCGCCCGCGCCGTGACCTCGTGATCGCCGGTCACGATGGCCAGGCCGACACCCATGTCGCGCAGGCGGCGCACCGCCTCGACGGCCCCCGGCCGCAGCGCATCGCGCAACGCAACCAACCCGGCCAGGCAGCCGTCCAACCCGACCCAAACGACCGACTTGCCCTCACGCCCCAGGGCCGCGGCCTCCACATCGCCGGTCTCCGTGTCGACGCCGGCCGCGCGGACGAAGGCTGCGGACCCCACCACGACGTCGCATCCTCGCACGGTCGCACGCACACCGGCGCCGGCGCGGCTCTGAAAGCGATCGGGCTCCAGCAGAGCCGCACCGGCGTCACGAGCGTAACCGACGATCGCGCGGGCGAACGGATGCTGCGAGAACTGCTCCGCCGACGCGACCCGTTGCAGAAGTTCGAGCGATCGCGCGGTGCCCGCTGAGTCGTGACCGGGCGCTACCCCGTCCTTGCTCCGTTGCGCTGGATCGCAGGCGTCGATCACGCGAACGTCGGTCACACTTGGGCGACCCGTCGTCAGCGTGCCCGTCTTGT
The DNA here is from genome assembly GCA_964648365.1 of uncultured Phycisphaeraceae bacterium. Taxonomy (GTDB): domain Bacteria; phylum Planctomycetota; class Phycisphaerae; order UBA1845; family UBA1845; genus SURF-32. The sequence goes on from CAZYLK010000023.1 coordinate 23,769, forward strand.
CGAAGAGAACGCGCCCGACGCCCCCGGCGCGCTCCAGCGCGGCCGGGTCGCGGAACAACATCCCCCGCGCGGCGGCGACGCCCGTCGCAACCATCACGGCCGTCGGCGTGGCCAGGCCCATCGCACACGGGCACGCGATCACCAGTACGGATATCGCCGCCCGAAGCGCGTGCGTGACTCCCTCGTGCCCGTCCGACGCAAACGTGACCCAAAACGCGAACGTCGCGCTTGCGATCACGACGACCGCGGGAACAAAGAACCCCGCCACGCGATCCGCGAGGCGCTGCATCCGCGTTTTCTGCGAGAGCGCCCCCTCAACGGATGCGACGATCCGGCCGACCGTCGTCTGCGAGCCGACGCTTGCCGCCTCCACCGTGATCGAGCCTTCGCGAACCGTACACCCGGCTCGAACCGCGTCGCCGACGTCGCGCCGGCGCGGGACGGACTCGCCCGTCAACGCCGCTTCATCGACCGCGGCCGCCCCGGCGACGACGCGTCCATCGACGGGAATGACCGCATCCTCAACGACGCGCACGCGATCACCGCGTTTCAGCGACTCGATCGGCACCGCGGTGGCCACGTCGCCGTCGACGCGCATCGCCTGCGCCGGAAGTGCCGCCGAAAGGGCGGCGACGCATCGGGTTGCGGCCCGTCGGGCGTGCGTCTCGCAGTACCGACCGATGCTGATGAACGCGAGGATCATCGCGACCGCGTGAAAGTGGAAGGCGTCCAGGCCGGGCACGAAGAAGCTGACCACACCCCCGACAAAGGCGGCGATCACGCCCAGCGTGATCAGCAGGTCCATGTTGGGAACGCGAAAGTAAAGCGCTCTGACGCCGCCGACCAGGATCGGCGCCCCGGCCGCGGACCGCATGAGCAGGACGCACAGCAGCGCTTGCAGACCCCGCCACCAGACGTGCGCACCCGGCTGGGTCGAGCTGAGCATGGGGCCGATCCAGTCCAATCCGAGGATCGGCAGCGCCAGGCCGATGCCCATGACCAGAGCCTGCCGGTGCTGGTTCAGCCGATTCTGCTGGATTTTCTCGAGTACCGCGGCGGCGGAGTCACCGAATCGGATAGGCTCGGCGTCGTAGCCGGCGGCCCGAACCGCCCGGATGAGTTCGGCGCCGTCAGGCCCGCCCGCCGCCACGTCCACGGACGCGGTCTCCGCGGAGAAGTTGACGCGGGCGGAGGTGACGCCGGGGACGGCGTGGAGCGCCTGTTCCACCCGAGACGCGCAGCCGCCGCACGTCATGCCCTCGATGCGCAGGTAGCAAGCTTGTGGCGAAGGTTCCAAGGTGGGGACGATCGGCGAGGCCATCACGGTTTGACTTCAAACGACTCGACCGAAAACGCGCCGGCGGCGGCCACGGCCGCGCAGATTACGAGCGGGCCGGTGTGCGCGGCGTCGTAGACCACGGACGCCTTCCCGATCTCCACATCCGCTCGTTCAACCCCCGCGACGCCGTGGAGCGCCTGCCTCACGGCACCGACGCAGTGATCGCAGTGCATTCCGCCAATCGTCAACTGGAGCTTCGCCATCTCCGATCCACCTCGCCGCGCCGGCAGTCCCACGTGTCGGGCAGGCGATTGTAGGCGGGATTGAACATGGGGCCATCGGGGCGGCGCGAGGCGGGCGGCGAGGGATCGCGCAAATAAAAAGGCGGGGCGACGTATGACGCCGCCCCGCCTCGAACCGATTGAGTCAGACCCGCTTACGGATAGATCAGCGAGTCGGTGGTGGCGTGATCGCCCGGATCACGCGTGCCGAACGTCTGCTCACCCGGATACGGACCACCGGCGGAGTAGGCGCCCGGGATGTCCCCGAACCAGCGGCCCTTCTCGCTCGCGTCGTCCGTCATGAGGGTGTAGATGTTGTCCCGGTCGATACCGATGATCGGAACCTTCTGGAAGCTGACGTGGCCGTCGGCGAAGAGCACGTTCTGGCCTTCACCGGAGCCCAGACCGCCGTGGTTCGGCGAGTTCGCGAAGCGCCACTCGCGCGGCGGGCTGTCCGGGTTCAACACGTTCGAGTTGAACTCGGTCGGGTTCGACTTGCGATAGTAGAACGGGCCCTGGTCAGCCGCCATCGGCAGACGGTTGTCAACGCCTTCGCGCGGCGACGTGTCGCGCGGGCCGAACGGAACGAGGAAGCCGTAGCTGACGTTGTCATACGTCTCGAAATCGTAGTAGAGGTCGATTTCTTCCGTCTCGTCCGGGGCATCGCCGCTGCTGGGGCAGATGAACTGCTTCACGGTGGTGTCACCGCTGCGGACCAGCATCCAGAACGAACGCGTGGTGGACATCTGCGTCGAGCCGTCGGTACGGCCCGGAGCGCTGTCCTTCTGCGTCTGGAAGCGACGCAGGTTCGTGCCGATGTCGCCGACGCCGCCCTGGTTACCCGCCTGGTTGCTCAGGTAACGCACCGGCCTGTTGCTGTTGCCGATGCCGTTCTTGCTGAAGCCCGGGATGGCCCAGGTTTCCGCATTGTCGTTGGCGTAGATCTTCATCGACGTGCCGATGCCCTTGAGGTTCGAAGCGCACACCAGGCGCTTGCTCAACTCACGGGCGCGGGACAAGCTCGGCAGCAGAATCGAGATCAGCAACGCGATGATGGCAATCACCACGAGCAGCTCGATCAGGGTGAAACCCCGAACCCGCAACTTCCTGAACTGCTTGACACTCATGGACCAAAACCTCCCGGCACGGGAACCGTGCCAAGAAACCTCTCCCGCCACCCCATACGACGCGGTCGGGAGGCGAAGCGAAGGCAGCAAGCCTCGCGCTTCGCAAACCTTGACGCCGGCCGGCGCGGACGACCTTGCGGCCGGACGCCATGCACGACGCGCCCCACGGGCGTGGGGCCCAATAACGACCGCCCGTTCACGGCCGAATACCGCGAACGAACGCACCCGCCGGCTGCAAGACGGCAGCCGTCAGGTCAGGCAAGGTTCTGGAACGGAAGGCGGGGGTTCGAGAATCGCTGATCAAAGGATGATAGCAGGCATCGCGCCGAAGAATCTCGACCACTCGAATAATAACCGCACAGTGTTATCGATCTGTATGAAGGAACTCCACGCCAGACGATCCAAAACCAACATGATCTTACGTCCGTTCGCGCCGGGAGTCAACCGAAAGTTCTCGGCCCGTTAGCGAAATCTGAACAATTGCCCGCTAGTGCGATCGCACCAAGACTGCCCGTCACCGCTGGAACTGAACGACGTCGATGCGCCGCCGGAGGGCGATTCCCAGCCCCGCGCGGTGACAGTCCGCGATTGCCGGAATCTCCGCCGGCGCCCCCGCCAGCGGCGGAAGCCCCCGGTCGGCCCGCAGGTCGCTCAGGAAAAGCAGACCGATGGCGTCCAGGGCCACCGGATCGGCGGAAATGAACAGCGCGCCGGCCTCGGTCGCGTTGTCGCTACCGTAGATGGGTCCGTTCCGGTAGACCGGGCGGAGTGCGTCCGCAATCGCGAGTCGCAATCTGGGCCCAATCTGCGGCAAAGACACCACTCCTGCAACCCCCGGCGTGCAGTCGTTTCGGCGCAGGGCCGCCTCCTCGCGCACACATGCCAGCGACAGATTGGCCAGGGTTCCACGGATCGAGCAGACGTTGTCCGTGCGAACGGGGGCGACGCTGATCAAGGCGGAAACCTGCCGCAGGGCGGATCGCAGGCGGACAGGACGGCCGGCCGCGTCGACAGGCTCCGCGTCGAAACCCGACAGCGCCGGGCGGGTTCCGAGGCGTTCGGCCGTGGCGTCCGGCGCATCGATCAGAACCACCCGCGACGGATCCCAACCGGCTTTCGACAGCGACGCGACCAGCACCTCGGCCAGGGCGTCGACGGTCCCCAGCTCACGCTGACCGAGCGAGTCGAACTTGATGCCGACGATGTCGTCCGGCGTCAGCAGCAGCCCCCAGGCGGCACCGGCGTCCGCGGCATCGAGGAGCCGGCAAAGCCCCTCATCGAGCAGTTCCGCCAGGAGTCTCACATGGACCCGGTCGCCCGAAATCACGTGGGCTGACGACGCCTTGACCACGCGCGCGGGCGGTTGGTCTGGCGCGACGAACAACTCGTCAATGGCGTAGAGGGTAGACGTCCCGGCAGGTGCGGGCGCCGAAACGATAGCGGCCGGCCAGATTGCCGTCGCGACGAATCCGAGCGCTGGCAACCACCCTGCTCGCCGCGGCACGGAGCCCAGCGGCCGCCGACGAGAGCGATCTGCGGGCTGGGGAACGAATTGGCGATTGGTGGCGTTGCCCACGGGCGCGATCCGGTCAGAATGAGGGCGAGTACTGTTGCTATCGGGACGGCGACCGGGCGATGTGACTGTGCCGCGCCGCCGCACCCCAGGGGGAGCCCCATAATGACACAACCGAGTCCGGAAACGCTCCGATCCCGTGCCACCGACGCCGGGCAGGGACACCTGTTCAGGTTCTGGGACGTGCTTGATGCGGCACAGCGCGCGGCGCTGCTCGCCGACGTCGCGAGCATCGACTTCGCGGAAGTGGCCGCGCAGGCCGGCGTCACCGGTGCGCAGGATTCCTCGGGCGGTCCCCACACCCTCCCGTCGTTCGAGCCTGCACCGTGCCTGCCGGCTTGCAGCACGGCCGGCGGTTCCGCCGACTACTCCGCGGCACGGCAGATCGGCGAGTCGTTGATAGCGGAGGGCCGTGTGGCGGCGATGGTCGTTGCGGGCGGGCAGGGGACGCGGCTCGGGTTCGACGGGCCCAAGGGGTTGTTTCGCATCTCGCCGGTGCGGTCGAAGTCACTCTTCCGGCTGTTCGCCGAGGGCATCCTCGCGACGCAGCGCCGCTTTGGTCGCAGGATCGCGTGGTACGTCATGACCAGCCCGACGAACGACGCGGACACGCAGGCGTACTTTCGCGGTGAATCCTGGTTCGGACTGGACCCGTCCGACGTCGTGTTTTTCCGCCAGGGCGTGATGCCCGCGCTGTCGCCGGACGGGAAGATTCTCCTGAGCGACAGGCACCGCGTCGCCCTGTCGCCCGACGGCCACGGAGGCAGCCTGACCGCGCTGTCCTCCAGCGGCTGCCTGCGCGACATGGCGGCGCGCGGCGTCAGCCTGCTGAGCTATTTTCAAGTGGACAATCCGCTCGTCCGTCCGGTCGACCCGGTCCTGGTCGGCCTGCACGCGCAGCATGAGGCGCAGGCGTCGACACTGACGATCTCCAAGGCCGACGACCTGGAGCGGGTCGGCAACTTCGTCCGCATTGGCGATCGCATCCACGTCATCGAATATACGGAACTGCCCGAATCGGCGGCCCGGACGCGCGGCGCGGACGGCGGCCGCAAGTTCGACGCGGCGAACCTGTCGATCTTCACGTTTTCGCGGGAATTCCTTGAGTCGATCACCGGCGGGGGGCGGTTGACGCTCCCGTGGCACCGTGCCCGGAAGAAAGTGCCGTGCATTGACCTCGACTCCGGGCGGGTGGTCGCGCCGTCGGAACCGAATGCGATCAAGCTCGAGCGTTTTGTGTTTGACGCTCTCCCCCTGGCCGAGCGTGTCGTGCTGCTGCGCGGCGAGCGCGGCGAGTGCTTCAGCCCGGTGAAGAACGCCGAAGGGGACGACAGCGTCGCGACGGCCCGCCGCGACATGAGCCGTCGCGCGGCGCGGTGGCTTCGCGCGGCCGGGATAGCCGTGCCTGTCGATGCCGGGGGCGTGCCGGGCGCTGCGTGCGAGGTCAGCCCGCTGGCGGCGCAGGATGCGGGGGAACTGGCGGAGTTCGTGCGGAAATCAAAGCCGGTTGTCCGGCTGGACGAGGCGATTTACCTGGACGCGGACGCGTAACGCGCCGCCCTGCGCGGCGAAGCGCCCTGCGCGCGGCGGCGTCGGTGCCTCCGGCTCAGCCCGCCAGAACCTTGGCCACGTCGTCGGGGGTAATCCGGCTGGAGGCAATGCCCGTCTGACGGCTCAGCCACGACATGACGTGGGGCGGAAAGGGCAATGAACCGGCCCGCAGCGCCTCCATCATCCGGGCGTCCCGGCGCTGGCGTTCCTTGACCTTGACCTTCAGGTTCTTCGCCTTGGTGATGATGGCGTCGCTCTGATCGTACGCCCGCCGCATGCTGCGTGTAACCTTCATCGCGGATCGACTCCTCGCATCAAAGTCGCGGTATTGTGGGGATCGCGGCCGCCAAGTCAAGGCCGCGGCTTCCGGCACCCGGCGTCGGGGTGAGTCGACGTGGCGTCGGGGGGCGTGGGGAGGCGCCGCGTGCGCGCCATCATCGGCGGGTGGCACTCTCGCTGGCGCTGCGGCGTGCCACGGTCTCGTCTTCGAGGCCGTGGTTGGCGTCGCAAAGTGTCGCCGCATTCGCGACACGGCCCCTACCCGGCCGGCACGCGGTCCGCCTGGTGCGGATGCCACAGTTCCGCGCTCTGCGGGCTCACAAGACGGGTTACCGCCGGAGGCGATGAGGCCGCCTGGTGGGGAACCCTGCAGCCCCAGCGCCGGCCGGCCGAAACATTGCAGGGGCAGCGAATACGGCTACGATGCCGGCGCGCCTGGACGATCAGGCCCAGAACGGAAGTTACGGTCCGAAAATGAAGCGAAGCGAATTTATCACGGTTGTCTCCGGCCTGCCGCGATCGGGCACCTCTTTGATGATGGCCATGCTGGACAAGGGCGGCATCCCGCCGGTGCAGGACGGCCTGCGCGAGGCGGACATCGACAACCCCAAGGGCTATTACGAGTTCGAGCGGGTCAAGAAGATCGCCGAGGACAAGGCCTGGCTGCCGGACTGCAAGGGCAAGGCGGTCAAGATGATCTCGCGCCTGCTGATCGAACTGCCCCCCGGCTACACCTACAAGGTCATCTGGATGCGGCGCAACATCGACGAGATCATCGCGTCGCAGAAGAAGATGCTCATCCGCCGCGGCACCTACGACCCCAGCGTGTCGGACGACGACGTGCGCCGGATGCTGCTCAAGCACGTCGAAAAGACGCTGCTGTGGGTCAAAGAGCATCCGTACATCGACATGATCTTCACGCACTACAACAAGCTGCTGGAAGATCCGAAGGAGCACATCGCCAAGCTCAACGAGCATCTCGGCGGCGAAATGGACGTGGCGGCGATGGAAGCGTCGATCGATCAGAGCCTGTATCGGAACCGGGTGTAGCGTCCGACGGCGGAGGCTCCCGCCGGTCTGTTGGGATCCCCCCGCGGAGCCGGCGTCATGAGGGAGTGAGCGAGTAAGGGAGTGAGGGGAAGAGGAAGGGTTGAAGCGCTCAGTCGTGCTTCCCTGACTACCTGACGCCCGGAGCCTCTCGTCCCGGCCGTGATCGCGACGCCTCCGCACCATCCCCGCGGAGGCTGATCGACGCGAGTCCATGCGAATCCGGCACGAGGTGCGATGGGAAGTCTGGTGCCATTCGGGCCGAATGGAACCGGACGCGCAAGAACCTCCTCAACGCGGGCGCACGGCCGCGAAACCGCGCTCGCGGCGCGGCGTTTTTTGATACAATGGCCCCGTGGCCGTTGAATCGACCCATGCTGAAGTGCTTCCGACGGACGCCGACGCCGCGCGTCCGGCGCTGCCGCAGATGTGCGACTGGGCGCTGGAGTCGCTGGGGGGGCCGTCGCCGGTCAACGTCTCGCTGACGCCGCCCGGGCCGGTCACAATCGGGCGGCGGTCGGCCAATAACATTCGCCTGCTGGACGCAGCCGTCTCCCGCGACCATGCCGTCATCTCCGCCCCGGCCGGTCGGACGCAGACGGACGGATCCGGCCTCTCCTGGGTCATCAGCGACTCCGGCAGCACGCACGGCACCTGGCTCAACGGCATCCGATTGATGACCGGACGGGCGTATCCGCTGCGGGCCGACGATCTGATCACGATCGGCCCGTGGACGCTGCTGGTGGTCGATCGCGCGTCGAGCGTGGCGCGTCCGCCGCGGCTGGCGACGCTCGACGATCGCATCCCGCAGGAGACGATCGTCGCCCGGCTCGATCCGCGCGACACGCAATACCTCGCCCAACAGCGCCTTCAACTCCTCCTGCGCTGCTCGGAGCTGATCTACTCCGCCCCGGATGAGGCGACGCTGGCCCGGTCGGTGCTCGACGTGGCCGTGGCGGGGACGGGCTTTCGCAACGCCGCCCTGCTCAAGCCCACGCCCGATCCGGACCGGATCGAAGTCGTCGCCTGCCTGGGTGACATCGGCTCCACCGACGGCTACGCCAGCCTGAGCCGGTCGCTGATCCGCGAAGCGACGCAGGCCGGCCCGGTCCGCCTGGCAAGCCGCGCCGAGATCACCGACGACGCCCGCAGCATCGTCGATCTTCAGATCGACGAGGCGCTGTGCATTCCGATCCGGCTGGAGGCGGCGCTGTGCGCCTACCTGTACCTCGACAACCGGGGGTCTCGCCCGACGCTGAACCGCTCGGCGGCCGATGCGGGCGCGTTTGCCGCCGGGCTGGCACGGCTGACAGGCATGGCGCTGGCGAACCTGAAGCGGCTGGACATTCAGCGCCGGCAGGAACGCATCGACGTCGAGATGGAGGCGGCCGCGGAAGCCCAGCGGATGCTGCTGCCGCGCCGGTCGGGCTGCGAGGTGGGCTTTGCCTATTCGGGACAGAGCCGCCCCGGCCGTCACGTCGGCGGCGACTTCTTCGACATCATCGTGCGGGACGACGAACGCATCGCCGTCGCGCTGGGCGACGTGGCGGGCAAGGGCGTGTCGGCGTCGCTGCTGGTCACGGCCTGTCAGGGCTTCCTGCGCGCCAGCATGGAGATGGGCGAGGATCCGGCCGAAGCCGTCGGACGGCTCAACGCCTTCTACGCCTCGCGCTGTCGCGATCAGAGCTTCATGACGCTGTGGCTGGGCGTGTTCGATTCACGCGAGCGGACGCTGGAGTACGTCAACGCCGGGCACGGCTACGCGTATCTCTACGACGCCGAGGGCGCCATCACCCAGCTTGACGAGGGCGACAACCTCGTCCTGGGCGTGCTCGCGGATCATGAGTTCTGCGCGAAAACCATCGCGCTACCCCCCTCCGGCATGACGGTGGTGGTCAGCGACGGCGTGATCGAGCAGCCGGCGGGGCACTCGCGCTCAGCGGACACGGGGATACACGTCGTGGAACCGCTGGGGATGTCGCTCGAACTGGTAGGCCCTGAAGGCCGGGCCGGCCGCGCCGGCGCGGAACTGACGCCGGTTCCGGTAGAGGCAAGCACGCAGTCCATCGAACCCGGAGCACCGCCGCGCAACGAACCGGCGGCGGGGCACGCGGACGGCGGCCTGCCCGCGACCGCAAGCGCCGTGGCGCCGGTCGACGGGCGCGTCGAGTTCGGGGATCAGCGGCTTCACGGCGCGATGCGGCGCTTCGCGACCGCCCGCGATCCGGTCGCGGCGCTCTTCGCCGACCTCACGGCGTTCGCGGCGTCGCCGGATCTGTCCGACGACGCCACGGCCGTGCTGATTCGCTGGCCCTGCGGCGCGGCGGAAGCCGCCGCCGACACCGCGCGGAGGGCTGACGACTGACGATATCCGCCTCGCGGCCGCCCTCCGCGGCGGCGTTTCCGGCCGTCTTCGATCACGGCGGCGCGGCGCTGCGGTTCTGCGTCAGCCGGCGTCAGCCGCAGCTCGCGATCTTCCCCTTGACCTTGCACACGCCGTTGCCACCGCGCGGGCAGCCGATGGTGCCCTTGAGCTTCTTGGCGCAATCCTTCTTGTCCTCGCAGTCGTCGCCGCTGGCATACTCGCCGCCGCGCTCGGGGCATGCTTCGCAGCCGCCCTTGGCCTTGCTCTTCTTGATGGTGTAGACGCAGCCGCCGCCGCCGAACTGGAACTCACCGCCCCACACGTTTCCGGTCACGCCGGGGACGTTGACGGCCTGCAGCAGTTGCCCGGTGCGGGAGTACTGGTGCAGCAGCGTCGTGCCGCGGTAGACCCAGAACGTGCCGTCGGCCGGATCGAGCGCCAGCCCGGCGTTGCGATCCGTGATGGCCGGAAGGTTGAACCGCTGCAGCTCATTGCCGCTCATGTCGAACTGCGCCAGGACGTTGTTGCGGCCGGTCAGCCACATCGTGTCGTCCGACGGGTCATACGTCAGGCCGTCCCACTGCTCGTTCGCGCCCGCGTTGAACAGCAGCGTCGGGTTCGTCCAGTCCAGGTCGAACCGGCAGACCGGCCGATCGCCCGTGTACTGGATCGCGTAGGCATACTGCCCGTCAGTAGTCCCGTCGAGATAGTTCTCGCCGCAGCCGCCGACCCAGGGATACAGGTTACCGGTCGGCTGCCCGTCAAGCAGGTACTCAGTGCCCTCGTCGCCCTCGTGATAGCCGTAAGTCCGGATCGTGTCCGTCACGTAGAGCGGGATCTCGAACTCTCCGTTGACCGTCCACTGGCGGACGACCTGTCCGTTCTGGATCACCCAGAACGCGCCGCCGTTGGCCTGTTGCAGGTAATACTCGCTGGTCTGCGCTTCCGTCGGGCGGACGGCCAGAACCAGGGTCAGGGAAACCGCCGCGGTCAGTACGTTTCGCATCTTCTCTTCCTCACGCTGTCACCGGCCCGGACGCGCAGCGCGTCGCGGGCAACTCAGAATACACAGTGCCTCCCCGGGATCGGGGAACGTGGCAAGGGCCTCGAACGCGTGTCATTCTACCGAAGGGTGATCGAAAACCGAAGCCGTTTGCTTCAGGACGGACGACGGCGCGATCCTGTCGTGGCAGGATCGGCGTGTCGTCGTGGACGGAGGTGTGCCGACGTGCGGCCGCGTTTCTAACGGCCCGGCCGTTGACAACGGCTCGCGCGTACGCCATACTTCGCCATCGATCGGATTTGCTCTGGCCTCTGGAACAGGTGGAATGACCATGCGGGTATTGCAAGGACAGGCGAACGAACGATCCGGCCTCACCGGCCGACGTGTACGGCGGTAGCATTCGCTGCCCCGTCCGCGGGCATTGGTTCGGGCTGATTCGTTCCGCAATACATCCCAGATGAAGCAAAGGCGAGCGCGGCCCAGTGGCTGCGCGCCAAGACCGGGGTTTCACCGTGCCGTCCGTGTGCCCGGAAGACCTTGCCGGCCTCTCGTGCGCGGCTGGATTCGGCGCGGCGGCTGCGCGCGGACAGGCGTTGAAGACGGATGCTGCGGTGGATCCACCGGTTACAAACCGGTGCCACATCGCAGTCCACCGGTTGCGAACCGGTGCCACATGGACCGGGCGAGCCGGTGCCGCATGCGGCCCACCGGTTGAAAACCTGTGCCACATGTGGCGCTCGGGTTGGGGCGTGATTCCGGCACGAGGTCGGTTGCACTCCGTCTTGGGTTGAATTCCAACGAATATCGCAGGAAGAAAGCGATGTATGCCATAATCAGACGAAAGTTTGAGAAGATCGGGGCTCGGGCGGTGTTCAAGCGTCCGGAGCCGATCGTGTACTCAGGCCGCAACTATGGGAACGGCGCGTTCCGCGTTGATATCGGCGCGGACGCCGACGGCGATTTCTTCGAGCTCACGTGGGACCCGCGCCGCGATGAGTTGCTGGCGCTCGACGTGCGGCCGCGGCAGCAACGACTGTTGCTCATGTCACGAAGACACGCGAGCGGCGCCAAGGCAAAGTTCCTTTGCGGGTTCGAGGAGCGCCACTGGTTCGTCGCGGCCGTGCCGTCGGGGCCGGCGTCGAGCGTTGAGTCGGCGATGGATGCGCTCATGCCGGCGGAAGTGCGGCGGGAACTGGATCGGCGCGGCGTGCGCCGGAAGCTGCACCACAAGCGGCGCAACGCGGCGTTCGTGCGTCAGGGCGAGTGGTTTTTCGTGCCGGTTGAGCACGCTCGGATCCCTGAACGCCTCGTCATGCGAAACGAGGAACTGCGGCGGGGGCGGGGGACGCCTCACCGAGTGGAGTACCTCTATCGCAGGGGCGCTCGATCCGTGTACGTTTGCCGGCAGTATCCCGATGGCGTGCCGGAGCACATGTACGCGTGGTTGATTCGGCGTCGGCCGGGGGCGCACCGCTGGAACTGGCGGCAGATGCAGGTCGCGTTCGTGTACGTCCGGGGTCGAGTCCGGCATCCGGACCACAGGACGGTGGAGCTGGCCGGCTGGCATCAGGTCGTCGTGAATACGGAGCATCAGGCGCCGGGAATGAGGTATGTCGGGTTCCTGGACTGAATTCGCCGACGCTGTGCGCCAACCTGACAGTCGCTGATGGCGACGTACAGCCTTGGCGTCGCCGGACGCGTCCGTGCCAGAAGGCACCAAGTGTTGAGTCGTGAGTCTGATGCAGGAACGACGTGAAAACGAGCAGTACTTCTTTAGCAAGCGCACCGCGATCGCCGCTGCGGATGTAGTGGCCCGGTTCGAGCGGCCGTGCGTGTTGTGTGCGCCGACCGTCGGGCGGGAACTCGTGAATCGCGGCGTGGATGTTACCATCCTGGACATCGATGAGCGCTTCGCCGACCTCCCCGGGTTCCAGTTGTGGGACATCCGGCAGCCTCGGCGTCTGGACGGGCGTTTCGGCGTCATCTTCTGTGATCCACCGTTCTTCAACGTGTCGCTGGGCCTCTTGCAGCGAGCCATAGGCGTTCTGGCACACCACGACGGCGCTCAGCGAATTGCGATCAGCTACCTGACGCGCCGGCGCAGGTCGCTGCTGGCAAGCTTCACACGGTTTCAACTGACCGCGACGCCTATGCAACTTGAATATGAGACTCTTGAGGTCTGCTCGAGAAACCGGATAGAGCTGTTTGCGAACTTCGACGTACCGGGAACGCAATCATGATCACCATCGACGGATCACAGGGCGAAGGCGGCGGGCAGGTTTTGCGGTCGGCGCTGGCGCTGTCGCTGGTGACGGGCCGGCCGTTCGCGATTGAGCGCATCCGCGCCGGGCGTGCGAAGCCAGGCCTGTTGCGCCAACATCTGACGGCCGTGGAGGCCGCGGCCGGGGTGGGGCAGGCGACGGTCGGCGGGGCGGCGATGGGAAGCACGTCGCTGACGTTTACGCCCGGGCCGGTCCGGGCCGGCGACTATCACTTCGCCGTCGGTACGGCCGGCAGCGCGACGCTGGTGTTGCAGACGGTGCTGCCGGCGCTGCTCTGCGCCGACGGGCCGTCGAACCTCCGTCTGGAGGGGGGCACGCACAACCCGTTCGCGCCGCCGTTCGACTTCCTGGCGAGGGCGTTCCTGCCGCTGGTCAATCGGCAGGGGCCGACGGTGACGGCGACGCTGATCCGGCCCGGCTTCTACCCGGCCGGGGGGGGCGAGTTTCATGTGTCCATCGCGCCGGCCGCGCGGCTTGCGCCCTTGGCGTTGCTCGACCGCGGCCGCACGGTGCGGATGGTTGCGACGGCCCGCGTTGCGCATCTGCCGCTGACGATCGCCGAGCGCGAGCTGGGCGTCATCGGCAGGAAGCTCGGCCTGCCCGCCAAGGCGCTGGTCGCAGAGGAGATCGAAACCTCGCGCGGACCCGGCAACGTCGTGGTCATCGAAGTGGAAAGCGAGCACGTCACCGAAATCTTCACCGGCTTCGGAGAGCGCGGCGTCCCGGCCGAGACGGTTGCACAAAGAGCCGCCCAGCAGGCCCGCAAGTACCTGTCCGACGACATCCCCGTCGGCGAGCACCTGGCCGATCAACTCCTGATCCCGCTGGCGCTGGCGGGCGGCGGCGCGTTCCGAACCCGAGAATTGTCGCGGCACGCGGAGACGAACATCGAGGTGATCCAGCGGTTTCTCGACGTGACATTCAGCGTCGAAGCCGGTGGCGGCGCCGGGCGCGTGGTGCGCATCGGCGGAAGTTAACGCAAAGGCGCGAAGGCGCGAAGAAAGAAAGAAAGAAAGAAAGAAGCGAGGGCCAGAGTAAGCCATGGCAGCCACTGGGCATCCGGCGAGGGCGCACCCCACACACACGGCACCACCGCTACCCTTCCCCTGCCTCCTGCAGTCGCCTCATACCTATGCCATGCACCTTATGCGCCCTTCCCTACGCCCCTTCTCCCTCTGCTTCTTTGCGCCTTTGCATCTTCGCGCCTTTGCGTTGAATTCCCCCCCGCGATAGCAGCCATCAAGTCCGCTTAAACTGGCGCTCCAGGTCGGCGCGGGTCAGGCGCAGCGTGGTCGGACGGCCGTGGGGGCAGTTGCTCGATTTTTCCACCAGCGATTTGTGGGCCACCAGGGCTTCGATCTCGTCCGGCGTCAGGCGATCGCCCGCTTTGACGGCCGCTTTGCAGGCCATCATGTCGAGCACGGCATGAATCACCGCCTCGCGGGGCTGATCGCCGTCCTGGCCGGCGAGGCTGTCGAGCAGATCGCGCAGGAAGGCGGAGGCGCTGACGCGCTTGAGGATGCTGGGGAAGGCGTGGACGGCCAGGGCATCGTCGCCGATCGGCGCGGCCTCGATGCCGAGTTCGGCCAGCAGATCGGCGTGCGTTTCGACCAGCGCCATGTCCGCGGCCGAGGCAGGCAGCGTCTCCGGCAGCAGCAGCCGCTGAGACTCCAGCGGGCCGTCGAGGATGCGGCGGCTGAGCTGATCGAACATGATCCGCTCGTGCAGGGCGTGCTGGTCGATGATGAGCAGGCCGTCGTCGGTTTCGACGACCAGGTAGGTGTTGTGAAGCTGGATGGCCGGGCGCCGGGCCGACGCCTCGACGAGGCCCTCCGCACCCGTCAGCGGCACGGCCGGGCCGGCCGCGTCGCCGAAGCCACCGTGGTCATCGGGCGAGGCGTGCAGCCCGCGATCGAGGCCCCGGCCGGGGAAGGCGCCGCCGCCCGGCGAGGGACGACGGAAGCCGGATTCGTCGGGGGGGGGCGCGGCCGTGCCGCCGCCGCGGGGCGCTTCGTACAGCGATCGCCAGACCGCCTCGGCCGGCATGCGCAGGCTGCGGGCGGGCGCATCGCGCGTAGGGCCTGCCCCAGGTCCGCCGGGCGCGATCGGGTTGTAATCGCGGCCGGGGCGCAGCGTCGCGTGCGTCTCCACCGGCCCGCCGATCTGCGGCTCGGCCCCCTTGAGCGCGTCGACGAAGGCCCGTCGGGCGCGGTCCTGCTCCTCCGGGTCCACGGTTCGCCCGCCGACTTTCAAGCCCGGCGTCAGGTCCGCCCGCCGCAGCGTGTCGCGCATCGCGGCCAGCACCTGCGAGTGAATCAGGTTCGACTGTGCCCAGCGCACCTCGACCTTGGTCGGATGGACGTTGACGTCCACCTCGTCGGGCGGAACGGTCAGAAAGATGAAAACAACCGGCTGGCGATTGTGCTCCACCAGGCCGCGATACGCTTCGCGCACCGCGTGCTGCACGAAGCGGTCGCGGATGTACCGGCCGTTGAGGAAGAGGTACTGGGCGTTGGCGTTGGCCCGCGAATGGGCCGGCGGAGCCAGGTAGGCCTCGATCCGCGTGCCGCGCTCCTCGCGCTCGATGGAGAGCAGTTCCGCCGCCATCTCCGGGCTGAAGAACTTCGCGATCCGATCGACGCGCGACGCGGCCGGGGGGAGATCGTGCGTGGTGCGGGTGTTGCTGACCACGCGAAAACCCACGCCGGGACAGGCCAGGGCCGCGCGGATGATCTGCTCGTTGATGTGTCCGCTCTCGGTGGAGGCCGTCTTGAGAAACTTGCGCCGGGCGGGCACGTTGAAGAACAGGTCGCGGACTTCGACGGTCGTGCCGGGGGCACTGCCGGCCACCTGGGCCGACTGGAACTCGCGGCCGGAGACGCGGATCTCGTATCCGGCGTCGCTGTCGTGCGGGCGGGAAACGATGCGCAGGTGGGACACCGAGCCGATGCTGGCCAGCGCCTCGCCGCGGAAGCCCATCGTCGCGATGCGAAAAAGGTCGTCCTCGTCGGCGATCTTGCTGGTGGCGTGCGGCTCGACGGCCAGCTTGAGGTCTTCCGGCGACATGCCGCAGCCGTTGTCGGCCACGCGGATCAGATCCTGCCCGCCGCCCTGGGTGGTGACGGTGATGGACAGCGGGGCGGGCAGCGGCGTCACCCGGCCGGCGTCGATGGCGTTTTCGACCAGTTCCTTGACCACGCTGGCCGGCCGCTCGATGACCTCGCCGGCCGCGATCTTGTTGACCAGCAGTGCGGGGAGCTTGCGGATGCGTGACTGAGGGGCCATTCGGATTCCCGCCGAACTGGCCGCCGTCCGCGGCGCGGCTGCGCCCACCCTCCAAGGTGCGTCGACCCGTGCGGCCGGGTCGGAAGGTAACGCAAAGGCGCGAAGATGCAAAGGCGCAAAGATGAGAAGAAGAGAGAGAAGAGGTGGTCGGGCGCGTCGCGGCGGACTGGGACCGCGCACGCATTCGTCACAGCGGCACCGGGCCGCTCGATTCGTTCAGCGTCCTTCGGCCGACACGCGCTCCATTCCAGGGCCCGCCGTCCCGAAGCGATGTGTTACCGGCACCCGGACAGTCTGCCGGATATTCTTTTGCATTTCCCTCGCCCATCCGGACACTCTGCCTTTCGCCGGGCTATCCGCTCGGGGCAATCGCCGTCCTGGGAGCAAGGATCGAGATCAAACAGGTCGCCCTTTGACGGACATAACGCGCACCGCTTGGGCTTCGACCGGCGGATAACGTATTGACAGTGCGTACCCGCGGCGGAGGGCCCCGACCTGGCCGTGGCGATTGCCGGTTGAGCGGAGGCGTCAGCGACGGCCGCCGCTTCGAGCGTCGCGGGCAGCGCCAGCGCAACCGCCAGCAGCGTCAACATGCAGCGTTTTGACATCGTATGTGCTCCGTTTCGCGGCCCGGGCGTGTGCAGCGCGCACGCGGCCGCGACGTGCGCTCGTGCATCATGGCAGAACGCGGCGTTGGAATCAAGCGGACGCGAAGCTTGAATCAACCACGGATGTAAGCAAGACAACAACGCAGCGCTGGGTTACCATGCCCGTCCACGGATGATCCGCGTCCATCTGCGGTTCGTTCTCATCCGGCGCGGGCGGAGCGGCGGGGAAATTAACGCGAAGGCGCAAAGGTGCAAAGAAGAGAAGACCTGAGAGGGCTCGGGGGTTGTCAACACCCGCCCACCCTTTCTCTTTCTTCTCTGCGCCTTTGCGACTTCGCGCCTTTGCGTTGAGTTCTTCTGCCGCTTCGTGCCGGGTGGGAATCAACCGCAGATGAACGCTGATGCACGCAGATAAGAGAAAGAGTCGGGAGCGCCTGGCCAGCCCCTCCTGGTTCCTATCCGCGTTCATCCGCGTTCATCTGCGGTTCGTTCTCATCCGGCGCGGGCGGAGCGGCGGGGAAATTAACGCGAAGGCGCAAAGGTGCAAAGAAGAGAAGACCTGAGAGGGCTCGGGGGTTGTCAACACCCGCCCACCCTTTCTCTTTCTTCTCTGCGCCTTTGCGACTTCGCGCCTTTGCGTTGAGTTCTTCTGCCGCTTCGTGCCGGGTGGGAATCAACCGCAGATGAACGCTGATGCACGCAGATAAGAGAAAGAGTCGGGAACGCGTGGCCAGACCCTCCGTGGTTCTTATCCGCGTTCATCTGCGGTTCGTTCTCCGCGCAGCGGCAAAGGCGCAAAGACAGAGAGAAGGCGTGGGCGGGCATTGATGCTCCACCACCCCCCTCTTTTACCTTCTCTTCTCTTCTTTCCGCCTTGGCATCTTCGCGCCTTTGCGTTGATTTCTTCCTTCGCCTACGGCTTCCCGCCGTCGTCGCCCTTCTCCTCCACCGGCGCGGGCAGCGTTTCGTAGACTTCGCCGCCTACGGCCACGATGACGCGCTCGCCCAGGGCGAAGCAGGCGGCCAGCTCGGGGTGCTTGCGGATCAGCTCGAAGTATTCGGGCGAAAAAGCGGTGACCTGCCTGGTCGGCTTGCGATCGCCGACGCCGCCGTCGGTCCACTTGCCGTCGGCGAAGTAGAAGGTGCGGTCGCCGACGCGCTCGATGAACCGCGTCACTTCGCGTTCTTCCGGCCGCGCGCCGCCTTTGGCGCCACCGCGGCCTCCGCCGCCCGAAGCCGAACGCATCGGCGGCGGGGGCGTCGGCGCGTTGGCTTGCTTCATGTCGCCGGCCTCGCGCGAGCGCCGCACGGCCGCGGCGCCGCTGCTGTCCTGGCCGTAGCTGTCCCCGTCCTCGGCCACGTAGCCCAGTTCGCGCAGCGCCCGCGCGGCCGTCGCATCAAACTGCCCGCGCCCGCCCGCGCCGCGCCGGGCCACCTGATCCGGCTCTGTCACCAGATACGCCGTATACGGAGTGATGATGCCGTAGCGCATGGCAAGCTGGACGATGGTGCTTTTGAGTTCCGGGTCTTCGCCGTGCAGGCGGATTTCGTCGAGGAGGTAGCCGACCTTGCGCGTCGCCCACAGCGCCGGCAGAAAGTCGTGTTCCTTCGCAGTCTCGGGGAAGCCAGCCTCGAAGATGAACTTCTCCTCCTTGCCGCGGCGGGCGCCGGTCAGCTCGATCGCCTTGTCGCCCTGGCCGTGGTATCGCCCGGTCAGGACGATCTCCATGCCGCTGAACAGGTCGCCGAGCCTGGGCGGATAGAGGTCGTAGACGCGCAGGTCGCTGAACTTCAGTTCCAGGTCACCCAGCACCGGGTCGGCGATCTTGCGGTAGAAGCTCGAAAGCACCAGTTCCAGATCCTGGCCGTCTTCGACGTACTCGCGAGTGCCGCCGTTCTTTTCGGCGATCAGGTCGAGCAGCTTGGCGTTGAGGTTTTCCCCGACGCCGAAGACGAACACCCGCGTCTCGCGTGTGTTGGCCTTGCTGACGTTGGCGAGGATCTCCTCAGGGTCCGTGACGCTGACGGTCGGCTGGCCGTCGGTCAGAAACACGATGTAGTAGGGGCGCTCGTCGGCAGCTTCACCTGAATCCTCAGACTTTGGCGCGTCTGAGAGCGCCGCCAGCAGGGCGTCGTTGATGTTGGTGCCGCCGATCGCCTTGAGGCCGTCGACGAATTCGACCGCCGCTTTGACGTTGTCGCCCGTGGCGTCCTTGAGCGCATCCGCAAACCGCACGGCCTCGTGCGAGAACGGGATCACGTTGAACCGGTCGCTGTCGTTGAGGTTGCGCAGGCAGAACTTCAGCGCCTGTTTCGCCTGTTCGATCTTCCCGCCGCCCATGCTGCCCGACGTATCCAGCACGAACGCGATGTCCTTGGGCACCACGTCCTTCGCATCCACCGCGGCCGGGGGTGAGATGCGGGCCAGGAAATAGCCGTCCTCGCCGACGGGGCGATAGGTCAGCATCGTCAGGCCGAACTCCTTGTCGGCCAGCGAATAGAACAGCTCGAAATCGCGATCGGGCCGCATGTGGCCTTCTTCGAAGCTCGCGATCGCCTGGTTGGGCGTCTTGCGCGTGACCCCGATCTTGTGCGACGGGCTGAACACGCTCTGGATGGGCACTTTGCTGTCGATCTTCGCCAGCACCGAGACCTGTTCAACCGGATCGGCGATGTACTTGTCCACGTCGAGCGGATAGCGGTAGGAGACCAGCCCGGCGTCGGACTTGAGCATCTGCGAATAGGTCAGCCGCACCCGCACGTCGGAGTTGGCGCCTATCGGAAAGATGCGGGCCTGAAAGCTCTTGCGGCCGACGTATTCCAGGATGGACGGATCGCGCATGCGGGCGACGATCTCTTCGTACGTGCGGCGGGCCTCTTCGACGCTCAGCAGCTTGCCTTCGACTTCCTGGCCGTTGATCTCCATCGTGTAGCGCGAGACGGAGACGTCGTCGTCGAGCGGATAGATGAACGTGCCCTCGACGGTGCGGTCGAACCGATTGTGAAACGTCTGGTCGATGGTGGTGGTGGCCGCGCCGTCGGTAATGGCGACGTTGACGTCGATCTTCCTGATTCCGAGCGCCGCGTCGCGCATCGGCCACGGGCGTCGCGGCGGAACCGGCGGCATGGGGGGGGGACGGTCGATGATGATTGTCTGACCGGCCGCCGGAGGCGCAGGGGCGCTCATGACGGCCGCGGCCGCCAGCGCGGCGAGAAACAGGACGGCGGAACAGCGGGCCTGGCGTCGTGCGTGGAACAGGCGTGCGGAGTCGATCATGTCATCTCTCCCGGGGCTGAATGTCGCAGGCCGAAAGCTCGGCGGCGCCGGCGCCGAGCCGGGCGTCGCCGGCCGGCGAAGCAGGGCACATCGCGGCGCCCGAATAACGGCGCTCCCGTCGATTGGACGCCGCGACGGTCGCGCGGTTCCGCGGCCGTCCGTAACAGGCACAACGCCGCCCCGATGAGACTATTACCGGCAGGACGCCGCGGATGTTGCAGCGCGTGGCGCTTCCGGCGGATACCTCCGAGCGAGCCGCGTGGCTTCAGCCCGCGCGGAGCCGCTCACGCAGACGCCGTTTCCCTGCGGGGCGGGCGGTTCCGCGGGATGCGGCCCCGTGAAGCGTGTTCGGGTAATTCCGCTGATCGATAATCCGCGCGGGCTGAAGCCCGCGGCTCGCCGGAGGACGCCCGCCCCGTGAATCTGACCCTGTGTCTGACACCCCGTTGAACCGCCCTCCATCGCCTTGACCGTGTCCGTCCGGCATCGGACGCTATAATGCTGTTTCGGGCCGTCCGGAGCGGGCGGCCGCGCCGGAGAGAGTCACCGCCGGTCGTCGTGCCTGACGCGGCCGCAGGGCGGTTGCGCTACGCGGAGGAAGTCCCATGCTGCATCGTCACACCCTTGGAAAGATCCCCCCCAAGCCGCACACGGCCATGTACGACGAGAACGGCAAGCTGCTGATGGAGCAGTGCCTGACCCGCGAGGGGTTCCACGGGCCTTTCTCGATTCTCTACTTCCGCACGCCGCCGACGGACGAGTTCGCGGCCGAGCCGCTGGCGCTGGAAGGTTTCTGCCCGGTGGCGATGGTTCCGGAGCAGATGGTTTGCCGCCGGCACATCCGCTCGCAGGATCTGAAGGTCAGCGGAGACTTCCTGACCGCCCGCCGCACGCTGCTCGTCAGCGCGGACGTTCACATCGGACTGTGCAAGCCGGACAAGCCGGCCGCGCGGTTTTTCAGCAACGGCGACGGCGATGAACTCTATTTCGTCAACGAGGGCGAAGGGCGGCTCGAAAGCGTCTACGGCGTGCTGCCGTTCCGCAAGCATGACTATCTGCTGATCCCGAAATCAACGCCATACCGCATTCATTTCAACGGCAACACCGGCACGATGCTGGTCTTCGAGGGCCGCTCCCATCTGGGCATCCCCGGCGACTACCGCAACGCCTGGGGCCAGCTCACCGACTATGCACCCTACACGCATCGCGACTTCCGCATGCCGATGGAACTGCTCTCGCTCAACGCCGCTGAGTATGGCAAGCCGCCGTACGAAATGGTCGTGAAGATGTCGGACGAGTTGACCGTGCATAAGTATCAGCACTTTCCGCTCGACGTGGTGGGCTGGGACGGAGCGGTCTATCCGGTCGCGTTCAACATCCACGACTTCCAGCCGCACACGGGCCTGGTTCACCTGCCGCCGACGATTCACACCACGTTTTCCGGCAAGCGGTTCGTCGTGTGCTCTTTCGTGCCGCGCATGGTGGACTATCACGAGAAGGGCATCCCGTGCCCGTATGGACACGCCAGCGTGGACATGGACGAGATCATGTACTACGTCGACGGCAACTTCACCTCGCGCAAGGGCATCGAGCCGGAGTCGATCAGCCTGCACCCGCAGGGCGTACCCCACGGCCCGCACCCGGGCACATACGCGGCGTCGATCGGGACCAAGCGTACGGAGGAACTGGCGGTGATGTGCGATGCTTATGCACCGTTCCGCATGACGACGGTCGCCGCGGGGATCGAAGATCGGGACTACCACACAAGCTGGGTGCGCCGCGAGGGGTAGTGGGTCGAACTGAGCCGAACGAGGGAGCAAGGGATACGGGAGTAAGGGAGTAAGGGAGTAAGGGAGTAAGGGAGTGAGGGGAAGAGGGAAGAACTGTCGTCTGTCTTTGTTCCCTTACTCCCCTCGCTCCCTGACTCCCTCACTCCCTTTCCCCGTCAGTCCCCGTCCGGCATCGCCACGCGCACGGGCGCGGTGGGCGGGAAGCGCTCGGCGGCGCTGCCCTGGTTGACCGCGATCTCGAGAAAGCCGCTGCTGCCGATTAGTGCCACGGGCGCCCCCGGGGGCGATTCGTAGTACGCGTGGCGAATCGGCCCGACGTCCTGCCCATCAACGAAAACGCGCAGATGATCACGCACGCGCTGCAGCGGGCCGAGGTCTTCCAGGCGGATGTTGGTCACAAGGTTGCCGAAGCGATCCACGTAGATGACCCGGCCGTGGACGCCGTCGTCGCGGAACTCGCCGTGGAACTCGATGGGCAGCAGTTCGAGCCGCTCGCAGGCGCGGCCGACGCGAGCGGGTTTGAGGCCGTTGGCCAGGTGCGCGGCCACGGGCGCCATGATGTCGCGGCCGTGGAAGGTGCTCGACGGCATCGGCAAAAACAGCGAGCGGTTTTCCACCACATACGCTTCCTCGATGGGGAAATGGCGATGGACCATCGTCGCCAGACCGTTGTCCGGGGCGATCAGGAACCGCCCGGCGTAGCGGGCGAGGATGATGGCGCGGTTCGACCCGACCCCCGGGTCCACCACGGCCACGTGAACCGTCCCCTCCGGGTAATACGCCCAGACGCCGTGGAGCACGAAGGCGCCGAAGAGGATCTGCTGAGGCGGCACGTCGTGTGACACGTCGATCACGCGCGCTTTCGGCGCAATCGACGCGATGACGCCCTTCATCGCGCCGACGTAGGGGTCGCGGGTACCGAAGTCGGTCGTGAGCGTGATCGGTCCGAGCGCCAATTCGCGGGCCTCCAACCCCTGCCGAACAGCTCCACACGTCGTCGGCCCTCATGCGCGGGCTGACGGACCGCGGCGAGCGGAGCGGTCGCGTGACCGGCCCAGCAGAGAGCGCCCGTCGGATCCTGTCAACCGCACGGCCGCTCGTTTCATTCGTGCGCCGAAGAGGTTACGATGACAAGCGTCCGGCGGGGCGTTCGACGCGTCTGCGTCGGGCGAGCCGCACCGCGCAGATCGACGATCATCGACCATGACCACGGCCGCACTGACAGTTGTTCCCAGCCTGCCGGTGAGCGACAGCGCGGACGCGGTCGAGCCTGCCTGCCCGTCATGCGGCTACCTGCTCCTGGGACTGGCGATCGAGCGATGTCCGGAGTGCGGGCGTACCTTCCGCTGGGAGGAGGTCGTCGAGATATCGCGGGCGCGCCGCGATCGCGTCTTCGAGCACGCCTGCTTCCACTGGCCGGTGTCGTCGTTCGTGCGGACGCTGCTGGCGAGTGTTCGCCCGTCGACGTTCTGGCGGCGTGTCGGCGACGGCCGCGCGACGAAATCATGGGCGCTGTGGCTTTACCTCGCGTTCGTCGCCGGACTGGCATGGTTGGTCACGGTCGGGGGGTTCGCCGTCACCGGGATCGCCCTGCACTGGATGGAGCGCGCCGGTCGGAGCGACCGGTTCTGGCCGGCCGGGCTTCTGGCCGTCGAGCGGGCGCTGACGGAGATGGACACCAACCTGGCGGCCGGGATGCTGATCCTGCCCTGGGTTCTGCTCATCGCGGCGTCGGCGGCGCTGGGGCCGCGGCTGCTGTGGCAGTCGGTCGAATCCGCGGGGGGCGAGCGGGCGGCCGTGCTTCGGGTGGCGGCGTATTCGGCATGGCCGATGCTGGCCTGGACGGCCGCGTTTCAGGCGCTGTTTATTGTCGGCAACGTGGCGCGGATCCAGGCGTCGCAGCATTCGGAGTGGATGGGGCTGGCCACGGCGTGTTACGCACTGCGGCGGCTGGTCACGGCCGCGGCGCCGATCGTGTGGATTCTGGTGTTTCAGGCCGGGCTGCGCGCTCACCTGCGTATTCCGGTGGCGTGGACGGCGCCGCTTGCGATGCTGTTGATCGCATCGCTGGCAGGGTGGATCGTGTGGGTGTGGGAAGAAATCCAGGACATCGGCGGGTTCGGCCCGGGCTATCAGATGTTCAAACGGCTGCCGGCTTTGCTGTGGCCGGCGATTCCGATGTAACGACGCCGCGGCGCGAGAGCGCCCGTCAGCGCGATAAAGAGTCACACTTTGAGGGGAGCAGTTGCTCCCGGGAGAAAACGGATGCTAATGGATCGTATTCACGGATGCCGGGCGGCGGCCCTCATCACGATGCTTTCGCTGTGGACGCTCTGTGCCCGCCCCGCGGCGGCGGAGCCGCCGATCGTCTACCCGGAGGCCAAAACGGTCGAACAGACGGACGAGTTTCACGGCGTCAAAGTGCCCGACCCGTATCGCTGGATGGAAGCGGCGCCGGAGGAGTCGGCCGACCTGCGGGCGTGGATCGCCGCCGAGAACAAGCTGACGTTCGGCTACCTCGAGCAGATTCCGCACCGCGAGGCGATCAAGAACCGCATCACGAAACTGTGGGACTACGAGAAGTACGGCACGCCCTACCGCGAAGGCGGACGCTACTTCTACAGCTATAATAATGGGCTGCAAAACCAGAACGTCATCTACACGATGAAGTCGCTGGATGACGAGGCTAAGATTCTCGTCGACCCGAACACGTTCTCGCAGGACGGCACCGTCGCCCTGTCCGGCATGGCCGTCAGCCAGGACGGCAAGCACGTCGCCTACGGCATTTCCGACGCGGGCAGCGACTGGCAGGAGTGGAAGGTCCGCGCGATCGACACCGGCAAAGATCTTGACGATCATCTCAAGTGGGTCAAATTCTCCGGCGCTTCCTGGCTCAAGGACGGCAGCGGGTTTTTCTACAGCCGTTATGACGAGCCGACCGAGGAAGAAAAGCTCCTGAAAACGAACTACTATCACAAGCTCTGCTTCCACAAAGTCGGGACGCCACAGTCGGAGGACACGATCGTCTATCAGCGGCCGGACGAGAAGGAGTGGGGATTCGGAGGCCAGGTTACGGACGACGGCCGATATCTGATTATCATCGTCTGGAAGGGAACCGAACGCAAGAACCTCGTATTCTACCGCGATTTGCAGGATCCCGACTCGCCGGTGGTCGAGTTGATCAGCAGCTTCGAGTCCCAGTACAGCTTCATCGACAACCACGGTCCGCAGTTCTGGTTTACAACCGATCTGAACGCGCCGCGCTCGCGGGTGGTGATGATCGATACACAGAAGCCCGCGCGCGAAAACTGGAAGGAGATCATCCCGCAGAGCGCGGACACGCTGCGCGGGGTCTCGGCGGTCGGCAACACGTTTATCGCGTCGTACTTGCATGATGCGCACACGGCCGTGAAGCAGTTCGACCTCAACGGCAAGCACATCCGCGACATCGAACTGCCCGGCATCGGCTCGGCCGGCGGCTTCGGCGGCAAGCGCAGCGACCAGGAGACGTTCTACAGCTTCACCGGCTTTACCGATCCCGGCGCGGTGTTCCGCTACGACGTCAAGACCGGAAAGAGCACCGTCTTCAAGCGGGCCGACGTGGATTTCAACCCCGGCGAGTACGAGACGAAACAGGTCTTCTACAACAGCAAGGACGGCACCCGCATCCCGATGTTCATCACGTCGAAGAAGGGGCTGAAGCTCAATGGCGAGAATCCCACGCTGCTCTACGGCTACGGCGGGTTTGACATCGCGATCACCCCTGGATTCAGCGTGTCCAACCTCGTCTGGATGGAGATGGGCGGCGTTTACGCAGTGGCCAACATCCGTGGCGGCGGCGAATACGGCAAGGACTGGCACGACGCAGGCAAGAAGCTGGTCAAGCAGAACTGCTTCGACGACTTCATCGCCGCGGCCGAGTGGCTGATCGAGAACAAGTACACGTCCAGCCCGAAGCTGGCCATCCACGGCGGCAGCAACGGCGGCCTGCTGGTCGGCGCCTGCATTACCCAGCGGCCGGATCTGTTCGGCGCCGCCCTGCCGGCGGTGGGCGTACTCGACATGCTCCGCTTCCACAAGTTCACCATCGGCTGGGCGTGGGTCAGCGACTATGGCACGCCGGACAACGCCGACGAATTCAAGGCGCTCCACGCCTACTCGCCGCTGCACAACGTCAAGCCGGGCACCTCGTATCCGGCGACGCTGATCACCACCGGCGACCACGACGACCGCGTCGTGCCGGCCCACAGCTTCAAGTTCGCGGCCGCACTGCAAAAGGCCCAGTCGGGCGCGGCGCCGATCCTGATCCGCATCGAGACCCGCGCCGGCCACGGCGCCGGCAAGCCGACGGCCATGCGCATCGAGGAAGCGGCCGACCGCTGGGCTTTCCTGACCCGCGTGTTCGACATGAAAGCGCCCTCCACCCCGACGGAAACGCCGCCGTCGCCGGCGTCGTAGCGGCCAAGTCACTCACAGACTTCTGCGCCCGGCAGGGATCGAGAAGCCCTGCCGGGCGCGTTCGTTCTGGTGGCCCGATTGCGGAGCGCGATTCGCAGCCGCAGCGAAGTGAGCACGTCCGCGCGGGCTGAAGCCACGCGGTTCGGGGCCGGCGCCTGATCGCACAAGGTGAATCAGGTTCCTGTGGCGGCCGCGGCGTGAAGGACCACGCGGAACGACTCGCCGTCCTCGACAAGGTCCGGCGCGGTGCGGTTATGCTCCCACATGCCTTTGACGATCTTCCGCGGCACGCCCATGCCGAGGTGTTCGAGATAACCGTAATCCGCCATCACGTCCTTGATGAGCTGATTCCTGGCCGCTCGGCATCCCGCCAACATGCGAGCGGGTGTGATGCCGTTGGGCAGTCGCCCCGGAGACGTGACCTCCAGCCGGTCCGCGAAGATCAAAAGTTCGACGTCGGTGGCTGAGAGCAGGTAGTCGCGGTGGACCAGGGCGTTGACGACCGTCTCGCGAATGACGTCGTCAGGGTAGGTGCGTTTTTCGACGCGGCGTGCGCCGTCCTGAAGGGTCGCAACCACGGATGTGTTCCGCCGCACGAACTGAACCGCCTGTTCGACCAGGCCGTTCTCGACCAGTTGCGCCCCGCCGGACCCTGACGACAGCAGTGCGACCAGCGGCCCGCGCAGCGTCGCCCGCTCTCTTGCGGCGTAGTCCTTCTCGGCGCCTGGGAACGCCACGGCCGTGACCCCGGACTGCGGAAGGAACCGGCCTGGATCCGTCCCGAAGAGCAACATGCCGGCCACCGTCGGGCCGACGCGGCCGGACGCCGTCTCTGACATGATCTCCGTGTTCAGCAGAAGCGTTGACCACGCGGCGTCATCGGCTGCATTCGGCACGTCGTGGCCGCGGACGCGCGTGAAGTAGTCGACCAGGCGGCGCCGATCGAGATCAGCCAGCGTCGCCCCCGAGATCGGGCGCAGTTCGCCTCGGACCGTTCCGCGCTGCTGAAACAGTCGTTCCAGTTCTTCCTGGCTCGCTTCACGGCAGGTCGTTCCCACGCGGATGTAGTACGTCCGATGATGGTCGTGCCAGACGTGATGGACGCTCCAACCGGCCTCGACTTGAACGACGGCAACATGCTTGCCTGGTTCGACGTCTTTGAGGATTTCGAAGTAGGGGATCAGCTCCGGGCGGATTTTGTCCCGGCACGTCTGCATGACCCATTCCTCGACGTTGGAGCGGGTCGTTCCGGAGATCGCGCCGCCGTCCTCGACGCCGAGCAGCACCCGCCCGCCCGCGAAGTTCGCGAAGGCAACGAGTTCCCTCGCCAGCGCGCGGTTCTCAATCGTATCTCGCTTGAACTCCACGCCGGAGTTTTCACCGTTGCGGATCAGTTCGAGGAGTTCGGTTCGGGTCATCCGCGCACGTCAGGAATTGCCACGCATCCTTGAGCCGCTACACCCTGTGACGGGGTCGACGGGTTCGACGAGGCGTCTGTTGCCATGAGTCTCGAATCGTAACGCCGCCCCGGACGACTGTCGAGCGTACGGAAGTTGCGTCAGCCCGCTCAACAGGGCAATCGCATCTAAATTTCGCCGCAGATGACCTTGAGCAGGTAGTCTTGGT
>CAZYLK010000024.1:0-47634 GCA_964648365.1 uncultured Phycisphaeraceae bacterium
ACGGTCACGGCCGAGAAGGCCGCGGCGGCGACGACGACGATTCCGCCTGCGAGGGTGCGACGCCACGCCGCACACGGCGCGTCGCCATCCTGACCACCGGCACTGCCGTCCGGCGATGAGCCAGCCGACCGGGCGTCGGCACGATCGTCGCCGGGAGACGGGTCGCGCCTGCGCCCGCAGATCCAATCTGCGAGCCACCAGACCACCGCCACGTAGATTCCGACCATCGGCAGATAGGCGAACCGATCCGCCATCGCCTGTCGCCCCACCTGCACCAGCCCGATCATCGGAACCAGCGATCCGAGGAAGATCGACCAGCCGACGAAGAGGTACGGCCGGCGCTTCACCTGAAGCAGCGCCGCCAGTGAGATGAGCACCAGCACGCCGACCGACGTCCAGAACGCCCACGCCGGATACGGGTCGGCCGCCAGCCCGGGATAGGGATAGAACGGCGTCAGATTCGCCGGCCAGACGGCGTGCAGCAGATACCGGCCGTAGGCGATGCAGGCATGAGTCACACGCGTGCCGAGGGGGATCAGGCCGAAACTCGTTGCTGCCCCGGCCGCCGATTGCGTATGAATGGTCACCGCACAGGCGATGCCCGAGAGCACCAGCAGCGGCACTTTCTCCACCACCGCCCGGACGCCCAGTCGCCGCAGCGGCCAGCCGTCCAGCAGCAGCAGGACAAAGGGCGTCGTGACTGCCAGCGGCTTGCTCGCCAGCGCGCAGGCGTGCGCCAGACAAACCAGCGCGTACGCAACGAACGATGGCCGCCGCGCCGCGCTGACGTGGGCGTGGAGCGTGAGCAGAATGAACATCATGCACAGGATGTTCTTCCGCTCCGAAATCCACGCGACCGACTCGACGTTGACCGGATGAACTGCGAAGAGCAATGCGACGGCGGCCGAGCGCCAGACGCAGCCCGTCATCCGCTGGAGCAGCAGCACGAGCAGCACCACGTTGGTGGCGTGAACGAGGATGCTCACCACGTGGTGACCGGTTGGCGATTCGAGGCCGAAGAGACGCACGTCGACGGCATGGGACAACCACGTCAGCGGATGCCAGTTGCCCGCATACGGCTCGGAGAACGCCCACCGCACCGTTTCGAACGACAGCGGGGCAAGGTGCGGGTTATTCAGCAGGTAGGTCGGGTCGTCGTAGACGAAGTCGCCCCGGATCGACGAGAGGTAGACGACGACGCTGACCACGGCGAGCAGCACTGCCGGGAGCAGGACGGGTCGCAAAGCCGGATGAGGCGAAGCAGGACGCGGTTCGGCGGCGGTCGTCACGAGGCGGATTCTAGGCGGGCGGCGGGGCGCGAGCAAAACCGGCCAGCGGCTATCGGTCGCCGTCGGAACCCACGCGCGTGAGTGCGGCCCATTCGAGATGGACGTCAATGGGCGGGCCGGCAGTGACGCCGGATACGCGGCAGAGCAGGCGCCCGCTGACGCTCTCCGCGTCGGCGAACGCATCGATCAGGTCCGCGTAGTCGTCGCCCGGCCACGGGTCCGGGTTGCAGTAGAGGTAGGCGCGTTCAAGCCGGCCGCGGCACGAGCGGTTAAAGCATGGGATCGCCGACGCGTCGGCGACGGACGCCGCCGGCGCTGCCGCCGGAACGCCCCCCCCCGAGTCGCCGCCGTCCAGCCCCGGCCCCCGGCAGGACACGTCCAACCACACGCGGGCACAGACATCCCGCAAGGCCGACGGCGGTTCAAGCGCGCTCCAGGTGTCCGAGAACATCACATCAGTAGAGCGATCGCCGGAAGATGCGTATCCGTCCCCCCCCCACGCGAGCGGGCCATCCAGGCTCGCCGGTTGCAGCACCGGAGGCCCGGCCACGACCTGACCGGCCGCGGCAACGAGCGCGATCAGGGCGATGCGCGATCGAAACTGTACTGTGAGAAGCTCCATCAACACGGCAGGCAGGCCCAACCACCCCGCGGCACGATCGTCTCAGCCACTCTAGTCATGAACAAAGCACGACTCAAGCGGCAGACATGCGGTTTGTTCCGCGCTCTTGAATCGCCACGACACCTCCCGCGGCGCAAGCGACGGGGCCGATAAACGCGCCTCAGCGCGAGCAATGGGTCATCAACTCCACGCGCCGATCCGCCGTGTGTTCAGCCGGTGCGAAAAACACGAGCATGGACAGATCTTCGTCGATGTCGCGGAAGCGATGCTCCTTCTGCCGCTGTACGAACACGACCGATCCGGGCCGCACGTCCATGAACTCGTCCTCGATCTGCAACCGGCCGCGACCGCGCAGCACGCAGTACACCTCATCCTCGTGGTGCGGTCGCTGCATGTCCGGTTCGCCCCTGGCGAGTTCGTAAAGGCCGACGCTCATCGACGATTCGCGCAAGAACTCCAGATAGGGTCGCCCCTGCGACACACGTAGATGACGTAACTGCTCCAGGTCGAAGGCCGCATCGAGGAGCGCGAGCGGCCGGCCATCGTCGTTGAGGTCCACGGGCGACACGGCCTTGCGCTCCGCGGACATCACCGCCGTCGTCGCAGGATCATCGACCGGCGTCGGTCGGGAGGGCGCGGGTTGCGCCGCCTGCCGCGAGCGCGTCAGCGTGATGATCGCCACGCTGGCAATGATCACGCCGGCCGCGATGATCACGCGACCGTTGATCGCCTCATTCGCCAGCGCCGCCCCCAGCAGGATGGCCACGGCCGGGTTCACATAGGCATAGGTCGCGACGCGGGCCGGCGTAGTGACGCGGAGCAACCAGGTGTATGCGCTGAGCGCGAGGATCGACCCGAAAAGCGACAGATAGGCGACCGCCATCCACGACCGAGCCGACACCTCCACGAGTCTGAACCGGCCCCACTCGCCCATGACCGTTGCGATGATGAAGAACGCCACGCCCGCGGCGATCATCTCCATGGCGGCCGCGAGGAAGAGCGACTTCGGCAGCGCCGCCTTCCGCGAGTGCAACGAACCTGTCGCCCAGAAGGCACACGCGGCGAGCAACGCGATCGTCCCGCCCAGGTGAATAGGCTCGCCGCCGACATCCGACGGCATGCGCAGAATCAGCACGCCGACCAGCCCGAGAATGACGCCCAGCACGATGCCGCGCGACGGCCGCGCCCCGCGAAACGCCAGCCAGTCGAGCAGCACCATCCACATCGGCACCGTGGCGATCATCAACGCCGCCAGCCCGGACGGTACGTACTGCTCGGACCAAGTGACCAGCCCGTTGCCGCCGACGAGCATGAGCAGCCCGACGACGGCCGCGGCCCGCCAGTGCTCCCAGGTCGGTCGGTCGCCGCCGCGCAGCCGGCACGCGGCGTACAGCAGCAGTCCCGCCGACAGCATCCGCATCCCCGCCATGAGGAAAGGCGGAATCGTCTCGATCGCGAACCGGATCCCGAGGTAGGTCGAGCCCCACACGACGTACACGGTCGCGAAGGCCAGCAACAGCAGCACCGTCGACGTGCGCGACCCGGACGAACCTTGCGGATCCATAAAGAGCTCCTTGCGTCCCATGACTCGAGCGTACGCACCGGACCGGCCGCTCGCGACCGGAAACGGGGCGCCGAAACCCCGGTTGACAATCGCCGGACATTTGTTACACTACAAAACGATGTTAGAGACAGTACAAAATTATATCCGCGGACGCGGCGCTGTCAACGTCGCTGCGAGCATCGAGCAGGCCGTCCGGGAGGGCGCGATGGTCTCCGGCCAGCGGCTGCCCACGGTGCGGGAACTCGCCCAGGCGCTGGGGATCAGCCCGACGACCGTCGCGGCCGCCTACCGGTCGCTGCAATCGCGCGGCGTGATCGTCTCCCAGGGACGGCGGGGCACCCGCATCGCCCACCGACCCGTCATGCAGACGGCGCCGGCCTTCCGCCCCCCCCCCGGAGCGCGCGTCCTGTGGGACGGCAATCCCGACCCCGCCCTGCTTCCCTCGATGCGGCAGGCGCTGGCCGCGATCGACCCGACCCCGCGTCTGTACGGCGGCGATCTGCATCACGGACCGTTCGTGGATCTGATGGCGCGCTACATGCGTGACGCGGGTGTGCAGGTGGGTGAGTTGTGCGTCGTCAATGGCGCGATGGACGGCATCGAGCGCGTCTTCGCCGAGCGGCTGAAGCCCGGCGACAAGGTCATCGTGGAAGACCCCGGCTTCGGCAACATCTATGAACTGGCGATGTCGCGCGGCCTGGCGCTGGTTCCCGTAACGCTGGACGACGACGGCGTGTTGCCGGAATCGCTGGAAAAAGCCTGCGCCGGCGGCGCGGACGCCATGGTGATCATCCCCCGCGCCCAGAATCCGACCGGGGCCGCCATGCCCCCGGAACGGGCGGCCGAACTTATCGCAATTCTGGATCGACATCCCGACGTGCTCGTCATCGAGGACGATCACGCCGGCTGGATCCTCGACTGCGCGCTGCACGGCCTTCACCACGGGCGGCGACGGTTCGCTCACATCCGGTCGTTGTCGAAGGCCTTCAATCCGGACTTCCGGCTGGCCGTGATGACCGGGGACGACCAGACGATGCGCCGCGTGCTCGACCGGCTGCTGGTCGGGGAGCGATGGGTCAGCCATATCCTCCAGCGGGCGGCGGCCGCGATGCTGTCAGATGACGGCGTGATGGGCGCGCTGCGCGAGGCGGCGGAAACCTACGCGGGACGACGTGAGGCGCTGGTCGGTGCGCTGCGGGAAAACGGCTTTCATCCGACCGGCCGCTGCGGCTACAACGTGTGGATACCCCTCCCGGAGGAATCACCCGCGGTCGCGGGGCTGCTGTCACGCGGATGGGCCGTCGCAGCCGGCGAGCGGTTCCGGCTTAACAGCCCCCCCGCCATTCGGATCACGGCCGCCACGCTCCAGCCGGCGGAGGCGGCACTGCTCGCGAAGGATCTCGCCGAGTGCCTCAAACCCGACCGCACCTGCCCGGCCGTATGACCGGACGTTCCGTCGCTGCGCGAATTGTGATCGGACCCTGCGGGCATCCGCAACGCGCGCGAACCTGACAGCGCCCGTCCGCTCCCGCCGATACGTTTAACAGCCTGTTGCAGGATATGTCAGCCCCGCGCTGCCGCGGGCCGGAGAGCGGACCAGCCATGCCAGCCGATGCACCGATCACGTTACAGCCTGCGGCGCCGTGGGAGCGGAAGCTCGCGGCGGTCGCGGCGTTCATCACACCCACGCGCGTCCGAACCTATCCCGCCGCCGTCGGCGCGGCCGTACTCGTGATGTGGATCGGCAGCCTCACGCTGGGTCCGGGAATCACGGACGTAACGTCCAACATCATCGGCGGCGACTTCGCCGCTTTCTACACGGCAGGGCGCTTCTACCTCGACGGCCGCACCGCCGAACTCTATGACCTCGTCGCCCAGCGGGACTACCAGGCGGAACTGGTCGCGCCGGCGATCACCATGGAAATCCATCCCTACGTGAACCCGCCCTTCACGGTGCTGATGTACGCGCCGTTTGCGATCCCCGGATATCTCACGGCGCTGACGTGGTGGTGGAGCGCGGCGCTGGCGGCCATGCTGATCTCGCTGAAGTCGCTCCGGCGCGAGTTACTCCCCGCCGGGACCATCTCGCTGTGGCGACTGACTGCGGCGGCATTTCTGTTCTTTCCAACCATCATGTGCTTCGTGTACGGGCAAAACACAGCGCTGACCCTGCTGCTGTACGCCATGGGCTACGTCTGGCTGCGGCGAGGATGGGACGGCAAGGCCGGCTTTGCGCTCGGACTGCTGTTCTACAAGCCGCAGTTAATGATCGCCGTGGGCATCGTGCTGCTCGTGAAGGGCCGCTGGAAGGCGCTGGCGGGCGTCGCGGCGGGCGTGGCGACGTGGTCGACGTTGGGCTTCCTGATCCTGCCCGAGTCGATGGCCGAATACGCCGCGATCAGCCCGAAGCTGTTCAACTTCCTGCGCGGAACGACTGAGACGTTCGGCCTGGAAACGAACTACCCGTCGTGGGGCTTGCACAGCTTCTTCGGCTTCTCGCTGCTGCTGTTGGACGGGATCTCGATGCAGGCCGCGAACGTGCTGGCCATCGCACTAAGTGGCGGCAGCGCCCTGGCCGTGGCGCTGGCGTGGCGCCGCACGGCGTGGAACGCCGGTTCCAAGCAGTGGGATCTGATGATGGCGGCCACCCTGGCGATCGGCCTGCTCATCAGCCCGCACCTGTTCATGTACGACCTGATGCTGCTGGTGCTGCCGATGTTCATCGTCATCGCCGTCCTCTGGCGGCGGGGCAGCGACGTGCTGCTCGATGGCGGACCGGTGCTGGCCACGACCGGCCTGCTCTATGCGGCCTGCTTCGTCAGCAGCATCATCGCCAAGATCATGTGGGACATCAGCCAGGGGCTCGGTCTGCCACGTTTCTCCATTCAGATCAGCATCTTCGCGGTGGTCGCCTGGGTCTGGTGCGTCTACCGCAAGGCACACACGCCGTCGGACGCGGGCAACGTGGCAGCTTGACGGCACTGCGGCGAACGAGGCGGCACATGGCGGATGCAGGACTGGGAGCACGCTTGATCATGACGCCCTCCCGCACCGGCGTACCGTTCGTGTTGCTTACAGCATGGGTCGCCGCGCTGATTGTCGCGCTGGTTGATGCCGGCGCGGCGACGCTGATCGAGGGCGGCGGGTTTTCCCTGTTTCACGCGCTCTTGCTGCCCACGGCCGTGATGTTCGCCACGACGTGGACAGCGCTGGTCGTGCTGGCCACACTTGCGGCGCATACGGCGCGCGCCTTCGGTGGCGACGCGCGGGCCGGGTGCATCGCTACGGTTGCCGGCGCCGCAGGACTCCGCGTGCTCTGGAGCTTGCAGTCAATCGCGGTCGGCGGGCCCGCGATCGAGCTGTGGTCAGCCGGGGTCTTGACCGGGATCACAGTCACTGTGTCGGTGTGCATGTACAGAGCATTCCGCCTTCGCCTCACCGACGATCGGAGCGATTCGGCGCGTCGTGACGGCGACCCGACGAAGTGGCTGGTCGCCCCGGTGCTGCTGTTCTGCGCCGTTGCGTGGCTGGCGCTGCGTGCTGCAGACCTGGGCACGTGGTGGTGGTCACTGCTGCTGGCCGTGGCGGCGGTTTCCTGTCTGGGCCTGGCTCGCCGCCCGGGACCACAATCGCTGCCGGCGCAATCGCAAGAGCATGCGCGGGGGTCGAGGCGAGCCGCAGTCGCGATGTGCGTCAACGTTGTCATCGGCGCTGCCATTCTGCTCGCGCCCGCGATCCAATGGCGCTATGCGATCATGCCGGAACTCGATACCGGCGTCCGCAACGTCCCCGGCCCGCGTACGATCCTCCTTCTGGTTGTTGACACGCTCCGGCCGGATTACCTCTCATGCTACGGATCGAGCAACCCGACGCCCAACATCGACGCCCTGGTGGCGGACGGCGTCCGCTTCGATCGAGCGACGTCGCCCGGCCCCTGGACCGTTCCCGCAATGAGCTCGATCCTGACCGGCGTTGCCCCGGACGTTCATCGGGCGCTCTACGCGGATTCCACCCTCCCGCCGGAGTTGCCGACGCTTGCCGCTCGCCTGCATGAGGCCGGGTACACCACCGCTGCGTTCGGCTATAACCCCTTTCTTGCGGCGTCACCGAGTTTTACGCGTGGCTTCCAGCACGTCCGGCTCATGCTTCCCGCGCCTGCGACTTATTCGGGCTATCTTGCGTCACGGCTGTTCCCGTCGCTCTACGTCACGCGCGCCGCCTCTGAGAAGATCACGGACTCGGCGCTGACGTGGATCGATGCCCGCCGCAATGCGCCGCTCTTTCTGTGGGTCCACTATTACGATCCGCACCTGCCCTACGAGCCCCTCCCCGAATGGCGCGGCGCGGCGCCGCTTGACCCGATCGTCGGCGAGCGCTTCGCCGACATGACCGGCGTTCGCACCGGGGACTTGAAACTGACGGCCGCCCAGCGCGAGGCCGTTCGCGCGCTCTACGCCGCTGAAGTTCGCTGGGTTGATAGCCAAGTCGGACGCCTGATGGACGGACTGCGGCGTGCAGGTCGCTATGACGATGCCGCAATCGTCTTCGTCAGCGATCACGGCGAGGAACTGTGGGATCACGGCGGATTCGAGCACGGTCACACCTTCCATCGCGAACTGCTCCACGTTCCATTGGCGATCAAAGCACCCGGCTGGGCGGCTGGCGGCGGCGTCGAGTCGCTCGTTGAGACAACGGCGGTCACGCCGACGATTCTGTCGCTGCTGGATTCGGTAGACACGTTTGAGCCGGACAAGTTCTCCGCGGAGCCCCTGACAGCCGACAATGGGGGCGCGGAACTACCCGGCCCAACGGGCATCGTCAGCGAGGGGTTGCTCTACTTTGACGGCGGGTTTGCCGTCACGACGGATCAGTGGAAGTGGACAACGTTTGACGCTGCCGGACGGAATGACTGGTTCGAGCTTCAAGCCGATCGTTGGGAACGGAGGGGAATGACCACCGTCCCTTCCGACATCGAGGAACGCCTTAGAACGGTGCTGGAGCGCCAACGTGTACGAAGCGAGGCGCTGCGTGTGCATTACGGCATCACGGAAGGCGCTCGCTCGGGCATCGACCCCCACGGTCGGGCACATCTTCACGCCCTGGGCTACATCGGCGAAGAGTGACGGCAGGAGGATGGGGAAGTACGGGAGTAAGGGAACCGGGCCTCTGTCGTGCTGGAGATCGCGCCGGAGGCGGAACAGCCGGGCGGATGGGCGAGAGGCTCCGCCGTCGCTGGCGACGCCCTTGTGCGTTCCGCTCGTGCCTACTCCTCAAACCGCAGCGCCAGCTTCTTGATCGCTTCCGCTTCGATCTGCCGCACGCGCTCGCGAGTCAGGCCGATCTTGGCGCCGATCTCCTTGAGCGTCATGGGACCTTCGTCGTCGATGCCGTAGCGCAGGCGCAGGATGGTGCTCTCGCGGTAATCGAGCGATTCGAGCAGGCTGAGGATGCGTGCCGTGTCGCCCTCCGAGGCGATGGCATCTTCCGGCAGCGGCGTGCGCGGGTCCGCCAGCGTTTCGCTCAACGGCGAGCCGGCGTCGTCTTCGTCGGCCGACTGCGTCGGCGCGCTGACCGCCTTGACCGCCCGTCGGATGTGGTTGACCTTCCGCTCGGGCATTTCCAGCAGTTCCGCCATCTCGGTGTTGGTCGGAGTCCGGTCATTGTTCTGCTCGCGGAACCGGTCGATCGCGCGGCGGAACTTCGAGATCATCTCGACCATGTAGGCCGGGATGTGGACGGGCTTGTCCCCGTTGATCAGGCTGCGCTTGATGGCCTGCTTGATCCACCAGGAGGCGTACGTGCTGAAGCGCGTATTCTGCGCAGGGTCATACCCCTCAACCGCCCGGATCAGGCCGAGGTTACCCTCGTTGATCAGGTCGTTGAGGGGGATGCCCCGCTTCGTGTACTTCTTGGCGATGTTGACGACCAGGCGGAGGTTCGCTTCAACCATCACTTCGCGCGCCCGGGAGGCCTTTTCCTCGGCCGTCTCGCGGTCGGGCAGGGTGATCGTGCCGGACGCAAACCGCTCCGCGGCGGCCTGTCCGTCGCGGATGATGGTCGCCAGCTCCTTTTCCTGGTCGGCCGTCAGCAACTTGGCCCGGTTGATCTGGCGCAAGTAGGTCTGCAGGCCGGCGTCCGCAATCATTGCCATGTCCGATGTCCGTGTGACCGGGCTCGGGCACGGCGCGTTGCGGCGACGCGTCAACCCCGGTCCGAATCGTCGTCGTCATCCCGCCGTGGCACACTGGCCGAGCCGAAGGGTGCGTGCGGAACCAGATCGTCATCGCCGGCGCCGTGCAGGCCGCCGCGCCGCGGCTTGGGCCGGCGCGGAGCACCGCCGTCCGTATCCTGATCGGCAGACCACTCGGCCCGCTTCTTCGACAGACCGATTTTCCGCTCGACCGGATCGACGCGCAGAATCTTGACCTGAATGCGGTCGCCGATCTTCACCTCGTCGTGCGGATCCTCAACCTTATGATCGGCCAGTTCGCTGACGTGCAACAGTCCCTCCAGATCCTGTTCCAGCTCGACGAAGACGCCGAAATTCGTGATTTTCGTGACCTCGCCCTCGACGATCTGGCCCGGGATGTAGTTCTCGGGCACGGCACGGGCCCAGGGATCCTCGTGCAGTTGCTTCAGGCCGAGGGCGATTCGCTGGTTGTCCTCGTCCACCTTCAGCACCACGCACTCGATCGTGTCGCTCTTTTTGAGCATTTCGGACGGGTGGCTGATCTTCTTGGTCCAGCTCAGGTCGGAGACGTGCAGCAGGCCGTCGATGCCCTCCTCGATCTCGACGAACGCCCCATAATTGGTCAGATTCCTCACGCGGCCGCTGATGCGCGTATTCGGCGGATACTTCTCCGCCACCTGCGTCCACGGATTGACCTGGGTCTGCTTGATGCCCAGCGATATCTCCTGCTTGTCCTTGTTCACCTCCAGGACGACCACGTCGACCATGTCGCCGACGTTGAGCATCTCGGACGGATGGTTGATGCGCCGGGTCCAGCTCATCTCGCTGATGTGGACCAGCCCCTCGACGCCCGGCTCCAGCTTCACGAAGGCGCCGTAGTTCATCAGGTTGACCACCTCGCCCTTGACCTTGGTGGTGATCGGGTAGGACTGCTCGATGCGGTCCCACGGGTTCTGCGTAAGCTGCTTGAGGCCGAGGGCGATCTTCTCCTTGTCCTTGTCGATGTTGAGAACCTTCACCTCGATGTGGTCGTCGATGCGGACCAGTTCGGACGGGTGATGGATGCGGTCCCAACTCATGTCGGTGATGTGCAGCAGCCCGTCGATGCCGCCCAGGTCCACGAACGCGCCGAAGTCGGCGATGTTCTTGACCGTGCCCTTCTTGACATCGCCGATGTTCAGCGACGAGAGCAGCAGTTCCTTGGCGGCCTGACGGCTCTCCTCGATGAGCTTGCGGCGGGAGATCACGATGTTGCGGCGCTCGACGTCGATCTTGAGGATCTTCGCCTCGACCGTGCGGCCGATCAGCGCGCCGATGTCGCCCGGGCGGCGGATGTCTACCTGCGAGGCCGGCAGGAACACCGGGTAGCCGATGTCCACCAGCAGGCCGCCCTTGATCTTCCGCATGACGGTGCCGGAGACCTCGTCGCCTTCGTTCTTGCTGCTGACGATCCGCTGCCAGTTCAGCAGGCGGTCCGCCTTGCGCTTGGAAAGAACGATGTGTCCGCTGTCGGACTCGACCGCCTCCAGCCAGACCTGCACCTCATCGCCGATATCGACCGACCCGCCGTCGCCCCATTCCGCGGCCGGCACGATGCCTTCGCTCTTGAGGCCCACGTCGACCACGTAATCGTCACCGGCGGTCGCGACGACGCGGCCGGTGAGGATCGTGCCTGCCTTGAAATCTTCCTCGTTGGGAGCGATCAGTTGCTCGACGCGTGCGTTGGGGTTCTCGCCGCCGAAGAGAGCGGCCAGCTCGTTTTCGAGGGCCTCGGTGGAAACGTCGAGATCGTTAATGAGGTTGTAGTCAACCATGCTTCGCTTTGACCTGCCTTCTTGCGTGCGCGCCGCCGTTCGGCACGCCATCCACACCGGGACCGGCCGGTCCCGTCTGCAAAATAAACCACGCGGTCGCACCGCCGGGACCGTCCCGGCCGTCCGCACCGCTGTCGGGAGTCAAGTCTATATCGAAATCCAGCCTCGCGGGCCAGACAATTCACAGGCCGCCCTTCGCACAGGATCCCGAAGTATCGGTCGCCGAAGTGAACCGCCGCGGCCGCTCGGCTGACCCGGGCGACGCGGATGCGACAGGCAGCGCGTGCGGCACGGAGCTTCCGCCCCGGCATCCTGCCCGCAGCCCCGGCCGGACACCCGCCAACCGCACGTGCTTTGCGCCCCCGCCTGGCGCGAACCTCCCCAGTCTGCGACCCCGTCAGACGCAACTGATCTTCTTGAATCCGTGCCGGCGCTTCCGGTTCAGCAGCTTGCGGCCCTTGGAGGTGCGCATGCGGGCGCGGAACCCCTGCTTCCGGGCTCGTTTGATCTGGCTGTTTCTTCTTGGGTAGTGCATAATATCCACCTGATCCGCCGATGCCGGACCGCCGCTCGCCGCCTGCGCCGGTCCAATCCGGCAAAATCGAGCCGGGCAAGCTAGCCGATCCGCGGGCCGGACGCAAGGGGGGCAGGAACTGCGGTGAGCCGTCGGGCGGCGAGGCGTCGATCCCGGGAAAACCAGGGACACGCTGGTGCTGGACGGCCCCGGAAGGCGTTCGCGTCAATCCTCTTTCGGGCGACGGCGGGTCTTCCGCGGCGATCGCCGCACCCGGCCCCGCAGGCTCGACCACGGGACGTCGTGGTCGAGCTGCTCAAGAAACGTCGTGACATCGTTACCCGCGGCCTCCGCCGAAGGCGGCGGCGGGTCGTTCGAATCTCCTCGACGACGGCCTCGGCTGGAACAGGGATAGCGCTTCTAATTGGACAAAGTTGCGACCGGAGCAGGTTTCGCTCTTTCGGGCTGTCCTGGAACCGGAGCGTTGGTACGCTACAGCACCCGCAGGAAGTCCCGCACGGCCGAGAATGCGGGCGCGTCCAGGGGCCAAACTCCTTTCGCGGCCGCCTCGCCGACACGCAGCCCCGGTCGCCGCTGGGCGGCCAGAAACGCTTGCAGCCTGGCCTTCGAGTGTACTTCTCTGGCCGGCGTTTCGAGCGACTCGAGACAGTGGGCGAACTCGTCTACGCACGTCATCTCCCGAGTATCGCGCACCGATTCCACGCACAAGTCCTCGAGCATCCCAGGTCGATCCTGCCCGGGGAAAATGAAGACTGCTGCGGCGGGCTTTCCCGGGCCACGCAAACCCGGGCCGGGAACCGCCGACAGCCCGGCCGCCTGGATCGCTCCGGCGACGCTTCGCCAAGCGTCTTCGGCGCTCTCGTCGGCGTCTCGAGTGATCGCCAGAGTGACGACCCGGCTGTGAAAGCTCGGGCTGCGGACGATGGCGCCAAGAAAGCCCCTGAGCTGCTGTTTTCCGCCGTATTCCTTAACTTCGATGCCAGTCAAGCGCAAGTGCCGGATCATCGCTTCGATGAACAACACATCTTCCTTGCCCTCGGCGAGGATGAGCTTGGGGGCCGTTGGGCTCCAGGGCATCAGCGCACCTCAATGTTGCCCGCCATTGCGGCATCCAGCGAGTCGTCGTCATAGCTGACGGCATCAACGTCCGCGCCATCTCGTTCCAGTCGATGCACTTTGAGAACCGGGAATGCGAACTCGTGGGCGGCCGCGTGAGCGGCCGCCAGGAACTCGTGGCTGTGGGTCGTGAGGAAAAGCTGTACCTGCAACCGCTCCGCGAGGGTGATGATCGCTCGCCACAGGTTCAGGTGGACCTCGTGGTAAATCCCGGCCTCAGCTTCATCCACCAGTACGACTCCGTTGGGGCAGGACGCGATCGCACAGGTGATGTTCAGAACCCGGCCGACGCCGTCACCGAGCATTTCCAACGGCAGCAATTCAGGCAAGCCAACGTCGGCCCACAGTCCGGGCGAGCTGTGGGCCTGGATCGAGATGTCGGTGATCCGCGGTTCTATGATGCGCATGGCATCAATGACAGGTTGGGATGCGCGGGCAATCCGCAGGCGGCTGAAGCGCTCGACGCTGTCCGCACCGATGCCCCGACTGGAG
This sequence comes from uncultured Phycisphaeraceae bacterium, assembly GCA_964648365.1. Classification (GTDB taxonomy): domain Bacteria; phylum Planctomycetota; class Phycisphaerae; order UBA1845; family UBA1845; genus SURF-32. The sequence goes on from CAZYLK010000024.1 coordinate 13,623, forward strand.
AACACGAACAGCGTCGGGAACGGGGCCGACGGGTTCACGTCTGTCTTGATTCCCTTTGGCCCCAGGACTGCGTTAAACGTCCCCGCTCGCGAACTGTCTCCCGATGATTCCAGCCGGATGCCCCACAGCCCGCTCTGAGTCGTTGCGATACCGCTGCCGCCCGACTCGCCGTCGTTCGCTGCCGCCTGCGGCTTCTCCGTGAGCGCTGACAGCCTCACCACTCGACTCGCACCGTCGGTGGACGTTCCTGTAATCTGTATGGTCGTAGTTCGGTCAAAGTCGGCGAACAGCGTTTCCCACGGCGCCTGCCCCGTGGGCGGGTAAGCATACGCGAACTTGATGCCTCGATATCCGCTCAACTCCAATGCAAGCTGCGGATTGGTAGCTCCACAATGAAGGAAGATCGCTTCCAGGCACGCGGTCTTTCCGACGCCGTTGGGCCCCAGGATCAGGTTGACCGGTGCGAGGTCGCGTAGTTCCAAGTCGCGGAAGCCGCGGAATCGCTCGATGCGTATCGACCTATACATGCGAGAGCGTCCTTCCTCGCCGCCAAGCGGTATGCCTGATATGCACGGTCCGATGGGTCGTCATGCCGCCAGTCTCGTCTCCCAGGGCTCGATCATCTTCTGGAGTTCACCAATGGAATCCGGGCGTGCGCCCTTGGCGAAGCGGTTCCACCAGTTCACGACCGTCAGACCTACCACGCGGTTGTCGTTCTCGCGCCGCAGCTCAGCAAACCGTCCGGCGTCTCCTCCGTCGCTGTGGCCGCCTCACGCTCCTTCGCCAGACGCAAGTACAGTACATCTGCCGTCATGTCGTAGTGAAACCACAACTCGTCGTCGATCGTACCTTCGAGCGTTTCGGTCACGACCACTCTACGTCACCTCCCGGTCCATTCTAGCCGAACCTGATCCCCTGCGCCAGTGGCAGCTCCGTCGTGTAGTTCACCGTGTTCGTCTGCCGGCGCATGTAGGCCTTCCAGGAGTCCGACCCCGACTCACGGCCGCCGCCGGTTTCCTTTTCGCCTCCGAAGGCGCCGCCGATCTCCGCGCCGCTGGTGCCGATGTTGACGTTGGCGATGCCGCAGTCGCTGCCGGCCGCGCACATGAACCGCTCGGCCTCCAGGGCGTTCGTGGTGAAGATCGCGCTGGACAGGCCCTGCGGCACGCCGTTGTGCAGGGCAAGCGCCTCCTCAAGCTCGCGTTCGAGCGCGGCGCTATTCTTTGGAGGCGTCGGGCCGCCGTAGTCGATGACGTACAGAATCGGGGCGAACGTCTCCTCCTGCACGATCTTGTATTCGTTCTTTGCGGCCGCGATGCACGGCGTCACGTACCCGCCACCGGGGTACCGGTCGCCCGACAGCACTTCGCCGCCGTAGAGCACTTCGCCGCCCTCCTCCGTGAGCCGCTTGATGGCCGCCTGCATGTCGCGGACGGCCGACTCGTCGATCAGCGGTCCCATCAGCGTGCCTTCCTCCAGCGGATTGCCGATCGGCACCTGCTTGTACGCCTCGATCAAGCGCGAGACGAGCCGCTCGCGCACCGAACGATGCACGATGATCCGCCGCGTGGACGTGCAGCGCTGCCCGGCCGTGCCGACGGCGCCGAACACGATTGCCCGCAGCGCCAGGTCCAGATCGGCGTGCGCCGTCACGATGATTGCGTTGTTGCCGCCCAGTTCCAGGATGGTCCGGCCCAGCCGCTGGCCCACGACTTCGCCGATGCGGTAGCCCATGCGGCAGCTTCCCGTCGCGCTGATCAACGGCACGCGGCGATCGTTGATGAGCCGCTCGCCGATCGACCTGCCCCCCCCGATGACCAGGCTGAAGATCGCCGGATCGACGCCGGTGTCCTTGCAGACGCGTTCGGCGATGCGCGTACACGCCACGGCTGTCAGCGGCGTCTTGGACGACGGCTTCCAGATCACCGCGTCGCCGCAGACCGCGGCCAGGGCCGTATTCCACGACCACACCGCCACCGGGAAGTTAAACGCCGAGATCACGCCGACGACGCCCAGTGGATGCCACTGCTCGCACATCCGATGGCCCGGCCGCTCGGACGGCATGGTCAAACCATAAAGCTGCCGCGAGAGGCCGACCGCGAAATCGCAGATGTCGATCATCTCCTGCACTTCGCCTTCGCCCTCGGCCCGGATTTTGCCCATCTCCAGCGTCACCAGTGCGCCCAGATCGGCTTTGACCTCGCGCAGGGCGTTGCCCAGCCGGCGCACGGTTTCGCCGCGCACCGGCGCCGGCACCGAGCGCCACTTCAGGAACGCCTGATGCGCGCGCTCCGCGATCCGGTCGTACTCTTCGGGCGTCACCTGCCAAACGACGCCAAGGTCGCTCCCGTCGATCGGCGAGCGCACCGGCAGCGGCTCGCCGCCGCCCAGCCACTCGCCGCAGAAGCCGCCAGCGTTCGTGGTTTCGATCCCGAGTCGTCTGAGAATGTCATGGCCGGCCATGTCCAACTCCGATTGCATGCCGTCTTCGCGGTTGACTATTCCTGCACCGGTCGAGCTGCGGCCTCTCCAGCGAACTCCGCAGCATCGATCTGGGCAACGATTGTAGTGACTTGTCAGCCGTAATCGACACCAACGAGCGCAGGCGCCACGCCACGCCTGCCAGGCGTCACCCCCGTCATGCCAGCCTGGCACATCGGCGGCGCCGGCCGGGCCTGACCGTCGCGGGATGCCTATAAAATCCGGGTCAGAACTTATGTTGTGCCGCCGTCCTCGCTGGCACGCCGATTGCGAGACCCCGGTCCGATGCGGCGCGGCGCTGATCGCCTCTGCGTGGCGTTCGCGGCGGGCGGCGCGCCTGGCTCACAGCTATGCCGTACGCCGTATCGTGTACGGGTAACGCAATCGTAACAGAAGGGCCGTTCCGCCCATTCGATTGACGGGCCGACGGCGTGGCCGAGCGTCACATGGTTAACCAAGACCGAGACCCGTGTCATGTGTCGGGTCATGTGTTCCGTAAGCGCCGGAAACAGGCGGCTGCGGGGCAAACATTAAGACAGTATAAGCGGGCGACGTGGCCGCAGGGCCTGCGGCTGCGTCCCGGTTCAGCTCGACAGGGCCGCGCCGGCGGGACTTCGGTCCACGCCGCCCGCACATCAAAGGAGTTGCTACGATGAAGCGAAGAAACTGGACGATGGGAGCAGCGGTGCTGACAACGGCCGCGGCGGTCGGGATATACGGATCGAATCTGACGGCGCGGTTCGCCTACGCCCTGGACGAAGTGCGCTCCGACGAGGCGCATTCTCGCCTGCGCGACGCGACGGATCTGTCCACCGCCTTTGAAGACGTCGCGACGGCCATCAAGCCGTCCGTGGTTAATATCAGTTCCGTAAAACGCGTCGCCGCCCGCCAGACGATTCCGGAGCCGCTCCTGAACAGTCCCTTCCGGGACTTCTTCGGCGACCGTTTTCCCGACAGGTTCCAGGATCGCGGCGACAGCCGCTCGCGCGACTACTTTCAGGAAGGCGTCGGAACGGGCGTCGTGGTCAGCGACGATGGTTACATCCTCACGAACAACCACGTGGTGGAAGACGCCGACGAAGTAAAGGTGCGCCTCTCGGACGACCGGTCGTTTAAGGCCGAAGTCATCGGCACCGACCCGAAGACCGATCTGGCGGTGATCAAGGTGAACGCCAGCGAGCTTCAGGCCGCCCGGCTGGGCGACTCGAGCGACGTGCGCATCGGCGAATGGGTGGTCGCGGTGGGCAACCCCTTCGGCCTGTCGCACACGCTGACGGCCGGCATCGTCAGCGCCACCGGCCGCTCGAACATGGGCATCGTCGACTATGAAGACTTCATCCAGACCGACGCTGCGATCAACCCCGGCAACAGCGGCGGACCGCTGGTGAACCTGCGCGGCGAGGTGATCGGCATCAACACGGCCATCTTTTCGCGCAGCGGCGGCTACATGGGCTTGGGCTTTTCGATTCCGATCAACATGGCGAAGTCGGTCATGCGCAGCCTGATCGACGAAGGCCACGTAGTCCGCGGCTACCTGGGCGCGATGATTCAGAACCTCGACGCAGGCATGGCGGACTCGTTTGGATACGACAGCACCGACGGCGCACTGATCGGAGACGTGGTCGCGGATGGACCGGCTGCCGAAGCCGGCCTGAAGGAGGGCGACATCGTCCTGGCCTACAACGGCAAGCCGGTGGGCAACGTCGTGGAACTCCGCGCCTCCGTCGCCGAGACCCGACCGGGCACGCGCGCATCGCTGGATGTCTTCCGCGACGGCGCCCGCAAGACGATCGAAGTCGAAATCGGTGAACTGAAGGGCGGTGCGGCCGGCTCCTCCGAACCGGGCCGGGCGACGCACGACGATCTGGGTCTGACCGTTCGGACGTTGACGCCGCAACTGGCCGACCAGCTTGGTTATGATGATGCCGAAGGCGTCGTGGTGACGGAAGTCGAGCCGTACAGCCCCGCTGCCGACGCCGGCATCCGGCCGCGCGACGTGATCGTCAAGGTTGGCGGTAAGCCGGTCAACACCGCTTCCGAGTTCCGCAAGGCACTCTCGAGCAGCGACCTCACCGAGGGCGTCCGCCTGCGGATCCGCAGCGGCGACAGCGAGCGGTTTGCTTTCCTGCGCATCGCCGAATGATCGCAGGCGAAGCGATCCGGCAACGAAGGGCAGCACAACGGCCGTCGCTCCCGGCGCGACGGCCTTCTTCGTCGCCGCGTCACCGGCCGCCGCACACGATCGAGTTCGCATGCACGACGCCGATGCCGCCCGTCGTGCATCATTCAAGCGTCAGCAGCGTGATCTCCGGCGGGCAGAGAAAGCGGATGCGGGGTGCGTAGCCGCGCTCCACGCCGACGCCGCGACTGACGTAAATGCGGCGCCCGTTCACGTCGTGCAGCCCGCCGGCCGCAACGTGACGCGGAACTTGGGAGAACGTGATCCGCGGGCCGAACAGCGGCAGCACCACCTGGCCGCCGTGCGTGTGCCCGGCCACCACCAGATCGACGCGGGTCTGCGATGACAGCAGAAACATCGAGTCAGGCAGGTGGCTCATCAGGATGCGGATCGCACCGTCCGGCACATCCGGCGAGGACGGCGCGTCCGTCGGCGAGTCAGGCGACTGCGCAGGCAAGCCATGTCCGTTGGTCGCGGCGGCATCGGAAGGCAGGTTCCACCGTTCCGGCGACAGTGCCAAGTCCAGGACCGGCTCTTCGGTCTTGCCGCCGATGCGCGAAGCGTCCCCGCCGGCCAGTTGTGCGGCGCCTCCCGACCGTTCCGACGCAGCGCGCTTGGCGTGCGCCTCGCTGGAGAAGTCGGCGCCGTCCGGCAGTCGTTCGCCGCGCCTGCCGCTGACATACCGTTCGCCGGAATCGAGCGTCTCGGATGCCCCGTCCAACTCGGCGACGACCCGATGCACTTCCATCTGCCGCAGGTCCAGTTCGACGCCGCCCAGCAGAATCGTCCGATCGGCCACGTGGATCGTCACGATCTCGTTCATCAGCAGGCGTACGTCGGTGCCTTCGAACACGCGCCGCAGCAGGTCGGGATGATCGACGTTGCCGGTGACGAAGTAGACGCCGCCCGGCGCACGCAGCCGGCCGACGAGGTCGCGAAGCTCGTCTATCTGGTCGAGCCACATGTCGCGCCGGCCGTGGAACAGATCGCCGGGCATGAGGATCAGATCCGGCTTCAAGGCCATGACGCGGTCGATGGCGTCGCGCTCGTAATCTCCGACTTGGTTGGTTTGAATGTCCGCCACCACGGCCACCCGGATCGGCGCGCGCCCGGCGCGATCCGGCGAAATGGGCACCGTCGCCGTTTCGATTTGCAGGCGATACGGCTCGATGAAGGTTGCGTGAACGCCGATCCCGGCCGCGGATAGCAGCATCACGCACAAAAAGCACGCCGGCCGCGTCAGACGAAGCGCACGCGGCCGGCGGGTTTCGCGCGGTCGGCTCCCGGCCTGTCCCGCGCTCGCCGCTGCCGGCCGGCCCGAGGCGCAGAGCCCCGCCGTCGGCCGCAGGCCTGCGGGCGCGAACGCAAGGCACAGCACGCCGATCGCCGCCAGCGGCACGCCGATGACCAACGCGTCGTAGACGACGTGGATCATCGCGAAGATGTTGCCGCCGGCCAGCACCAGCACGATAAGCTGCGCGGCGCCGAACAACGCGACGACGACCGCGGCCACCGCGATGGGCAGCAGGCCGATCGGCGCCGATGGCGATCGAACGTCAGCTCCTGCCGCCGCCAGACTCGGTTGTCGCGACGTACCGAACACCACCACCACACTCACTGCCAACGCGGCATCGACGACGGCGAGGAACGCCGCAACGAATAGAAGGGTCGCTTCCGTCACAGAAACCTCCAACGGACCTCGCGGCGGCTCATGCGAATCCCCCGCAGACCACGCGATGATGGATGCCTGTGCAATGCCATGCCTGCCGCGGCCTACAGACAGTTCTACCTTCGCGATTCACGCTGTGCAGCGCCCCAAGAGGGAGAGCCGCAGAGCATCTCTCCGCGGCTCCAGAGTCCAGCATTACGCGAGACGCCGCCCGCGCGCGTCTACTTGCAGTCGCAGCGGATCAGCTTGTGCGTGCATTTGCCCTTTTCCCCCGGGTTCGCGCACTTCGTGTTGCGACTGATCTTCGGGGCACACTCACCTACGTCTCCACACGTCTGTTCAGTCTGGATCTCGCACTGGACCGGGCCGCCGGGGCAGCCGGAATCCACGCACTTCTTCTGCTTGAACTTCTTGGTCGCGTACGTGCACTTGTCGCCGCCCGCAGTGGTGAAGCGGAAGTTGTCCAGTCCGATCGCATCGCCCGCTCCGCCGGTCGCGCTGATGCGGATCGACCGTATGTCTCCGTCGGTGCTGACAATGCCCATGAAGTACAGCTTGTTGCTCTGGAAGTTGAAGCCGGCGGCTTCGAAGGTGCCCAGCAGGTTGCCGGTCGCGTTCTGTCCGTCGAAGGCCTCGATTTTGACCGGGTGAACTCCGTCGGGGTTGTACAGGTCGATCAGGAATACGCCACCACCGTGGACGGGCCCATTAATGAACGAAAACGTCATGGTGCTTATGCCCGCGCGGGCATGGTGGTTGACGCCGTGAACGCCCTCACCATCGCAAAGCGGCGGGGTGACCGTGTTCCCCTGGCCGGGGCCGGCGTCGTTTATCACCCGCAAGAACCCAGTGCTGGTCATACTGACGCCCTCCGAGCCCGAGTAGTGCCCGCCCTGGAGTTCGCCTTCCGGATGCGTCTCGAAGTCGATGTTCTCATTGACGCCGAGGCCGAGGTCATCGACCTGGGCTCGCCAGTCCAGCGAGTTGCCGGTGCAATTGTTCACAAAGCCGATGACATCAGCCCGGGCGAGCGATGCCGAGAGGGCCACGCACCCGAACATGAGCACGAACGCGTTCTTTCTCATCTGAAGATCCCTTGCAAGGGCGTTTATGGCGGGTCGCTTCACAACGGCGTCCCGCCGCTGACAGCTCGAAACGAAGGGTTGTACGCGCGGTCCACACTGGGCGGAGCGCGGATGGCTGAATACCGAACGAGCACAGGATACCTGGGCCGGTTTCCGGAATCAATGCATCCGGGGAACGGGTGGAACAGGTGGGAACGGGCGGTGTGCAGGATTGAGGGCAACGACGGCGTTGGCATCCTGCATCTTCGCCTCACTCCCTGACTCCCTCACTCCCTTCCCCATTTGGCTTTTTGGTTGCGGCCGGCGGCCGCCTCAGGATCCGGCCTGTCAGCCGGCGTAAGCGCTCCTGGCCACGCATGGACCGGCTGAACCGCGCCGCCGATCACGGGGGCGTCGGCCTGTCGATCACGAGCTGCGAATCGCTACGCCCCGTCATGATCGGCCCCAGCGTCAGCTCGCCATCCCATATCTCGATCAGATCAACGCTCTGACGGGCTACGTCCGTACTCGCGCGAAGGACGATCAGGCGTTCGAGCTCATTCATGTGATAAAGCGGGTGGACGGCTTTGAATCCGTACCGGGTCGAACCCTCGGGGCACCAGAACGTGCCGATCGGTTCGTCGCCGTGCTCGTCGCGGGCGAAGGCCTCGAACGCCACCGGCGCGGGCATGGGGCGATCCGCGACGACTTCGATGCGCCAGTAGGGCCGCGCTGAATTGTCGGGAGCGGTGTACATCACGGCGTCCTTGCGCAGAGATAACGACGTGCGCAGCGACTCGGCCAACGACGCATCGGGCACCAGCCCGATGGTCACCTGCTCGCGCTCGACGACCGCCACGGTCGCCGCCTCCGTGAGCCTGAACCGCTTGCCGTCGCCGCCACGCTTCACCCACACGTAGACGATGCACTCGATCTCGTGACGCCCGACGGGCAGGCCCTGTACTCCGACAATATGGTACGTTCTCTCCTCGACCCCGCGCCAGGAGTTGAATTGGGCGGGGTCTGTGTCGTATTCACGTCTGTCCACCCCGACGCCATCGACTTTGATTTATGCACTGACCCACCCGACGGACAGGCCCATTGGCGCGCGATGGAGGTAGGTGAAGTCGATGACCACGGGGTCGCCGGCGGCGATCGGATCGCGAAACGTGAACCGGTGGGGGCCCTGGATCTGCGTCCAGAACGCCTCCCGCTGCTCGGCCGTCAGGCCCCCGGCTTCATCCATCTGGTCGAGCAGGCTGAGCCACTCGGCATGCGCTTCCTCGGGCGTGGCCCGCGCCTGTTTCGCCAGGCAGATGTCCACCACCTCGGAGGCTTGATCCGCGGACAATGCTCCACGTGTAGCCCGTCGACTAAGCTCTTTGAATCCGGCGCTGTCGCCCCCTTCCGCCAGCCACAGCAGCAGGCGGACCGGCATGTGCGAGTACCAGTTGATGGGTCGAGTTCCCGCGAAGCCCAGCCCGCCTGCGCAGGCCAGAACACCCAGCCCGACCACGATCGCCCCCTTCCGCCGCTTCCGCGATCCGACCCGCGGCGGACGCTCCGCATGATCCGTCCCGCACTCCGGACACGTCAGATGATCCAGCCCCGTCAGGTCGTACTCGCACTTGCGGCACCGCGGCTCGGCGCCGACGCGCCGGCCGCGGATGCCCCAGACGAGCAGTAAGACCCCGGGGATTCCGAGAAGCACCAGGATCTGTGAAAGCGAGTTCATGCGCAGCGAACCTCCGACGCGCCGGACGTTATCAGAAGCCGGCCGGCGTTGCGAAGGCGGGCGGATTACGCGTCTGCGGGTGCGGAGGAAGCCGCCCCCTGGCCCGGTCAATGGCGACGCGCGACAGGCAACGAGCTCCTCTGAAATCCTCGACAATCCGCGAGCATCTGCGGATTCCAACCCGCGGGGCTCGATGACGCCGCACGCTGCCGATGCTTCACGGATCGAGCGGCGCCGCCGCGGCCGGCATGTCGTCGTCCGAGGGCTCATATCGGCCGACTCGGACGGGACCGAGGATCAGTTCACCATCCCAGATTTCGTGGAGGTCGACAGTGTTGCGGGCGACGTCCACGCTCGGCCAGAACACGATGGGTCGCTCTCCAACCTCGAGATCCTGGAGAATCTCAGCCTGGAAGTCCCCGTCGAACTCGCAATCGCGAGACCCCGCCACGCATGAGAACGTGCCCAACGGGTAGTCGAACGTCCCGTCGCGGGCGAAGACATCGAAGGCGACAGAGACCGGAATTGGAGTTGTGGCTCCGACGGAAATCCCCGCGAACCAATGCACTCGTTCCGCTGAGTCTGCGGTCGGGGCTGATTCGCTCCATCCATAGTCCGAGCCTACCACGTACAGGGCGTCTCGCAGTGCACGGCCCATTTCTTCGTCGGGCACGAGTGTCACATCCTCCTTGCCGGGTTCGAGCACTTCGAGCGACGACTCGGCTACGATCGTCAACTGGGTCAACTCATGTCCACTGTTGAATACAGTGTAGTCGACCCCGCGGCGGGCACGGATCTCGACCGAACAGGTGAGCGCATGCCGGCCTGGGTTCAGGCTGGTCTCTGCCACGACGTGCGTCGTGACGTTCACGACGCCTTGACCAAACCTGGAGCGCGACCGCCGTCTGTAAAGCGGAACATCGCCCACCATCAGTTGCTCAGTGGACTGACTTGTGGACAACCCGGTCCTGGGCGCGCGGCTGAGGTACGTGAACTCTACGATCACCGCAGACCCTGCACCGATCGGATCCCGCACTCTGAGCTGATGCGGACCCACCACCTGTCGATAGTAAGACGCCTGCTGCTCCGCCGTGAGCAACTCGCCCACATCAAGTTGCTCCAGCAGGTCGATCCATTCCTGCCATGGCACCGCCACGGTCGCCTGTGCTTGCTTCGCCAGGCACATCGTCACCAGCCGCTCGATCGCGCCGGCGGAGATGTTGCCTGCGACAAACCGCGATTCAAGTTCGCCGACGGCCCGCGCATCGCCGCCGTCGGCGAGCCAGATCAGCGCTCGTGCCGGCAGATGAACGTACCAGTCAACGTTGCGTCCCCACGACACGCCACCGGCCGCGCTGATCGCCAGCAGCACGACCCCGCCGACGATCGCCCCCTTCCCTCGTTTCCGCGTTCCCACCCGCGGCTGCACGTCCGAATGGTCCATCCCGCACTCGGGACAGGTCAGGTGATCCAGGCCGGTCAGGTCGTACGCGCACTTGCGGCAGCGCGGCTCAGTGCCCACCCGCCGGCCGCGGATGCCCAGAACGAGCAGCGCCAACCCGGGCAGAACCAGCGCCGTCAGAGCAGCTGTGACCATGTTCATCGTGCCTGTAGTCTCCGGCCGTGGCCACGCGCAACGCGGATTCCCCGATTATACCGAAAATGACACGCCGCTCGCCCCAGGATAGACCCATCCGCGCACGTCAGTACGCCGGTTCGTCCAGTCGCAGACCCCGCCAGAAGCCCCTCAAACCCGCTTCTCGGCGGACGCGGTTCGGTTCTTCCCCCCGCCTCCACCTTCCCCCGTGGCCCGCCGCCGTCGCCTCCCTCGCCTCCCCCACTTCCGCCTCAGCGCTCTCAGCGTCCTCTGCGGTCCCTTCTTCCAGCCGTGGTCCCCTCTTCCAGCCGCGGCCGCCGCGTCCGCGGTAGAATCTCCGGCCGCGGATCGGTTATCATGCGGGCAGCGCCGTTGTGGCTGCGTCTTTGCGACGTGGCCGCGATGGGCCGCCGCACGCTATACACAGGAGGAAGAAGATGCTTGCCGCCATTCTCATCGCCCTGGCCGCGCCCGCGGACATTGAACTGACCGTCGATCCAAACACGTCCTATATCGACGCGGAGGTCTGCGTTCAGGGAGAGTGCGACAGCGACCTCTCCAGCATCAGCGGCTTCCTGGCGGTCGAGTTCGACTGCCTGCTCGACCCGGCCGCGGTGGCGCTTCAGGATTTCGACATCGTCGCCGACCAGACGCTCGAGTTTCATCTCGACTACGGCTTTCTGGGCGACATCTACGCGGACGCGACCGGGCTGCGGCTGTACCACTCCGAGCCGGGCGGCCAGCCGTTCAATCCGATCATCGATGGCGCCTTCACCGCCACGAATGTGCCGTTTCTGACGGACGGCGACGTGGCCTACCTGGCCGAAGGGGTGATCTGCGGCATCATTCGCAATCTCGGGTTCGAGTGCGAGGCGCAACTGGACCTGGGCGAAGGCCCGCCGGCGATCCTCGACGAAATCTCGGCGGACATCGTGATCGAAAATGGCATGGTGCGCATCAGCGGGCGGCTCGACTTCGATGAACCGCTCGATCCGGAAAACCCGGAACTGGGTCGCATCACCGGCGTGGCCATCATGAACGCCTCCGCCCCGCTGCCGGCCGGTCCCGACTTCGACGGCGACCGCGACGCGGACCTCGCTGACATGCAGGCGTTTCAACTCTGCTTCGGCGGCCCCGGCAACCCGCCCGGCGAAAGCTGCCCGCAGGGTGTGGATGCCGATCTGGACAACGACAACGACGTCGATCTGGACGACTACGCGAGCTTTTTCCGCTGCTTTGAGCGATAGCGCGCGAACGGCGAATCATGAATGGCGAATGTCGAATAGCGAATAACGAATAACGAATAGCGAATAACGAATAACGAACTAGGAAAGCGCCGGGACGGTGATCCGAACCGCGACCGTCAGGGAGCGGCCTCCGGCGAATGTCAATAGACGGGGGCGGTGACGTCGAGTCGTCGCGCTGCTTGCCTGCTCCAGAGATGCAGTAGCGAGCCGCGTGGCTTCAGCCCGCGCGGACGGGCCTCCGGAGCGCGACGCCGGTGAGTTGCCGCTGTCTTTCGCGGCAGCGTCAGGCAACGCCGCTGTCAACACAGCGCCGCGTACATCATGAGCGTAAAGAAAACGATCCGCACTTTGCGCCGAAAGAACCAGTAAACAACGGTCCGGTCCATGGTCTTCCTCCTCCGGGAAAACAGCGTTCGCCTCGCGAACGTCGGTTGACTCACCCATCATAGCCGCGTGGGTATGGGCCAGATCAACTGTCCCGGCCGATAAGCGCCCCCGCCCGGCCGATAAGCCGATGCGGTCGCGGGGCCAGGCGATTCGGGTACTGAGCTTGCGAGCTGAATCGAGGTGGCGCGCGGAGCTTCGACCACGACAATCTTCGGGCGACTTGCGCTACGGGTCGTCAACCTGCCCGCACTGGTCGAGCATGGGTGCCACGCGGGCCAGGTCCGGCCTCGCGAGATTGCGGGCGATGGTTCAGGCGCCGACGGAGATCGGCCGCGGGGTGCGGGCGGCGATGCGACGGACCCGGGCGGCGCCGCGGCGGGTGGCCGGCGGCGGCGGGGGGGGCTGCTGCTCAAGCTGTTCGCGCGGGCTGGAGAAGAAACTGCCCAGGGTCCGGATGCGCTCATAGCGACGGCGCAGGACCGTCTCGATCTTGAGCCGCTTCAGGTCGCGCAGGGATTCGCAGATGTACTTTTCAAGGTTCGCGGCCGCGCCGCCCGGATCGCGATGGGCGCCGCCGACGGGCTCCTCGATGATCTGGTCGATCAGCTTGAGCCGTTCCAGTTCACGGGCCGTCAGCTTGAGCGCTTCCGCCGCGTGCCGGGCACGTTCGCCGGTCTTCCACAGGATGGCCGCGCAGCCCTCCGGAGAGATGACCGAGTAGAACGAATGCTCGAACATGGCCATGCGGTCGCCGACGCCGATGCCCAGCGCCCCGCCGCTGCCACCCTCGCCGATGACCGCGCCGATGACGGGCGTCTTCAGCCGCGACATCTCGAACAGGTTGACGGCGATGGCGGAGGCAATGCCGCGTTCTTCCGCCCCGATGCCGGGGTACGCGCCCTGCGTATCGATCAGGCAGACCACCGGCAGGCCGAATTTTTCCGCCAGGCGCATCTTGGCCAAGGCCTTGCGATAGCCCTCGGGGTGGGCGCAGCCGAAATTGCAGCGGATACGCTCTTTCAGATCCCGCCCCTTGTTGTGCCCCACGACCAGCACCTTGTGGTCGCCGACGCGGGCAAACGCCGTGATGATGGCCGGGTCGTCGCCGTACAGCCGGTCGCCGTGCAGTTCGCACACGTCCCGGAAGACGAGCGAAAGGTAGTCCGGGGTCAGCGGCCGCTTCGGATGGCGGGCGACCTGGACCAGTTCCCACGGGGTCAGCGAGGCGTAGAGATTCTTGAGGGTCGCGTGAAACCGCTGCTGCTGCTGCTCGATGTCCTCGGCCAGATCGCGGCCGGTCTCACGCTGCTCGAGTTCAAGCTGCTCGATGTCGTTGCGGATGCGGGCGAGGGACTTTTCGAATTCGAGGAAGCCGATTCCACTCACTGCGGCGGAAGCTCTTGTCGACGTCGACGTCATCGTCATCGCAGTTGAATCGCGGGAAAGTCCGACTCGCCATCCGGGGCCGCGCGCCAATCCGCCCCGAAGCACTGTCACTTATACCAGCGTACCGTGATCTCGGTTAACCGCAACCTGACAATCTCGAAATTCATTCTTAACAGACAAATCCTGACGGGTCGGGGCCTGTTCGCGAGAATGATGCAACCTTATGCCTGTCAATGTCTTGTGGTTGAAATGGTCTGAGGGAAGTCTCACCGGTAAGGCGCGGGGATCGGGAAGGTACCCAGCCTGAATCCGGCTGTGAAGACCGCCTGCGGCCGGGGCGCGGAGCTACCCGGGAGCGGCCGACGCGCCGCCCGCCAGGATCGCATCCGTCTCGTCGCCGGTCGGCTCGCCGTCCATCGGAGGGGGGTCGGGAAAGATGGACAGGTATTGGAACCCGTGACGGAGGTCGAAGTACCACTCGTCCGCCAGGGCGCCCATGACGTCGTTTCCGATAATCAGGTCCGGCAGGCCGTCGGTGTCGAACAGGCGGACGGACGCGACGACGACGCCGAGCACCTCGTGCGAGATCGTCACCTCGATCTGGTTGGGGCTGAGCGTGGTCCCGGAGCCGACCAGCCCGCGTCGCAGCACCGTGGCACTGGCCCCGGTATCCAGCAACGCCGTCAGCGGCACGTCGCCCGCCGGACCGGCCACCCGGACCTCCAGGAACGACGAGTCGAAGCCCGGCAGCGTCACCGGCGGCGGCGCGAAGGGCACCTCCAGCCCCCCGCGTGGCACGGCGTCCAGCATGGTCGCCTCACGCCGGGCGAAGTTCAGCCCCAGCACGGTCCCCGTGTCGCGGAAGAAGCGGAACCCCACCCCGTTGCATTCGCACGTGGACAGCCCGACGATCGCCCCGGACGTGCGCGCCCGCACCCCGCCGGCCGAGTACACGAACGGGCCGGTCATCGCCACCTGCTCCCGCCCGCCGAAGGCCAGAATCTCGACTTCGCCGACCAACTCCAGCCCGTAGCTGCGGCTCAGGAGCACCTCGAACTCCCCGCCCGTATCGACAAACCCGCGCCCGATCGACTCCCCCTGGACCTCCATAGGCACGTAGAACAGCCCGCTCGTCCGCGGCGCGACAACGTCGCCACAGCCGGCCACAACGCCCGCCATGGCCATCAGAGCCGCCGCGCTGGCGCCAGTCCGGCTACACCGTGACCGCAACCACACCAGCGTTCGTCGCATCCACTGCATGGGCTAGCACCCCTCCCGGCCAGGGCCTCTCAACGGTCCAACACCACCCGATTCTACGGCCCACCGCGTGTCCGGGCGACCCGCTACCGGCCGCAACGGACGGCGGCGACGGCCGGGCGCGTCCCAGGGCGGGCGGCGTTGGCCGGGCTGCGCCGTGTGCGGTATCGAGTCTTTCGGCAGGGGGAGAGTCGGGAATGCAGTCGCGAGGCGGTCGAAACGGCAGGGCCGGTACATTTTGCTTGCCAGCACCATTTGTAACGGCGATATTCCGCCGAGCCACGATGGGACGCGGCAAACTCGAATGCGATGTGGCCCCCCGATGACCTCAGCCGAGCGCCAACTTGAAGACCACCTCATCGCAAAGCTCGGCGAGCTGAAGTACACCTATCGCCCCGACATCCGCGACCGCGCGACCCTGGAGCGAAACTTCCGCGAGAAGTTCGAGGCCCTCAACCGCGTCACCCTCACCGATGGCGAGTTCCAGCGTCTGCTCGACGGGATCGTCACGCCCGACGTCTTCACCGCCGCCAAAACCCTCCGCGGCATCAACGACTTCGTCCGCGACGACGGCACGCCGCTCAACTACACGCTGGTCAACATCAAGGACTGGTGCAAGAACACATTCGAAGCGATCAACCAGCTTCGGATCAACACCGACTACAGCCACCATCGCTACGACGTCATCCTGCTCATCAACGGCGTCCCCGTCGCGCAGATCGAGCTCAAATCCCTCGGCATCAATCCCCGCCGGGCGATGGAGCAGATCGTCGACTACAAGAACGACCCCGGCAACGGCTACACCCGCACGCTGCTGTGCTTCATCCAGCTTTTCGTCGTCAGCAACCGCGACAGCACCTGGTATTTCGCCAATAACAACGCCCGCCACTTCGCCTTCAACGCCGACGAGCGCTACCTGCCTATCTACCAGCACGCCGCCGAGGACAATTCGAAGATCACCCACCTCGACGACTTCGCGGAGGGCTTTCTCAAGAAATGCACACTCGGGCTGATGATCAGCCGCTACATGGTCCTGGTCGCCAGCGAGCAGAAGCTGCTCATGATGCGGCCGTACCAGATTTACGCTGTCAAACACATCGTCGACTGCATCGAGAAGAGCGGCGGCAACGGCTACGTCTGGCACACCACCGGCAGCGGCAAGACGCTGACCAGCTTCAAGGCCTCCACGCTCCTGAAGGACAACCCCGCGATCGAGAAATGCCTGTTCGTCGTGGATCGCAAAGACCTCGACCGCCAGACCCGCGAGGAGTTCAACCGGTTTCAGGAAGGATGCGTCGAGGAGAACACCAACACCGGCGCCCTCGTCCGCCGGCTGCTCTCCGACGACTACGCCGACAAGGTCATCGTCTGCACCATCCAGAAGCTCGGCCTCGCCCTGGATCCGGCCAATCGCCGGAACTACGTTAATCGGCTCAAGCCCCTCGCGGGCAAGCGCATGGTCTTCATCTTCGACGAGTGCCATCGCTCGCAGTTCGGCGAGAATCACAAGGCCATCAAGGAGTTCTTCCCAAACGCCCAGCTATTCGGCTTCACCGGCACGCCGATCTTCGAGGAGAACGCCACCGTCCGGCAGATCACCGGCGATGAGCAGCGCCTGCGCACCACGGCCGATCTCTTCCAGCGCCTGCTGCACGAGTACACGATCACCCACGCCATCGAGGATGGCAACGTCCTGCGGTTCCACGTCGATTACTACAAACCCAGCGACGGCGAGGTCAGCCCCACCAAGGAGATCACCAAGCAGGCCGTCGTTAACCGCATTCTCGACAAGCACGACGCCGCGACCGGCGGCAGGAAGTTCAACGCCCTCCTCGCCACCGGATCGATCAACGACGCCATCGCGTACTACAACTTCTTCGAGGCGATACAGCGTTCGCGAGCGGCGGAGAATCCCGAGTATGTCCCGCTCAACGTCGCTGCGGTCTTCTCACCGCCCGGCGATGTCAGTGCGGACGTCAGACAGATTCAGGAAGACCTGCCCCAGGAGCAGGCGGACAACAGAGTCGACCCGGACGGCAAGAAGAAGGCCCTGAAGCGCATCATCGCCGGCTACAACCAGAACTTCGGCACCAATCACCGCCTCGACCTCTTCGACCTCTACTACCAGGACGTTCAGAAGCGCATCAAGGACCAGCAGTTCCCCAACGCGGACCTTCCCCGGAAGGGCCGCGAGAAGATCGACATCACCATCGTCGTGGACATGCTCTTGACCGGCTTCGACAGCAAGTACCTCAACACGCTGTACGTGGACAAGAAACTCAAACATCACGGCCTCATCCAGGCATTTTCCCGCACCAATCGCGTGCTCAACGCCACCAAGCCCTACGGCCACATCCTCGACTTCCGCGAGCAGCAGGCCAGCGTCGATGAGGCCATCGCCATGTTCTCCGGCGCCAAGGCCGACCGGGCCCGCGAAATCTGGCTGGTGGACAAGGCGCCGAAGGTCATCGAGAAGCTCAAGGCCGCCGTCAAAGACCTGAGCGACTTCATGAAGTCCCAGGGCCTCGAAGCCAGGCCGGAGGCCGTGCCCAACCTCAAGGGCGACGACGCCCGCGTGGCGTTCATCAAGCAGTTCAAGGAAGTCCAGCGGCTGCAGACGCAGCTTGACCAGTACACCGACCTTTCTGACGACGAGAAGCAGACCATCGAGCAGGTGCTGCCCAAGGAGCAACTCAAGGGCTTCCGCGGCCAGTACCTCGAAACCGCCCAGCGCCTCCGCGACCAGCGCGAGAAGCCCGGGCAGGATGGCGAGAAGAAAACCAGCGACGAACTGGACCAGCTCGATTTCGAGTTCGTCCTCTTCGCCTCGGCCCTGATCGACTACGACTACATCATGGCCCTCATCGCCCGTTTCACCCAGCAGGATCCCAGGAAGCCGCTTAAGATCACCCGCGAGGGGATGGTCGGCATAATCGCTTCTGACGCGAAGTTCGTCGACAAACGCGACGCAATCGTGGAATTCGTTCACACGCTCGACGCAGGAAAGCCAATGGACGAAAGGGCGGTGCGAGACGACTTCGAGCGGTTTAATGCCGCGCGCGAAGCGACGGAGGTCGCGGCCACGGCCGAAAAGCACGGCCTGACCTCCGAGTCGCTCCAGGCGTTCGTCGATCGCATCCTCCAGCCGCCTTTTGTTTTCGACGCCGAGCGGCTCAATGACCTGCTCGCCCCGCTGGACCTCGGCTGGCACGCCCGCAAGGACAAGGAGGAGGCGTTGATGGCCGACCTCGTCCCCCTGCTGAAGAAGCGCGCCGCCGGGCGGGACATCTCGGGCCTCAGCGCGTACGAGGGGTAACACCGAGGAACACCGATGGAATCGACTCAAATCCAGACACTAACCGCCACCTTTGAAGGCCACGCCCAAAAGACCGAAAACGGGGTCGAATATTGGCTCGCCCGCGACCTCCAGATCCTTCTTGGCTATACCGAGTGGCGCAACTTCGTGGGCGTCATCGACAAGGCGAAGATCGCGTGCGAAGGGTCCGGGCACGACGTTCTGGATCATTTTGTTGAGGTCAACAAATTGATCCAGTTGCCTAAAAACGCGGAAAGAGTCGTCGACGACCTCATGCTCACCCGGTACGCCGCGTACCTCGTCGCCCAGAACGGCGACCCCCGCAAGCCCGAGATCGCCTTCGCCCAGACCTACTTCGCCATCCAGACGCGCCGGGCCGAACTCATCGAGCAACGTCTGCTCGAAGCCGAACGCCTCTCGGCCCGCAGGAAACTCACCAAGACCGAAAAGGAACTCTCCAGCGTCATTTACGAACAGACCGGCGGCAATCAGAACTTCGCCCTCATCCGCAGCAAGGGCGACCACGCGCTGTTCAGCAAGAGCACGCAGGCGATGAAAGCCCAGTGGAACGTCCCGGACAGTCGCCCGCTGGCCGACTTTGCCCCCACGATCATTCTCAAGGCCAAGGACTTCGCTACCGAGATCACCATCCACAACGCCCGCACCCACCAGATGCAGAGCGAACCGCAGATATCGCGCGAGCATGTCACCAACAATCGGGCGGTCCGCGACACCCTGCTCAGCCGGGGCATTCGCCCCGAATCGCTGCCACCCGCCGAGGACGTGAAAAAAGTCGAGCGGCGGCTCTCGTCCGAGGTGAAGCAGTCGATCAAGAACCCGGACAAGCTCGAAGGCGCGTGAGGCATGGCGAAGAAGGACAAACCAAAAACGCTGACGCCGAAGCTGCGGTTTCCGGAGTTCAGGGACGCGCGGGGCTGGAGGTTGGCGAAGGCGCACGACATTGTCGAGGTGCTCCAGGGCTACGGGTTTCCGGACAGATATCAGGGAAAGACAGACGGTGAGTTCCCGTTCTACAAAGTAAGCGACATCTCAGCTTGCGTTGACGCCGGTAACGTCCTTCTTGGCGATGCAAACAATCACGTAGACGACCAAATACTGAAAGCGCTGCGCGCGAAGCCCATCTCGGCCGGCGCTACTGTATTTGCTAAGATCGGTGAAGCAATCCGCTCGAACAAGCGCGCGGTCACAACAAGGCCATGTCTAATCGACAACAACGCGGCTGGCGTGAAGGCAATTAGTCGTACCGCAGACGATGGATTCGTGTACTACCTCTGGTGCATGGTGCCTCTTATCGACTACGCCGGTGGCGTAGTTCCGGCGGTGAATAAATCCACAATTGAGCAGATACCGATTTGCTATCCAGAAATAGTCGAGCAGCGGAAGATCGCGGCGTGTTTGACGTCGTTGGATGAACTGCTCGCTGCCGAGGGGCGGAAGCTGGAGGCGCTGCGGACCCACAAGCAAGGGCTGATGCAGCAGCTCTTCCCCCGCGAAGGCGAATCCCGCCCCCGCCTCCGCTTCCCCGAGTTCCGCGATAAGCTGGAGTGGCAAGACACGCGATTGGGACGACTTGGCAAGCTCGTCTCCGGCCTGACGTATAGCCCCGCAGACGTTCAGAGTGACGGGCTACTGGTCCTGCGTTCCTCAAACATCCAGGGTGGTCAGATCGCCATGGACGATTGCGTTTATGTCAGACCCGACATCCGGGGAGCAAACCGAACGCAGCCGAATGATATTCTGATATGCGTCCGGAATGGTTCGAAGCCACTCATCGGAAAGAACGCGTTGATCCCAGACGGAATGCCGCTATGCACGCACGGCGCTTTCATGACAGTCCTTCGAGCAACGGCACCACAGTTTGTCTTTCAGCTGCTACAAACAGGGGCCTACCAGAAGCAAGTCGCCGCGGACCTTGGTGCCACGATCAATTCGATCAATGGCAGGCAGTTGTTAAAGTACCGCTTTGTCGCCCCAATGCGTGCCGAGCAGCAGCGAATCGCCGCCTGTCTCTCCTCGCTGGACGCCCTGATCGCCGCGCAATCGCGGAAGCTGGACGCCCTGCGCGTCCATAAGAAGGGCCTGATGCAGCAACTCTTCCCGTCGCCTTGTTAGAGGAAGCACGCAATGGGTAAGTCCAGCACACCGAAGATCCTGAGCTTCAAAGAGGCCTTGAAGGACAGCGAAGACTGCAACAAGCGCCACTTGCTCCTCGGCAATGGCTTCAGCATCGCGTGCCGATCGGACATCTTCCGATACGACAAGCTCTTCGATCAGGCGGACTTCTCTACGCTCTCTGCAACTGCGCGTCAGGCCTTTACTGATCTGGGTACAACGGACTTCGAGCGAGTGATTCGGGTCCTTCGCGATGCAGCCGTCATCTGCACGACGTACGGCGTTGGCGCCAAGGTGGCAAAACAGCTGCGAGCTGACGCCGAGGCAATCAAAGAACTGTTGGTCCAAACCATCGCAAAGAGCCACCCTGAAAGACCCTCTGACATTACTGATGAGGAGTACGCGCACTGCCACGCCTTCCTAGAGCCTTTCGACCGCGTGTACACCCTCAATTACGACCTTCTGCTTTACTGGTCCCACATGAAGCGGGAGAAGGTCATCTCAGACGACGGGTTCCGAACCTCGCAGGACGACATCGAGACCTTCACCGAGTCTGATTACGTGGTTTGGGAGCCGGGGCAGAGCCACGGAGCCAACACATGGTTTCTTCATGGCGCGTTACACGTGTTCGATGCGCAGACGGAGGTAAGAAAATACACGTGGAACCGGACCGGCGTGAGGCTGATCGAACAGGTTCGCGATGCGCTCAGAAAGGACTACTTCCCACTGTTCGTGGCAGAAGGCACGAGTGAGGAGAAGCTAGAGCGCATTCGGCACAGCGATTATCTCGCCAAGGCGTACAGAAGTTTCGCGGAAATCACCGGCTGCCTTTTCATCTACGGGCACTCTCTGGCTGAGAACGACGAGCACTTTTTGAAGCTGATCGAGCGTGGAAAGCTGTCTCGGGTCTTCGTTGGGCTGTACGGGAAGCCCGACTCAAACTTGAACAAGCGGATCGTTAGGCGTGCTAACGCGATGACCCTCGCGCGCTCCTCGCGACCGCTCAAGGTGGGGTTTTACGACACCGCGACGGCGAAGGTGTGGCGTGACTGAACGACAGCAACGAATCAGCGGCTAATCTTTACTATGACGGAACGCGACCAAAAACAACTCGGCAAAACCCTCTGGAACATCGCCGACCAGTTGCGCGGGGCGATGAACGCGGACGACTTCCGCGATTACATGCTCGCGTTCCTGTTCCTGCGTTACCTCTCGGACAACTACGAGGCCGCGGCCAGGCGCGAGTTGGGCAGGGACTACCCCGACCCAAATGCGATCAGCAACGGAGGCCGTTCGCCCCTGTCGGTCTGGTACGAGAAAAACAGGCGGGATGTGGCCGCGTTCGAAAAGCAGATGCGCCGCAAGGCGCACTACGTCATCCTCCCCGACCACCTGTGGACGAACATCGCCCACATGGCCCGCACGCAGCACGCGGAGTTGCTCAACACGCTTCAGGCGGGGTTCAAGTACATCGAAACCGAGTCGTTCGAGAGCACCTTCCAGGGCCTGTTCTCGGAGATCAACCTCGCCTCGGACAAACTCGGCAGGAAGTACGAGGAACGGAACGCCCGGCTGTGCGCGATCATTCAGAGGATCGCGGAAGGGCTGGCGGAGTTCTCGACCGATACGGATACGCTTGGCGACGCCTACGAGTACCTGCTCGGCCAGTTCGCCGCCGGCTCAGGCAAAAAGGCGGGCGAGTTCTATACGCCGCAGCGCATTTCAGACATCCTCTCCGCGATCGTGACGCTAGACGGCCAGGAGCCGGCCAATGGTCCCCGAAAGCGGCTGCAGAGCGTCCTCGACTTCGCCTGCGGTTCCGGCTCTCTACTGCTCAACGTGCGCCATCGAATGAAGGATGGCGGCGGCACCATCGGGAAGATATTCGGCCAGGAAAAAAACGTTACGACGTACAATCTGGCCCGCATGAACATGCTGCTGCATGGCGTGAAGGACAGCGAGTTCGACATCTACCACGGCGATTCGCTCACCAACGACTGGGACATGCTCCGCGAGACCAACCCGGCGAAGGCGCCGAAGTTCGACGCGGTGGTCGCCAATCCGCCGTTCAGCTACCGGTGGGCTCCGACCGAGGCGCTTGGCGACGACGCGCGGTTCAAGAACTACGGACTGGCCCCAAAGAGCGCGGCCGACTTCGCGTTCCTGCTGCACGGGTTTCATTACCTCAAAGACGACGGCGTGATGGCGATCATCCTGCCGCACGGCGTACTCTTCCGCGGCGGCGCGGAGGAGCGCATCCGCACGAAGCTGCTGCGTGACGGGCACATCGACACCGTGATCGGCCTGCCCGCGAATCTGTTCTACTCGACGGGCATTCCGGTGTGCATTCTCGTGCTCAAACGGTGCAAGAAGCCGGATGATGTCCTGTTCATCAACGCGGCCGAGCACTTCGACAAGGGCAAGCGGCAAAACGTCCTGACGGATGATCACATCGCGAAGATCATCGAGACGTACCAGAAGCGCCCGAAAAAGCCGATCGAGCGGTATGCCCGGCGGGTGGAGATGGAGGAGATCGAGGCGAACGACTACAACCTCAACATCTCCCGCTACGTCAGCACGGCCGTCGCGGAAGCGGAGATCGACCTTGGGGCGACACACGCGGAACTGGTCGAGATCGAGGCGGCGATCAAAGAGGCGAAGAGAAAGCACAACAAGTTCCTGAAAGAGCTTGGCTTATCGCCGTTGCCGTAGGGAACTGACGCCGGTGCTCCAACGGCCGACGCGGCCCGCCTCCCCATGCCTCCCCGGCAGCCCGCCGCCTCAGACTGCCGCGGGCCTCCCCGGGGCCGCCTCGGGCTGCCGCCAGCCTCCTCGCACCCTTCCCGCACCCCCTTGACGCCCCCCGTCGGCTCGCTAGACTGCTCGGCTCGGCTTTTTTCGATGGGCCGGTGACCTGGTTTGGTGAGGCGATGCGATGCCTGTCGGGCGGATGAAGAGTTTCGGGGCCACGCGGGAGACCGTGCGGCCGGTCTGGTTTCACGTGGACGCCAGCGATCGCGTGCTGGGGCGGCTGGCCCAGCGCATTGCCGGCGTTCTGATGGGTAAGCACAAGCCGACCTACACCCCGCACGTCGACACGGGTGACTACGTCGTCGTGACCAACGCGGAGAAAATCCGCGTGACCGGGGCCAAGGCCGAGACGATGCACTACGACCGGTACAGCTATTACCCCGGCGGGTTCAAGAGCACGACGTATCGCGAGATGCTCGCCACCCATCCGGACCGTATCATTACAACCGCGGTCCGCCGGATGCTGCCCAAGAACGCGCTGGGGCGGCACATGCTGAAGAAACTGAAGGTCGTTGCCGGAGATTCGCACCCGTACCAGGCCCAGCAGCCCAAGCCGCTCGAAATCTAGCGAGGGCCGGATGGCGGTCCGCCGCCGGCGGACCGGGGGGCGCGATGATCGCGTCCGGTGAAATGAGTGGTTTTGATGCAGGCGGACTTAAGACCGCAGGCCGCGGGGTGATGCCGCAGCTTCTGGAGATTCGGACCCGTGTCTGACGAATTGAACAACGCCAACGCGACCCCTTCCGATCAGCCGGCCCCGCCCTCGGCGGATGTTCCGGCCGCCCCGGCGGCATCCGCCGCTGACGAGGAGGCGGTGGCGCCGACCTTTGACACGTCCCGATTCGCCGCGGTCGCCCGGAACGGCTACGTCTGGGGCACCGGCCGTCGCAAGGCCGCCATCGCCCGCGTTCGCATCCGCCCCGGCAGCGGCAAGTTCGAAGTCAACAAGAAGCACGTGGACCAGTTCTTCTGTGTCGAACGCGACCAGCAGGATGTCCGGGCGCCCCTCTCCGCCACCCAGACGGCGGACAAGGTGGACGTTTTCGTCAGCGTGTCCGGCGGCGGAACCACCGGACAGGCCGGCGCCATCCTTCTCGGCCTGGCCCGAGCCCTCAAGAGCTACGACGCCAGCTATGAACCCGTGCTGCGCCAGCAGCGTCTCCTGACACGCGACAGCCGCAAGGTCGAACGCAAGAAGTACGGCCAGGCCGGCGCGCGGCGTCGCTTCCAGTTCTCCAAGCGCTGATTGCCCGTTACACACGCGGGGTGGTGCGTGTCGTGCGGTTGGCACGTCAGGCGGGCGCGTCCGTCGCCTCCCGCGTGCAGTGCTGCGCGCTCGCAGTTCTCGCGCTAACAGCCTGTTGAAGAACGGTTCCGCTCTTGTGCGGCACCGGCTTGCAACCCGTGGAATCACGCCTTGGAATGCCGTGCCACATATTCTCCAACGGACTGTTAAGATCCGCAGTTCATTTCTGTGAACGATGCCCAGATCCCACCCGCTCGCGGGGGGGCGATGCGCCCGTTATGCTCTGCCGGCGGTGACGCGGAAGCAGCCCCATCCTTTCTCGGCCGGGCCAACGGAAACCGATCCGGGCGTCGCGGCGGCTGCCGTTTCCGCGGTCGCCTCCGGCTCGCGCGGCGGCGCCGCGCGCACGGCGCCGCGCGCTCCGCGTCCCGACGCGTGGTCATTGGCGGTGCAGGGCACGACCGCGCTGGCGGTGGTCGCCCTGACCATCGACCTCGGCTTCCGCGAGCTGCCGATACCGATGTGGCTGATCGTCGCGGTGCAGGTTGCGGCCGTGGTGGTGTACGTCGTGCATCGCGCCCGCGAGGTCTGGCTGGCGGCGGAGCGATGGCGGGCACTGCGTCGTCGCAGCATCGACCTGATTCCACTGCTGGCGGCCGTGCTCTACGTGGTGTTTGAACTCGAGATGTCGCAGCGCCACGTGCTGCACACCTCAACGATCTACATCGCGGCGCTGAGCGTGTTTTTCTTCCTGCGGCTGGGAATCGCGGCGGCGCAGTACAACCTCGCCTGGTCGCAGAGCCGGCTCCACCCGGCGCGGCTTCTGACCGGGAGCTTTCTCGTGCTGGTCGGGGTCGGCGGCGGCCTTCTCTCCCTGCCGGTCGCGACACATCCGCACGTCTACGAGCGCGAGGGCTGGACCATCCCGCGACACGTTCTCGACTGCTTCTTTACCGCCACGAGCGCGACGTGTGTGACCGGGCTGGCCGTGTATGACACCGGCGGCGACTTTACGCTGGTCGGCCAGATCATCATCCTGGCACTGATCCAGCTCGGCGGGCTCGGTATCATGATTTTCGGCAGCGTGCTGGGTCTGCTCGCGCGGAAGCAGCTCTCCCTGCGGCAGAGCCTGCTGATGCAGGACGCCATCAGCTACCGGACGCTGGGTGATCTGAAGTCGGTCGTTACGTTCATCGTCGTGGCGACGCTGCTGATCGAGGCGATCGGGGCGGTGTGCCTGTACGGGATGTGGCAGCCGGTCGAGATGAGCGAGTCGCGGCGCTGGTTCTACAGCGTGTTTCACTCGATCAGCGCGTTCTGCAACGCCGGATTCGGCCTGCACAATGACAGCCTGGTGCGCTACCGGGCCGACTTCCGCGTTTACACCTGCATCATGCCGCTTATCGTGATCGGCGGCGTCGGCTTCCCCGTGCTCTTCGAACTGAAGAGCCATCTCAAGACGCGCGTGATCCGGCGCGTCGTCGCGCTGGTCTCTAAGGGTCAGGCCGCGCGGCCCCCGCGACGCAGGCTGTCCCTGCACACGCGAACGGTGCTGGCGACGACGGCCGCGCTGGTTCTCGCCGGGACAGTCGGCTTTTTTCTGCTGGAGACGCGGATCGGCGCCCGCGCCGCCGGACACACCGGCGGCCTGCCCGCCGGCGCGCTCGGGGGCGATCCGCCGGCGATGCGCCTGCTGGGATGCCTGTTTCAGAGCGTGACCTGTCGCACCGCGGGCTTTAACACCGCCCCACAGGACGTACACGCGCTATCGCCAGCTTCCCACTTCTTTGCGGCGCTGCTGATGTTCATGGGAGGCTCGCCGGCGTCGACGGCCGGCGGCGTTAAGACCACCGCCGTGGCGATCCTGGTCCTCGCGACGTGGTCTACTATTCGCGGGCGGACTCGGGTGGAAGCGTTCGGCCGCACAATTCCACAGGCTCTGATCCATCGCGCCGGCGTCGTGATGGCGATGATGTTCACGGCCTGCGGATTGACGGTCCTGGCGCTGTGCATGACCGAGACGGCGCCGCTTCAGGATATTCTGTTTGAAGCCGTCTCGGCGTGCGGCACGGTCGGACTGTCAACCGGACTGACGCCGGAACTGTCCATCCCCGGTCGAGTCATCATCATGCTGGCCATGTTCGCGGGGCGGCTGGGTCCGTTGACCGTAATGATCGCGGTGGCAGGGACGCGACGACAGGCGGAGTATGAGTATCCGGAAGAGGACGTGGTGATCGGTTAACAGTCTGGGACCGATTGCAGACCGGCGCGACACAAGCCGTCGGTCAACAGGTGTCGCCGCAGAGGGAGGAGTATCATGCCCACATTCGCCGTCATCGGACTGGGTCAATTCGGTCAGGCGCTGGCTTCGGCGCTGGCCGACGCGGACGCCGATGTGATCGCCATCGACATGGAGGCGTCGCGCGTGGAGGCGGTGCGCGAGGTGGTCACGCTGGCCGTCCGGATGGACAGCAGCAACGAGGAATCGCTGCGCTCGCAGGGCGTTCACGAGGCGGACGTGGCCATCGTGGGCATCGGCGAGGCCTTTGAGGCCAGCGTCCTGACGGTGGCGACGCTCAAGTCGATGGGCTGCAAGCGGATCATCGCACGGGCGGAGAACGACCTGCAGCGCAAGATCATGGAGCGGATCGGCGCCGACGAGATCGTCTCGCCGGAGCGCGAGTCCGCCCATCGCTGGGCGCATCGCCTCATGCTGCCAAGGCTGGAGGCCTATATCGACCTCGGCGAGCGGCACGGCATGGTCAACGTCGTCGCGCCGCGGGCATTTCACCACAAGACGCTGGCCGAACTGGGGCTGCGCAACAACTACGACGTCAACCTGGTCGCCATCCGCCGGCGGGTGAGCGAGGGGGAGGGCGACGGCGGCGGATCGTCCATGATTCTCACCGTGCCCGCGGCGGACACGGGCGTCGAGCCGGGCGATCTGCTCATTCTGGTGGGGACGCACGAGGCGCTGGACCGGCTGCCGAAGGACGAGTGACGGCGGCCGGTTTGGCCGCCGGGTACGCGACGTGCTACGATCCTGGGACGGAATCGGAACCCTGGTTTCGACTGGAGGCTGATCATGAAAGCGACGTGCACGTTCCGGCTGACGGTTACGGTGTGTGTATCGGGTGTCTTTTTCGCTTCGACCTCGTGGATCCAGGCACAGGAAGCCGGTCCCGCGGCCGCTCCGAAGCTGCCGGCGCTGGCGCCGAAGGTGGTGGAGCCGGCACTGGAGGCGGCGGGCCGCGGGCTGGAGTTCCTGGCGGCGGCTCAGCAACCGGACGGCGGCTGGCCGCTGCAGGGCAAGTCTCACCCGGCCGTGACGGCCATGATCCTGAAGGCGTTCATCGACGACGCCCGGTACGGACCCAGGCACCCCGTCACGCAGCGCGGCCTGGACTTCATGCTCCGCAGCGTCCACAGCGACGGCGGCATCTACGTCGAGGGCGAGGGCCACAACAACTACCACACCAGCGTCGCCCTGATGGCCCTGGCGGCGGCGAAGGATCCGAAGTACGAGGCGACGATCGAGCGGGCACAGGCCTACCTGCGCGAGTTGCAGTGGGATGACGCCGAGGGCTACGAAGACGACCACGCCTGGTACGGCGGGCAGGGCTACGGCGGCGGCAAGCGGCCGGACCTGTCCAACACACAGATGATGGTCGAGGCCCTGCACGACAGCGGCCTGTCCACCGACGACCCGGCTTACAAGAAGGCCGTCGCCTTCATCAGTCGCTGCCAGATGCTCAGCGAGACCAACGACCGGGCGTTTGCCCGCGGCAGCGGAGACGGCGGGTTCGTCTACTCGCCCAATGGCGACGGCGAGTCGAAAGCGGGTACGGAAGTGTACGACGGCGTCGAGCGGCTGCGCAGTTACGGCTCCATGACCTACGCGGGGTTCAAGAGCCTGCTTTACGCCGGCATCGATCGCAAGGACGTGCGCGTGCAGCGCGCTTATGAATGGATCCGCCGTCACTATACGCTGGAGAGCAACCCCAACATGCCCGGCCAGCAGTCCCGGATGGGCCTTTTCTATTACTACCACGTCTTCGCCCGTGCGTTGGAAGCCTGGGGCGAGCCGGTCGTGGTGGACGCACAAGGAAAGCCCCATGCATGGCGCGACGAACTGATCGCGAAGCTGGTAGAGATTCAGCTTAAGGATGGAAGCTGGGTCAACGACGCCGATCGCTGGTACGAAGGGAACCCTTATCTCGTGACGGCCTATGCCGTATTGTCGATTCAGGCCGCCACCCGGGCACGGTAAGGACGCCATGACTTCATCTGAGAATGCTCCCAACACCGGCCGGGATGACGCCGCGGCGCCTGGTTCATCCGATCGGCGCCGCGCGGGCCGGCCCGTGACACCCGTACCCCCGCCCGCAGACGACGCGCCGTTCGGCGCGGGTCTGGTGGAGGACACCCCTCCGCCCGACGCGAACGCCGCCGCCCTTGAAGCCGTGGGAGATCGCCCGCTCCGAGCGGAGCACGACGCCGACGGGTGGGAAGCCGTGCCGGATGAGCAGATGCTCGACGAAGTGGGCGACGACGCGTCGGACAGCGACTTGGAGGATGCGGATGCGTCTCCGGCGGGCGACGACGGGGGCGACGACCGTCCGCCGTGGTCGCGTGGTCGGCGCGACGGCCGCGAGGGCGATCGGGCTTCGGCGGCGCCCGCTGCGCCACCCGATGAACCGGCGATAGGCATCGACGACGATGCACCCGCAGCTCCCAGCGAGGCTCAGTCCGCCGCGACGGCCGGGCGGCCCGTGCGCGATACGTGGGATCCTGCCGCGACGCCGCGCCACCTGGCAGTGGAACTGAAGCGCATCGAGGCGCGCATTCAGGAACTGCTCGAAGGCATCGACCCGCGCCGCAAGCGCCGGCTCGAGGGGACGCGCCGTTGGCTTGAACTCCAGGACGACATCGCCGCCATACGCTTCGACGGTCGCATCGACGAGGGCCGCGTGCGCGAGATCAACGCGCTGTGCGCCAAGCGTCATCGCCTCTTTAGACACCTCAACTTCCTCGTCGCGACCCGGCCGACGTGGAATACGTAGTCTGCGCCGCGCGTGTCGCTGCGGACGGTAACCCAGTCAGGGAGATAGAATGAGACGTCAAGGACGATGGTCGGTCGTGATTGGTGCGGTCATGTGCGTCATGTCCGGGTGTGCAACGGAGGGGGGCGGGGACTCACTCGCCCAGCGTGCGTGGCGCGTCCACCGTTCCTCGATCGTGTTCGACGGACACAACGATCTGCCCGGCGAGATTCGCACGAAGTCGCAGTCCGGCTTCGACATCATCGACCTCGCCGAGCGGCAGCCGTCGCTGCACACCGACATTCCGCGGCTGCGCGAAGGCGGCGTGGGGGCGCAGTTCTGGTCCGCCTACGTTCCGTCGTCAACGATGGAGACGGGCGGCGCGGCCCGTTACGCGCTGGAGCAGATCGACCTGATCAAGCGGATGGTCGCGCGCTATCCGGACGCCTTCGAGATGGCGTACACCGCCGAGGACGTGGAGCGCATCCACCGCCGCGGGAAGATCGCGTCGCTGATCGGCATCGAGGGCGGGCACGCCATCGAGAACTCGCTGGGGGCGCTGCGGATGTTCTACGAACTGGGCACGCGCTACATGACGCTGACGCACTCGAAGTCGCTCGACTGGGCGGACTCCTGCACCGACGAGGCGAAGTGCGGCGGCCTGTCGCCCTTCGGGGAGGAGGTCGTGCTGGAGATGAACCGGCTGGGCATGCTGGTGGACATCTCCCACGTCTCGGCCGACGCCATGCGCGACGTGTTGCGGGTCACCAGGGCACCGGTCATCGCCTCCCATTCGTCGGCCTACGCCCTGGCGCCGCATCCGCGCAACGTGCCCGACGACGTCTTGCGCGGCGTGGCGGCCAACGGCGGCGTGGTCATGGTGAACTTCTATCCGGTCTTTATCGCGCCGGAGGGGGCGGAGTTTTCGGCGGCTCGCACAGCCGCCAGGGCTGATCTTCGGGCCAGGCACGCCGACGACGCCGAGTTTCTTGCCGCGTATGACGCCTGGCAGCGCGAGCACCCCGAGCCGACCGCTACGCTCGACACGGTCGTGGACCACGTCGACCACATCGTGAAGGTGGCCGGGGTCGATCACGTCGGGCTTGGCTCTGATTTCGACGGCGTCCCCAGCCTGCCGTCCGGCCTGGAAGACGTGTCAAGGTTCCCGGCGATCACGGCCGAACTGCTGCGCCGCGGCTATTCGGAAGACGACATCCGCAAGATCCTCGGCGGCAACCTGCTGCGGGCGCTGCGCGAGGCGGAGCGCGTGGCGGCGGGGAGGTAAGGCGGCGGGGCGGATCGCTGACCGCACGGGCGGGCACGGTCAACGGGGTTGCGCTCTACGTTGCCACCGCGGCCGAAATCCCGTGTATAAGCGTCCAACTGAGCCGACCGCGGAACCAGACCTGTGTGGCGGGGCGATTCGCTTTTCCGGGCTTTAAGGAACGGGCGTTTCGTCCCGCCCTTAGTATTGTCTGAGTTGCGTCGAAGCCACCATCAGGCTGTGTGGCGTCGCCGGGGGATCGGGGATCCGCCCCGTACCGGTTGCTCCGCCCCGCCTTGACCCCTGCCCGCGTCCCGGATAATCATCACCAAAGGCGTTCTGCTGGAAGGTGTCGCCCCTATGCTTACCCGATCTGGTTTACCGAACCGCACCGCCGCGGCCGTGGTGCGGGAGTCGCTGACGTTTGATGATGTACTCCTGGCCCCCCGGCGGTCGTCGCACGTGCCGGATGCGGTCGAGCTGCGCACGCTGCTGACCCGCAACATCGCGCTGAACATCCCGCTGGTCTCCGCGGCCATGGACACTGTGACCGAGTCCCGCCTGGCCATCGCCCTGGCTCAGGAGGGCGGCATGGGGATCATTCACAAGAACATGTCCGTCGAGGCCCAGTGCCGAGAGGTTCACAAAGTCAAGCGGTCGGAGAGCGGCGTCATCCTCGATCCGGAGGCGGTGCAGCCGGACGTGCCGGTCAGCCGCGTCCGCGAGATCATGGACCTGCAGAACATCAGCGGCGTGCCCGTGGTCGATGGCAACCACAAGCTCGTCGGCATCATCACCCGCCGTGACATGAAGTTCCTCGAGTCGAACGACCTCAAGGTGCGCGACGTGATGACCTCCGAGCACCTGGTCACCGGCCCGCCGGATACTAGCCTCGACGACGCCGAACAGATCCTCAATAAGGCCAAGGTCGAGAAGCTCCTGCTGGTCAACACGGACCGCACGCTTCACGGCCTGATCACGATGCGCGACATCGAGCGCAGCCGGCTCTACCCCAGCAGTTGCAAGGACGACCGCGGCCGGCTCCGCGTTGGCGCGGCCGTGGGCGTGCATGAGTACGAGCGGGTCGAAGGGCTGATCGAGGCGGGCGTGGACGTGGTGGTCGTCGATACGGCCCACGGACACTCCGACAACGTCATCGAGACGGTCAAGAAGATCCGTAGCAAGTACGCCATCGACATCATCGCCGGCAACATCGCCACGGCCGAGGCGGCGGGCGATCTGATTGCGGCCGGGGCGGACGCGCTCAAGGTCGGTATCGGACCGGGCAGCATCTGCACGACGCGCGTTGTGTCCGGCGTTGGAGTGCCACAGCTCACCGCGATCATGGACGTCGTCTCGGTGGCGTGTGCTGAGGGCGTGCCGACCATCGCCGACGGAGGCATCCGCTGGTCAGGCGACATCGTCAAGGCGCTGGCAGGGGGGGCGCATTGCGTGATGATCGGGTCGCTGTTCGCCGGCTTGGAAGAATCGCCAGGCGAACTGGTGACCTGGAAGGGGCGACGCTTCAAGGAATACCGCGGCATGGGTTCGCTGGGCGCGATGGTGAAGGGCTCGGCCGATCGGTATCGGCAGGATTCCCGCACGCCGACGGGTAAGCTGGTGCCGGAGGGCATCGAAGGCCGCGTGCCGTATCGCGGGCCGCTGTCGGAGTTCGTGTATCAACTTGTCGGCGGCATTCGATCCGGAATGGGCTATTGCGGCACGCCGTCGATTGACGATCTTCGTACGCAGACTACCTTCTACCGCGTGACCGCCGCCGGCGTGGCCGAGTCCCACCCGCATGACGTGGCCATCACCAAGGAGTCGCCGAACTATGCGTTGGAAATCCCGATGGATTGAGCAGAGCGAGCCGCGGGCTTCAGCCCGCGCGGACGGGCTGAACCGAAAGTGCCGCCGGCCCTCGGGAGCTGCGCCGACCTCGGGTCGCCCCGCCCGGCGCGTTCGGCGGGCCGGGGTGCTCGGTGCTGCGTTTTGTGCCCGCTCTGGCGGGTCCAGCCGCTCCTCGTTCGGCCGCTCCCTGACGGTCGCGGTTCTGATGGCGACGCTGACCGGTTGTCAGCACTATTATGCCGATCCGTTTCGTGACCCGTACGCGGGCGAGCCGGAGGTGGGGACGGCGTCATCGTTCGCGCTGGCGGAAATGGAGGTGCAGCCGTCCGCGCCGCGTCAGCGGGATCACGAGCCCATGGTGTCACGCCTGGAGGATGGCACGGTCGTGCATGGCCCGCTGTACTTCGAGGACAACCTGCTGCTCAAGGCCAGCAACGACGACCAGTTCTGCCTGACGTGGGAGGACTATGTCGGCTTCCCGCTCGGCGACGGGCGTTTCCTGTTGAACTTTTTCCTGTCGCCGGTCAGCATGGTGGTCTATCCGCCGTGGACGGCTGCGCACACCGCCAGCGATAATCTCTCCGTCGCGGGACTGCCGTAACCTGCGTATCGCGGAGCGCGGCCCGGGGCGCCGGGTCGCGCGTACCCCCCAAGTCTCCATTCTCGCCCGCAGCATCTTCTGCTAGATTCTCCGCGGGTCGGTTGCAGCGCGGATCGCGGTCGGGTGGCGGACACCCGTCCGGGCTTCCGCCGCGCTTGGAACCCGACCCCGGCCGGTAGCCCCCGCATGGACGTCATCGAGAGCAAGATCCGCGTCGGCGACGAGACTTTCGCCACCAACAGGGCGCACATGGAGTCCCTGGTCGCCGAGCTGCGCGAACGGCTGGCGGTGGTGAAACAGGGCGGCGGCAAGGCAGCGGTCGAGCGGCACGAGAGTCGCGGAAAGCTGTTCGTCCGCACACGGATCGAGCGGCTGGTGGATCCTGACTCGCCGTTTCTGGAGTTCAGCCCGCTGGCGGCTTCCGGAATGTATGACGACGCCGCCCCGGCCGCGGGTGTGGTGACCGGCATCGGGCGCATCCGCGGACGCGAGTGCGTGATCGTTGCCAACGACGCCACCGTCAAAGGCGGCACGTATTATCCGATCACGGTCAAGAAGCACCTTCGGGCGCAGGAGATCGCTCAGGAGAACGCGCTGCCATGCGTGTACCTGGTAGACTCGGGAGGGGCGTTCCTGCCGTTGCAGGCAGAGGTCTTTCCCGACCGCGACCACTTCGGCCGCATCTTCTACAACCAGGCGCAGATGTCCGCCCGCGGCATCCCGCAGATCGCCGTCGTGATGGGCTC
>CAZYLK010000025.1:0-42574 GCA_964648365.1 uncultured Phycisphaeraceae bacterium
GGCTGGCGTAGCGGGCGGGTGGGCGGCGCGGGCAGGCCGGCATCGCGGGCGGGCGGGCAGCGGGCGGGCAGCGGGCCGGCGTGGCCGGCGCCCGGTTGATTTGGCCGCGCGCGGCGGTAGAGTCTTAGCCAGTTCAGATCTCCCGGGAGCGATCGTGACTTCGGCGGTCGGGCCATGGAGAGCGACCGGCGCGGCGCTCACTGATCCTGCGGAGACTGGACGCATTTCGGAAGGCGTGGATCGAACCGGGCGGGCAATCGCCGCGGTGGTGCCCGCTGGCCCGGAATATGCTAGATGATTCAGTGGGACGTCGGTTGTCCGTCAGTGCGAAACGTGGGCCGGAAGCACGGATTGCATTCCTCACCCACACTCTGCCCGGACGGCTTGCCAGGACTCGTGCCGGCGTCGTTCATGTTCCAGAGCTGCCACTGCGCAGCACCGAGTGGAGGACTATCTCGATGACTCATGGAAAGATTCCGCGTTTGAAGTCGCTGTGCATCGCGCTGCTGATTCCACTCGGCTGCGTGTGCATCGCGGGATGCCCCGGATCCATGGACGATCCGGCGGTGACGGTCGAAGGCACGGTGACGAACACCATCACGGACGCGCCGGTGAGCGGCGCCGTCGTCACGATCGATCCGCCGCCGGCTGACGGTGGCGAGATCACAACCGGCGAGGATGGCACCTTCCAGGCCACGCTCTCGACGGGCGTGCATACGTTTACGGTCACGGATCCCCGCTACGACGAGGCCATGCGGACGGTCAACGTCGAGTCGGGCCAGACCACGGTCGACTTCGCGCTCAGCCCGGCCGCGCCCGTTTACTTGACCAGTTCGATGGATGGGGACGCGGTGCCCGGCGGGTCGGTATCGCTGTCGATCGACGTGGAAGTCCTCGACGGCGAAACCACCATTGACAGCTACGCCTGGTCCCAGTCCAACAGCGTGGACGTGGTCATCACCGGCGGCACGACCGCCAGCCCGACGGTCACGCTTCCGAACGCCGCCGCGTACAAGGCCGAACTGCTGAAAGTCGCGTCCGAACCGCCCATCGACGAAGACCAACTGCCGCCGAACGTAGCCCTGCCGGACGGCGAGTTCCCGGCGGGCATTCAGAACCGCTTCTACCTGGTGGGCCTGAACCCATTCACGATTGAAGAGGCGGGGCTGGTCCAGATCACGGTGGACGTTCAGACGTCGTCCGGCACTTTCAGCCAGTCGTTCGACATTCACACCGAACTGGACTGGAAGCCCACCACCAGCCTGACCAACGTGCCCGCCGGCATCCCGGTGCTGGTGCAGGGCAAGGCGCAGGATGCCTACGACTGGGCGCTGACGACCCCGAACGGCTCCGCCACGACGCTGTCGGACGCCACGACGCAAAACCCGCACTTCACGCCGGACCTGAACGGCCTCTACACCCTTACGGTGACGGACCTCACCGGCGAGACCCCGCAAGAGGTCAGCCTCGAAATCTACGGCGGCACCTGGCTGGGCGCGATCAGCGGGACGACGAACGACGGCACCATCCTGGCCAACGACTGCACCGGGTGCCACGACGGGCGGACCGCGGCGGACAAGTTCACGCCGTGGCGCGAGTCCGGCCATGCCGAGATCTTCCAGCAGAACCTCGACACGAGCACGCACTACGGAACAAGCTGCCTGCCGTGCCACACCGTCGGCTTTGACGAAGGCGTCGAGAACGGCGGCTTCGACGACGTCGATCAATACGACGACTTCATCGCCGCGGACCTCTTCAACCACCCGGGTGACAACTGGGCGACCGTAGTCGATGACTTCCCGCAGGTGGCCAAGCTGGCGCAGGTGCAGTGCGAAAGCTGTCACGGCCCGCAGTCCGGTGGCGCCCACCAGCTTGCCGAGTCACGCATCAGCCTGTCGGCGGACGTGTGCGCTACCTGCCACGGGGAACCCGTTCGGCACGGCCGTTTCCAGCAGTGGCAGATCAGCGGCCACGCCAACTTCCCGCTGGCCATTGAGGAGAGCACCAGCGGAAGCTGCTCGCGGTGCCACACCGTCAACGGCTTCCTGAAGTGGCTGCCGGTTCTGCTGGACGAGGATCCGAACACCGATCCGCTGGACGACGTGGAAGTGACGTGGACGGCCGACGAAGCCTTCCCGCAGACGTGCGTGGCCTGCCATGACCCGCACGACCCTGGCTCGGTCAGCGGCGATGCGACCGACGTTACCACCCGCATCTACGGCGACACGCCTCCTCTGATCGCCGGCTTCCAGGTCTTCGGCGCCGGGCAGGGCGCGATCTGCATGACCTGCCACAACTCGCGCCGGGGTCTGAAGAATGACGGCAACTTCGATGACATCGCCGGCACGGGAGAAGTCAGCCGCGCCCCGCACGGCTCCGCCCAGACGGACGTGCTGATGGGTCAGAACGCCTACTTCGTCACGGTCGGCAATCGCGGAGCTCACTCGCTCGTGGAGAACTCGTGCGTCAATTGCCACATGGAGCAGACGCCGCCGCCGGAGCAGTTGTCGTACAACCAGAGCGGCACGAACCATACGTTCTATG
Source organism: uncultured Phycisphaeraceae bacterium (assembly GCA_964648365.1). Classification (GTDB taxonomy): domain Bacteria; phylum Planctomycetota; class Phycisphaerae; order UBA1845; family UBA1845; genus SURF-32. The sequence continues at coordinate 2,545 of CAZYLK010000025.1, forward strand.
CCCGCCCGGACATCTGCGCCCGCTGCCACGGGGCTGAACTCACAGCCGATGGCATCCAGACCGCGTTCGATTCCGGCGCGGCCGAGTTGCAGCGGCTGATCGAGGTCGGCATCACCCAGGTCATGGAAGATATCTTTGCGTCCGGCTACTCGATCGACGTGGCCGGCGAGGCCGTTCTGACCTCGACCGCCGATTTCACGGACATGGTGTTCGGCGAGGCCCACGGCCGTCAGGCGCTGACGTTCACGCTTGCGGACGCAACGGTGCTGGAGGCCCACTCCGTCGGCGACATCGACGTGATCGACGACGGCGGAGAAGTGATCGGCGTGCTCTACGACTTCGCGGACGAAGAGGGTGTTCTGGCCCGGTCCGGCTGGAACTGGAACCTCGTCGTCAACGACGGCAGCCGCGGCGTCCACTATCCGCAGTTCGTCACGCAGGTTCTCTCGCAGTCCGCGGTGCAGATGAGGGCGCTGGTCGGCGAATAGCCCGGCGCGTCCATCGTCCGACCGGCCTGCCGCAGCCTGCGGCGCGCCGGAACGCGAACTGATGAAATCGCAACCGGCGGGGCTCCGTGTCGAATCGGCACGGGGCGCCCGCCGGTTCTTTTTGTCACAGGGCGGATGGCCGCCGGAAGCATGGCACCAACAGCGGATGGCGGGTCAATTCTGCCCTTCGGCACGCCAGCGGAGAATGTCGCGCTCGATCACCCCCGCCAGTGCCGCGACCGATTCCTCAAGCGATGGATCAAGCGTCAGGCGGCGCTCGGGTGTCCCGCAGAACAGGACGTAGATCCAGACGATGGGCGCCAGTACGCCGAGCCTGGCGGCCAGTTCCAGCCCGGCCGCCACGCTGAGCGTGTGCGTGTCGATCGCCGGGCGCCGGTCGCGCAGGTTCGGTCCACGGGCGTAGTCGATACGAGTGAAGGTTCCCGACGGATGCGCGGCGTCGGCCGGCGCGCAGTCCACAACCACCCAGACGCTTGCGGGCGTCCCGCCCTCGCAGGGCAGGTCGACCGCCGGCTGTTCCGAGGCATCCACCACGACATGATCCAAGGCTCGCTCGTGGAGGCGTCGCGCCACCAGCAAGCCCGCCTGGTCATTCCCCATCGACCAGCGTCCACAGCCGACCACCCGTACCAGCGCGCCGGCGGCGTCGCCGGCGGATCGAAGCGATTCGTTACGCGGGCTCTTGGCGTGCTGCTGGCTGGGGGGCTGCCGCTTCGGATCGTGACCGTGCGATCGGCACGCCGGCGAGCGGTCCGACTCGGTGGCCCCTTGCTCGGCGGTGTTCATCTTACTCCCATTCAACGTCGAGAAAGTGCGTCGCGCATGAGATGCACGGATCGTACGCCCGCACGAGCATTTCGAGCCGGTGCGTCATCTGCTCGCGCGTCATGTCCGCATCCAGCATGGCCGGGACCATCGCCCGCATGTCTTCCTCGATGTTCGCAAGGTTCTGACCGGTCGGGATGATGAGATTGGCGCCCGTGATGAGGCCGGCGTCATCCAGCTCGTATTCATGGACGAGCATCCCGCGCGGCACCTCCGCCACGCCCACGCCGCGACCAAACCGCTGCGGCCTCACCAGCGGTTCCACGGTCAACCCGCGGGTCAGGAGCGTGTCGATGAGGTCGATGGCGTCTTCGGTGCAGTGGACGCACTCGACCAGTTGAGCGGTGTTGTTGTGGAACGGATTGCCGCACGGCGGCGTCATGCCCAGCGACGCGCCCAGGTCGCGCGCGGCCGGCAGCAGGCGGTCCGCATTGACGTTGAAACGCGCCAAAGCTCCTACCATGTACGCCTTGGACTTCGGCGAGCGGACGTGCTTGGAGGCTGAGTGTTGCACGACGCTTTCCATCAGCCGCTTGCGATACTCGCCGGCTTCCGTCGGCTCCGATTGAAGCGTGCTGACGATCTTGCCGTCGTAGAGGGCGTACTCGCCATTGCCGGTGCAGCGCAGCGCGACGTACTCGCTGGGCCGCTCGAAGTCGGGCAGTTCCAGCGTCGAGTAGAGTTCGGCGGTCAGGCGCAGATCCTCGCGCGAATCCTCCAGCCGTCGCTTGAGGTCGATGAGTTCGTCCGGTCGGGGCAGATGGGTGAAGCCGCCGGCGTGCATGGCGATCGGGTGGATATGCCGCCCCCCCACCGCGCCGCATAGATCGTTGGCGAGTTTCTTCATCCGCAGCGCCCGCTTGACCACATCCGGATGTGTGGACGCCAGCGGGATGACCGACCCGACGCCGAGAAAGTCCGGCACGGCCAGGAAGTAGAGGTGCAGGACGTGGCTCTGCAGGTGCTCGGCGTTGAGAATCAGCCGGCGCAGCAGGCGGGTCTGCTCGCTGACCTCGATGCCGGTGGCCGCCTCGATCGCCTTGACTGACGCCGTGGTGTGGCCAACGCTGCAGATGCCGCACACGCGGCAGGTGATGTGCGGCGCCTCGTACCATCGCCGCCCCCGCAGGAACGCCTCAAAGAACCGCGGGCTTTCGACGATCTGAAGCTCGAGCTTCGTGATCTGCCCGTCGTCGACCTTGACCGCGATGTTGCCGTGGCCCTCGACGCGGGTGACGTGTTTGACGTCAATGGTTACGGTTTTCATGGCATCGACACCGTCGCAGAATAAAGAATGGGGAATAGCGAATAACGAATGAAGAAGACATGAGAATTACTCTACCATCCGAGAGAAACATCCCGGCCCGTTCTTAATTCGTTATTCGCCATTCGTTATTCGCCATTCACTAGGGTAGCACCTTCTCCTGGTACGCTCCGAACATCCTCAGGTCCGCCAGCACGTCGTCGAGATCGACGTTGTAGTGCTCGCGCAGGTTGATGCCGGCCGCTTTCAGGACGTCGTCGCTGAGGACGCCGCGGCAGCCTTCGCACTTCGAGCCGAAGCTCGGACAGATCGCGTCACACCCGGCCCGTGTGACCGGGCCGAGGCAGATTTCGCCTTTTTCGTAGAGGCACAGGTTCCCGCGCTTTTTGCACTCGACACAGACCGCGTAGTCCGGCAGAGCGAACGTCCGGCCCGCCAGCACCTGTGTCACGAAGCGGAGGAACTCCTCCTTGATCATCGGACAGCCTGGCAGTTCGTAGTCTACCTTCACGACAGCCGAGATGGGTCGAGCGCTGATAGTCGGAAACCACTCTGACCGGTCGCCATAGACGTAGCGGCGATAATCGTCCTCGGCCTGGTAGTTCTTCAGCGTGTTCAGGCCGCCCAGACACGCACAGGCGCCGATCGCGACCAGCGTCGTGCAGTGTTCGCGGAAATGGCGGACTTCCTTCTCGTCTTCCGGCGTGGATACGGCGCCGTCGACGAACCCCACGTCGATGTCCCACGACCGCTCGGTCATGCCCTCGCGGAAGTTGACGATCTCCACCGCGTCGAGGATGTCGAGCAGCCGATCCTCCAGTTCGAGGATGGCCAGCGAGCAACCCTCGCAGCCCGTCAGGCTGAAGATGGCGATTCTGGGTTTCATTCCAATGCCTCCCGCAGCGCCTTGAGCTGACCGTAACGGAACACCGGCCCTTCCATGCAGACGTAGACGTTGTTCGCCTGGCAATGCCCGCACTTGCCGATGCCGCACTTCATGCGCCGCTCCAAAGAGCAGAAGACGTTCTTCTGCGGCACGCGGCGGGCCAGCACCTCCAGCACAACGAACTTGAACATGATGGGCGGGCCGATCACGACCACCATCGTGTTGTCCGGATCCAGCTTCGGAAGCTGAGCAAACAGCGTCGTCACCACGCCCGTCCGGCCGCGCCACTGTTCGTCGGCGCGGTCCACGGTCATGTGGAAATTCACGTCTTTGCTTTCACGCCAGCGGATCAGGTCGTCGCGGAAGAGCAGTTCCGCCGGCTCCCGCGCGCCGTAGAACAGGTGAAACTGCCCGAACCGGGCGCGCTCGTCCAGGATGTATTGAATCACCGACCGCGCCGGCGCCAGCCCCAGCCCGCCCGCGACGATCAGCACGTCCCTGCCGTGCATCTCCTCCATGTCGAAGCCGTGGCCCAGCGGCCCGCGGATGCCGACGGTGTCGCCCGGCCCGAGCCGATGGATAAACCCCGTCACCTCCCCCACCCGGCGAACGCACAGCTCAAACGTGTCCGGCCGCGTTGGAGACGAGGCGATCGAGATGGGACATTCGCCCACCCCCAGGATCGACACCTGGACGAACTGCCCCGGGTTGTGACCCAGCGCTCGCCCGCCGGGCAGGCTGATCTCGAACAACTGCTCGAGTTGCGTCAGCCGCGTGACCCGCTCGACCACGCCGGACAAGGGAATGTAGTCAAGGTCGTCCGTACGGGCGGGAACTGGACTGGCTTCAAGAACGGTCATCACAGGCCCCCTCGTCAAACGCCTTCCGTGAGCTGGTTATAGATCTCGACGGAGTTGATTTTCGCCGTACACGCGCGGTCGCAGCGGGCGCAACCGACGCACCCCCGCAGGCCGGTGCGTTCGCGCGTCCACTTGGCTTTGCGGTAGATCCGATGCCGCAGCCGGGATGCGGCCTTGGGACGGAAGTTGTGCCCCCCCGCCACCAGGGCGAAGTCGCGCAACTGGCATCCGTCCCACTCGCGGCGGCGCAGACCTCCGTCCCCACCCAGCGCGGCCTCGTCCTCGATGTTGAAGCAGTAGCAGGTCGGGCAGACGAGGTTGCAGCTTCCGCACGAATAACACCGGCGGGCGGTCGCCTCCCAGAGCAGCGAGTCGTAGGACCGGTCAAGAAGGTCCGGCAGCTCGTCCGACGGCGTCTTGAACTGCCGCGGGAAGGCCGCCTGCTTGTGCCGCTGGTACAGTTCGAACGCCCGCTCGTCCGCGGCCGTGGGCACGTCGCCCTTGCGGCTGTACTGCACCCAGTCCCGCCCTTCGCGGCTGCCGAAGACCACACCGTAACGCTCGGGTCGCTCGTCCGGGCCTGCGCCCTGGCCGTCGAACGCATAGAGCATCACGTCGAAGGGCTCCCGCGCTTCGTTGGCGTGCATGTCGGCGCAGAACACGCCTTCCGTGCAAGGCCGGGCGCAATCGACGCCGATGATGAACGTGTTCTCGCGCCGGGCGCGGTAGTGGCGGTCCGACGGCGCGGCGCTGAACACATGGTCCAGCAACTCGATCGCGTGGAGGTCGCACGGGTGTACGCCGACCAGCGCCGTGGGCCGCTCGTCGATCACGGCTTTCGCCGAAAAAGGCGCCGCGCCCGCCGCCGCGACGCCGGCTCTCGATCCCGCCGTTCCCGGTTTCGAGCGACGACCCGCGTCGACGCGCTCAAACTGGAAAAGGGTCTCCCGGGCGGGGAACAGGAACGGCTTGGGGCTGTATGTGCAGTAGTCGAAGGTCAGGTCGATCTGCTCGGCCCGATCGACGGGCTGATAAAAGTACCGCCGGGGCGGCTGGCACTCCGGCACCTGGCGGCACACCGGACCGATCAGCCGTCGCTGCAGCCCAAGCTCGTCGATCAGATCGCGCAGATCGTCGTGGCGGATAACTCGGTCGAGCATGAGAGGCGTCTCCGAGGAACGGTTCGACCAGCGATAGACGTAGCAATTTCCGCGCCAGTGATGGGTGGAAGCCGGCGGTTCTAGTCGGTGCGCCAGGCGTAGATGACGCTGAGGATCACGCCCGCGGCCGCGAGCATCGAGAACAGGACGATCCCGGCGACGCATCCGTAGCAGGCCACGAGGCCGCCCAGTCCGGCCGCCCCGCGTCCTACGCCGTCACCGCCCGTTCCGGCAAGCGCGCTGACGAGCAGCCCGATCGCCAGGGGAACGGTAATCAGCGCGTGCGGATTGCTGAGCAGAGTGTAGAACGCCGTCCTCGTGAGTCGGCGCCTTCCGTGGGACGCTCTGTTTGTCATCGGATGAGTCTTCATGGCCTTGCTCCCCGCCGAACGCGGAACCCGACCCCGCCCGGTGCGGGCCCGGCCGTCGATGACGCATCGGTCGGCCGGAACCCCTGCGCGGGCAAGACGTTGCGTGCGTCTGCCAAAGGGCAAGCATCATGCCGACTGCGTCCGAGGCGCGCGCGGGTGTAAAAACGCCGATGAGGCCGCCGCCAGGGCCGATTCGCGGTTCTTCACGGGACAATCGCACCGGCCGCGCGCTGAAAAGCGCATCGCCTGCGTTGAAAAAGCGGACAGGAGGCACGGGAGGCACAGGTGACACGGGAGGCACCGGTGGCACCGGAGGCACGGGTGGCGCGGGTGGCACGGGTGGCGCGGGTGGCACGGTCTCGTCTTCGAGGCCGTGGTGAGTACGGCGGCCACCGCTGGGCTTCGGAACGCATCGCTGCAGCCGGCCACGACCTGCCTTCGTAAGACCGCGCCCGCTCGGCGGGTGCGGGCCGGGCCATGGCACACCGCTTGCATACTGCTGACCGGCGTATCGAGGTGCGGAACGTCCGCCGCGGCGGACCGTCGGACGATTGTCACCGGGTCAGGTGTTGGGGTCGTCCAGCGGCGGTCGCAGCTTCTGCATCCGCTCGTTGCCGTCCGGCATTCTGACGGAGGTCCATCCCATGACCGGCGATCGTGTTCTGATCATCGACGACGACCCCGACGTGCGCGAAGCCCTGAGGCTGATCCTGGAGCCCAACGGCTACCGCGTCACCCTCTGCGCCAGCGGGCCGGAAGGCCGCGCCGCCGCGCAGCGCGAGCGGCCTGACGTCATCCTGCTCGACATCATGCTCTCGACCGTCTCGGAGGGCTTCCACATCGCTTATGACTTCCGTAAAGATGAAAAGCTCCGCGACGTCCCCATCATCATGATTTCGTCGATCGGCGAGTCCGTCGGAATGGAGTTCGCATCCGAGGTCGGCTCGGACTACATGCCGGCTGAGGTGTTCCTGGCCAAACCGCTGCACGCCGCCACCGTTCTCAGCGCGATCAAGGACGTGCTGGAGAAGGCGCATCCCGAACTGAAGATTCTCCAGGCCGGTAAGAATCCGGCCGCGCGGGTCTAGGCGGCATAACCGCCCATGTCACGCACCAACGGCGATCTGTGGACGATGATGCCGCACGGCGGATTCCGCGTGCGCGTACTGGTGGCGCTGATCAGCCACCAGTGGTTCATCCGCCTGCGCTGGATTTTCGTCCTCGCGACGCTGCTGCTGTTACAGGTTGAACGATTCCACGACGGCGGCGTGGATCGGCCGGCGCTCATGTGGATGGCCGCGGTGGCGCTGGGCGTGGTGAACCTGGCGTGGACCGGCATCGGGCGAAGGCTGAGCCGCGGCCTCGACGCCGACGCGGAGCGCAGCGACGACGCCCTGCGACGCGTGGTCGCCTTCATCAACGCTCAGATGGCCGTGGACATCTTCGTGCTCACCGTCCTGTTGCGCTGCAGCGGCGGCGTCGAGAACCCGATGGCGATCTTCTACCTGTTTCACACGCTGATCGCCGCTCTGCTGCTCAAACCGCTCAACGCCCTCTTGCAGGGAAGCTGGGCACTGGCCATGTTCGCCACGCTGGGGCTGGGCGAATGCTTCGGCTGGATCACGCCGCACTATCCCTTCGTCGCCGCGCAGGCCGCCTCCGCCACCCACACGGACGTTCTCAGCGTGCTGGTCAGCGTCGGCGTGCTCGCGGCGGGGATCGTCGGAACGCTCTATTTCACACTTCAGATTTCCTCCCGACTCGATGAACAGGAACGCGAGCTGTTCGAGACCAACGTCGCGCTGCGCAAGAGCCGCGAAGACGTCATCCGCTTGCAGGAAAAGCGGGCCCGGTTCCTGCGCACCGCCGCCCACCAGCTCAAGACGCCGCTGACCGGCATCGAGATGCTGGCGGGTTTGATCCGTGACGGCGTGGTCGCCGGCGACGCGGTGCCGTCCATGGTGGGACGCATCATTCGCCGCTGCCAGGAAGCGATCGTCCAGGTGACGGAACTGCTCACGCTCGAGCGGATCGAGCGCGCCGCGCACGAACCGCGGACGATCGACGGCGTAGAGGTCCGCCCGGCGTTGGAGCGACTGGCGGCGCGTTACCGCGGCCAGGCGCGGGCGAAGGGGCTGACGTTCGAATCGCGGATCAGCCTTAACGAGGGCACCGCGCCACCCGACGAGGGTGGGCACGCGGAAGTGGAAGCCGATCGCACGGAGCGATCCGCCGGCGCCTCGGCCAAGGGGAAGCGCCGCCGCGGAGAGCGTGCTGTGGCTCGCGGCCGCATCGGCGTCGAGCGCCGCGACTTCGAGGACTGCGTCGGCAATCTGCTCGACAACGCCATCAAATACACGCGCGAGGGCGGTTCGGTCACTTTGACCGCGAGCGACCTGGATGGCGGGCTGCAATTGAGCGTCGCCGACACCGGCATCGGCATCCCGGACGAGGCCATGGACAACCTCTTCGAGCCGTTTCACCGCGGCAACGCGGCCTTGGCGGAAGGCATCGCCGGCTCCGGCCTGGGCCTGACCATCGTTCGCGAAGTCGTCCAGCAGGCCCGCGGCCGCATCGACGTGCGTTCGCCCGAGGGCGGCGGCGCCGAGTTTGTGCTCTGGTTTCCGTGGGCGGCGTCGCAATCATAACGGGGCGACTCGATGACCCCAGGCGCAGCGTGCGTGACATCTTGAGCGGTAACGAAGGCGTGCGCCGGGCGTAAGTCGCGTGGCATCCGGCGGAGGCGGACCGAAGGAAGATCGTGGTATGCTGGAGCGCGACGTTCCCGAGCGCTGCAACCGGCGCTTCGCTGACCACGGCCTCGAAGACGAGACCGTGCCACGCGCGCCACGCCGAGCCCGTCACGCACCCACGAACGCAGAAACCACATGCGGGACATGGCGGTTTGAGCTACACTGCGGCTTGGGCGGTTTCCCCCCGGCAATGCCGCCCCCGCGGGCCGGATGGAGGATGCACAATGTCGATGCCGAAAACGATGGAAGAACTGGAACCGCAGGCCGTGTGGCGATTCTTCGCCGGCCTGACGCGGATCCCGCGGCCGTCCAAGCACGAAGAGCGCGTGCGCAGGCACGTGCTGGAGACGGCCGGCTCGCTGGGTCTGAAGGCCCGTGAGGATGCCCAGGGCAACGTCATCATCGACGTGCCCGCTTCGCCGGGATGCGAGGCCGCACCGGTCACGGTCTTGCAGGGCCACCTGGACATGGTGTGCGAGAAAAACTCGGACACCGCGTTCGATTTCGACCGCGAGGCCATACGGACGGTTGTTGAAAAGGACGCCAAGAGCGGCGAACTCATCGTCCGCGCGGACGGAACCACGCTCGGCGCCGATAACGGCATCGGCGTCGCGCTCGCGCTGGCCGCGGCAACCGACAAATCGGTGAAACACGGGCCGCTGGAACTGCTCTTCACACTCGATGAAGAAGCCGGCATGAGCGGGGCGAAAGCCCTGACGCCGCAGTCCTTCCGCGGCCGGCGCATGCTCAACCTCGACAGCGAGGAGGACGACACGCTCTACATCGGCTGCGCCGGCGGCACGGATACCAACCTGACGTGGCGCCTTGCCGCTGAGCCGATCCCCGCGGGTCTGGCATGTGCGACGATCAAAGTCCACGGCCTGCGGGGCGGACACTCGGGCGGCGACATTCATGAAAACCGCGCCAACGCCAACAAGCTGCTGGGACGCGTGCTGGCAAGCTGCGGCGTCGACGGGCTGCGGATCGCATCCATTAACGGCGGCAGCAAGCGCAACGCGATCCCGCGCGAAGCGGAGGCCGTGGTCTGCGGCGGCGCCGACCTGGTGAAGCGCCTGACGCAGGCGGGCGAAGCGGCATGCGCCGCGGCGCGAAGTCAATCCGGCGAGGCCAATCCGAAGGTCACGGTCACACCGGCAAGCGGCATCGCCGGCGCGCTAAGCGCCGGGCATTCCCGCGCGTTGATAGATGCAATGATCGCCCTGCCCAGCGGCGTGCTCGGCATGAGCCGGGCCATTCCCGGCCTCGTGGAGACCTCGACCAACTTCTCCACCATCAGCAGCACGGCCTCAGCCGATGGCAACTCGATCCAGGTCGTCGTCGGGATGCTCTCGCGCAGCTCGTGCGACGCATGGCTGCGGGCGACGTGCGACCAGATCGCGGCCATCGGCCGGTTGGCGGGCGCGGAAGCAACTGAGGGCAATCAATACCCCGGCTGGCAGCCCGACGTCGACTCGCCGCTGCTGGCGATCTGCCGCCGCGTCTACGAATCGACCCACGGCCACGCCCCGCAAGTGACCGCCATCCACGCCGGCCTGGAATGCGGCATCATCGCCGAGCGCGTCGGCAAGATGGACACCGTTTCCTTCGGCCCCCGCATCACCGGCGCCCACAGCCCGGAAGAGCGCGTTTACGTCGCCTCCGTTGCACGAAGCTGGACGTATCTGAAGGCGCTGCTGGCGGAACTGGGGCGGGGTTAGTCACCACACAACGGTGCGACGTCTCCAGAAAGGCCGAGCATCACGGCCGCGGCGGGCCAACGAGCCGGGCGGTCGGGGTGGTAAGGTCTGCCGAAGGCTGTGCGCGACCAGGCTCTGCCGAGCCGTACCCCCCGCTTTACCCGCCGCAGCTTCACTTCGCGAGACACGCGAGACACTCCGCCCCGCCGAATTCCATTGACTCCAGTCCCTGCGATTCGGTATAAACAGCCTCGAGTGCCGTGTTGGTTCCCGGTTACTCTGCACTTTTCTCGGGAGGGAAATCGTGATGCAACGCATCCTGTTGTCGGTGTTGGGGCTTGCAGCCATGGTAGGGTCTGCACCAGCGCAGCAGAGCGAGTATTACCTTGTGGACGGCGGTAATGCCGCCAGAATCAGCGTCATCCAAAACGGCGCCGTCGTGCGGACTTGGTCGACAACCGACAGTCAGATGCCTGTCGCCGTCATCGACACGGTGCGCACCTACGGCCAGTACTCGACGAACAAGGGGGCGGAGTACGATCTGGATGGCACACCGACCGGCGTCGAGTACCGGCATCAGGGAGAAGTAAACGTCTCTCAAAGCATCGACGGTGGCACCGACGGCGTCGAATACAATTTTCTCGCGGCCTACGGCCACAATTCGATCTGGCGCTTTGACCTCGATTGGAAAAACCCGGAGCAACTCTTCTCCGTGAGCGGCCCGACCGGCATCACCTACGATCAGGCTTCCGGCAATCTGTGGGTCATTTCGTTTGTTGGCAAGAACATCACCGAGTACACGATGGACGGCAACGTGGTCCGCCAGTTCGGCTATTCATCGCCCAGCAGTTGGCTGGGCGCACTGGCCTACGAACCGGCCACCGACACGCTCTGGGCCGAGGAGTTTAGCACCGGCACCCTCTATCAGTACTCCAAGGACGGCCAGACACTGCAGAGCTTTGTCGTGCCCGGCATCGGAGGTTACGCCTGGGGCGCCGAGTTCGCGGCGGCCGGCGGCATCCGCTGCCATTACACGATCAAGAAGAGCAAAGCCAAGGGCGGTTGCGACACGTGCCCGGCCAAGGGCGATGACTATCGCACCGAAGCCGAGTGCGAAACGCCCGGCGACTGCGCCAAGAAGATCAAGACGACCATCGCCTGCCCGCGCGGCGGCAACGGCGTCTGCAAGGTCAAGGGCAAGCGCAGCGGCTGCGAATAGCGTACCGCACGGGAAGCATCGCCGGCCCTGACGCCGGCGCAAGCTGGGAAGCACACTCCTCCGTCGGCGACGGCCGGCGGAGGAGTTTTTCTTCGGCTGACGGAGTGACCCATCCGCTCGCCCGGGTTCTGACCCGCACGCTGCGCGCGCAGCGTTGGATGCCTGCCACTTTGAGTGGCTCAAGGTGGGCGTCGCCGAGCGTGAATCGGATGGCATCCGTCGGAGGCGAACCGAAGGCAGGCCGTGGTCATGCTGGAACGCCATTTTCCCGAGCGCTGCAACACCCGCTTCGCTCACCACGGCCTCGAAGACGAGACCGTGCCACCCCACCTCACCCGCCGAATCGTCACGCCGCAGCAGCGCCGAGCGCCGCTCCTGCGGGATTGACGGCGCACGCCGCCGTCCAGTATGATCCGACGATCAGACATACGCGCACGCGTCTTCCGTCATGGACGAGCGACGGGTTCCGCGGACCGTGCGACAGGCGGCGTTTGCCGCGCCGCTCTGTATGCCCCCTGCCGCCGCGCTGTCACGCGCCGCGGCGACGGGGCGGGTTCTTCATCCGACCATGAAGGTTCGATCATGCCGCGCGGCCGCAGCCGCGGGCTTCTTTATGGCAGGGGTGATGGACATGCGTACATGTACGACGGCAGCGTTGATTTCCGCTTTGCTTACCGGATCGCTGGTCGCACAATCCAGCGACTATTACCTGGTCGAAGGCGGCGGGCGGCGCACCGCTTACGTCCTCCGCGACGGCGCGATCGCGAGGCAATGGCCGACGATCGACGACCACATGCCCCTCGCCGTGGCCGACACGGTGCGCACCTACGGCCTCACCTTTCTGGACCGCGGCGCCGAGTACACCCGCGAGGGCGAATTCACCGGCGTGATCTACACCTACCAGAACGAGGAAAACCTGGGCCACAACGTCGACGGCGGCACCGACGGCATCGAGCGCAACTTCCTGGCCGGCTATCTCGACGGCGGCATCTGGTCCTACGACCGCGACTGGACCAACCCGCAGCGCCTGTTTGCAGCGCCCACGGCCGCAGGCGTCACCTGGGATCACGCCCACGGCACGCTGTGGGTCATCCAGCTCGAAGGCACCCGCATTGCCGAGTACACGCTCGACGGCGTTCTGCTCGACTCGTTCACCTATTCCACGCCGAGCACGTTCCTCGCCGCGCTCGCCTACGAACGCGCCACGGACACACTGTGGGCCGGCGAGTTCGACAGCGGCACGTTCTATCAGTTCTCCAAGACCGGTCGCGTGCTGGATCAGTTCACGATCCCCGAACTGGCCGGCTCGATCTGGGGCGGCGAGTTCGCCGCGGCCGGCGGCGTGGCGTGCCACTACCGCCTCAAGAAAAGCAAACCCAAAGGCGGCTGCGACGCCTGCCCGCGGCGCGGCGACGACTATGCGACGCCAGACGAGTGCGAATCCAAGCGAGATTGCCGGAAGACCCTGAAATCTACGATACCCTGCCCCGGCGGCGGCAACGGCGTCTGCAAGCTGAAGGGTAAGCGAAGCGGGTGCAACTGAATCCTAAGAGTTGATGGTCTGCCCGCTGGCAATCGGCTCAGCTCCCGCCGGTCAAACAACCCACCGACAAGACACAAACTCCTCCGCCGATCGGCGTCGGCGGAGGAGTACAGCAGGCTACGCGGTATTCGAAACTACAGAACTGCCGAATCGTCGGCGCAGCCAGCCGTCGGCCCCATGGCCGACTTCGCTCGTCAGTCTCCGCCATCCACGCGCTGCGCGTCCCGGCCACAAACTCCGATTTCGTACTCTCCCACGAGACTCTTGATTGATCCGGACAATTCTGATACCTTAACCATCCCATCGGCTTGAACCACTGGCCTGCCACAGGCTCAACGACACCGCAGTCCCGGCGCGGGTTGAAAACCCGCTTGAAGACACCGGTTGAAAACCGGTGCCACATCAGAGGGGCGCCGCCTCGCCCGCTATGCCCCATATCCGCCCCCCCCCGGCGTTTCGACGATCAGGCGGTCGCCGCGACGGGCGGAGACGTACGCGATATGCGGGAGCACGTCGGCCCCGGCCTCACCCTCAACGGCAGGGCCGTCCGCCGCCCGGATCAGCACATTCCGCCCCGGCTTGCCATCCCCCCCGCCGGCCATGCCGTACGGTCCGTGGACGCGGCGGTGGCTCAGGATCGACACGTCCAGATCCTCGAGGAACTCGATTTCGCGGACGACGCCGTCGCCGCCGCGCCACCGGCCGCCCCCCCCCGAGCCGCGGCGGATCGCAAAGCGCCGCAGCCGCACCGGCACGCGGGATTCGAGTACTTCCGGATCGGTCAGACGTGTGTTCGTCATGTGCGTATGCACCGCGTCCGCGCCGTGGTAGCCCGGCCCAGCCCCCGCACCGCCGCAGATGGTTTCATAGTAACCGAAACGAGCGTTGCCCATGAGCAGGTTGTTCATCGTTCCCTGGCTGCCGGCCGCGACGCCGAGGGCGCCGAAGATGCAATCCACGATCCGCTGCGACGTTTCCACGTTGCCGCCGACCACGGCCGCGCAGTCGCGCGGGTCGTCTCGGCGCGGCGGGTTGAGGAAGCACTCGGGCAGCGCGATCTCGATCTTCGACAGCACTCCCGCGTTGAGCGGAATGTCGTCGGCGATGAGGCAGCGCAGGCAGTAGAGCACGGCGCTGCGGACGATCGAGGCGTTGGCGTTGAGATTGCCGGGATGCACAGCGTCCGTGCCGCTGAAGTCGAACGTCGCCCGGTCGCCGTCGATCGTGATGGCGAGGCGGATCGTCGTCCCGTCGTCCATCGAATCTTCGAACCGATGCACGCCATCGGACAGCCTCGTGATAGCCGCGGCCGCCATGCGCTCGGCGGCAGACTGGATGTGCCCCATGTAGTCAATCACGGTCTGCCGGCCGTGGGATTGCATCAGTTCGATGAGGCGCGTGACGCCCATCTGGTTGGCCGCCACCTGGGCTTCGATGTCGGCGATGTTCTGGTCGGGCGATCGCGAGGGATAGGGGCCGGCGGTAAGCAGTTGGCGCAGCGCCTCCGGCCTTGCCTGTCCCCCATCCATCCATCGCAACGCCCGGATCAGCACGCCCTCCTGATCGAGCCGCGTCGAATCGGGCGGCATCGAGCCTGGCCGCGTTCCGCCGATTTCGGCATGATGAGCACGGCTGGCGACGAAGAAGTCCGGCGCCGAGCCGCGGGCTTGGGCCCGCGCGAAATCCGAACGCGAGTCGCGGGCTTGAGCCCGCGCGAAGTCCCCGCCCTGATTGACGCCCCCCCCCGACGTAGACGACGCCGCCTGATCCGACCCAGCCTCGTACTCCGCAAACACCGGCGTCACGACTGTCACGTCGTTCAGATGCGACCCGCCGCGGTACGGGTCATTGGTGATGAACACGTCGCCCGGCCGCATGGCGCCGACGTCTTCGCACAACAGCTTCACGCAGTCGCTCATGCCGCCCAGATGCACCGGAATGTGCGGGGCGTTAACGACCAGGTTTCCGGCGGCGTCGAACACCGCGCAGGAGAAGTCGAGCCGTTCCTTGACGTTGGTGGACAGCGCCGTGCGTTGAAGCGTGACGCCCATTTGCTCCGCGATGGCGGTGAAGCGGTTGGAGAACAGGGCGAGGTCGATGGGGTCGACTTCCGCCCTCGCTGCCGGCTCCGCGCCGGCGGTCGCTGTTGCGCCCATTCGAGCGTCCGCGGCGCGCGCCTCGTTTGTCAGAACGATGTCGCCGGACTCTGCAACGACGCCGCTCCAGCCAGGCTCGATGATCAGCGTCCCGACATCTTCCGCAACGATGGCCGGCCCGGCAACGACATCGCCCGCTGAGAGCGATTCGCGAAACAAGACCGGCGTCTCGATGAACGCGCCGTCAAACGCCACTCGTGTCGGCGCCGGCGTCGTGGAGGCGGCGGGGCGCGGATCACCGCTCTTGGACCCAGCCGCAGGTTTGTGCCCGCCCGGTGGTTGCTGGTTCGCAGGGCCGCCACGCTCGTCGCCGGCAACCGCCTCCACCCGCGCGACGCGCACTTCGATCGCCCGCCCTTTGTGGGTATATCCGTATTGTCGGCGGTGCGCCTGCTCGAAGCGATCGCACATTTCATCCGGCGTGCCGACGTCGACCGTGAGCGTGCTCGACTGTGCCGCATAACACGCCTCGACCGACCGGCGGACGACCTGGATGTCCGCGTCCGTCGCGCCGTCGTCGTGAAGGAAACGCTGCGCGTCGGCGGTGAGTTGCTTCAGGATTTGCGCGAGATCACCACCCGCCGACTCCGCGCGGGCTGAAGCCCGCGGCTCGCTGATGGAGTTTCGCAGCGTCAGCTTCACGCTGCGCTCGACGACGCGCTTCAGCGGCGCGCGGCCGATGCCGTAGGCGCTGAGCACGCCGGCTTCGGGGGGGGCGATGATCGTGGTCATGCCCAGCAGCTTCGCGACAGCGCAGGCGTGTTGCCCGCCGGCGCCGCCGAACAGCACCAGGGCGTGATCGCGCACGTCGATGCCTTTGGCGATCGATATCCGCCGGATCGCGGCCGCCATGTTCTCGTTGGCCACCCGGATGAAACCGGCGGCCAGTTCCTCGACCGACATGACGGCGCCGCCGGGGCCGGCAGCGCCGCCGACGCCGGGGCCGACAGCGCCGCCGACGCCGGGGCCGACAGCGCCGCCGACGCCGCCGGTTCCCCGGGCAACCTCGCCCGCCAGCGCCTCGAACCGGCACACGGCGGCCGCGCGATCAAGACGGAACGGAAACCGCGCGGCCGGGATCCGCCCCAGCAGCAGGTTCGCATCCGTGATCGTCGCCGGCCCGCCGCGGCCGTAGCAGGCCGGACCCGGATCGGCCCCGGCGCTTTCCGGTCCGACGGTCAGCCGCTGCCCGTCAAACCCGCAGATGCTGCCCCCCCCCGCCGCGACGGTTTCGATGGCCAGCATCGGCGTCGCGATGCGGACGCCGTCCTGGACCGTCTCGTGGCGGTACTCGTACGCACCCGCCGCCCGGCAGACGTCGGTGCTGGTGCCGCCCATGTCGAAGCCGATCGCCCGCGCAAACCCGGCCCGCGACGCCACCGCCCGACATCCGACCACCCCGCCGGCCGGGCCGCTGAGGATCGTGTCCTTGCCACCAGCCGAGTCCGCCTCCATCAGTCCCCCGGCGCTGGTCATCAGCCGAAACCGCGCCTGCGGCATCGAGCGCCGGATCGACGCGACGTACTCGCGGATCACGGGACTCAGGTACGCGTCGACCACCGTCGTGTCGCCGCGCGGCACGATCCGCTCCATGCGACCTACCCGCGACGAGACGCTGACTTGCCGGAACCCCACCGACCGGGCGAGGTCGGCGACGACGCGTTCGTGCGCATCGTTCACGTGCGCATGCAGCAGGCAGATGCCAACCGCCTCGATGCCGTCGTCGGCAAGCTGCTGCAGGGTCCGCCGCACGGGCGCCTCATCGACGGACTTCAGTTCCGCGCCGTCCGCCGCCATCCGCGCGTCGATTTCGACTTCGCACGACGCCAACTCACGGCGCTTGCGGATATGCAGGTCAAACAGCGCCGGCCGGTCCTGATAGCCGATGCGCAACACATCGGCGAAGCCGGCCGTCGTCACGAACGCCGTCCGCGCTCCCTTCCGCTCCAGCAGCGCATTGGTCGCCCGCGTCGTACCCAGCCGCAGATCAACCGGCCCGACGTCGTGACCAAGCGTCAACCCCATCAGATACCGGATCGCCAGCACCGGCGGCTCCTCCGGCCCGACGATTTCGTAGGCCGTGCCCGCACCGAACGTCGCATCACTCAAGGGTGCGTCGAGCGTCATCAAGCCGCGTGCTGCATCGAACGACGCGATCGTTCTTTCATCCACGACGCTTCCGTCGACGCTGACGAACCGAATCGGGTAGCCGGTCCAGAACCGCTCGGGATCGCCGCGCCGACGCGAATCGACGATCGCGCGGCCCTCTCGCTCGACAGATTCGACGACACCCTTGAACACCCCGCTGCTGAGCAACTTGAACGTCCGCGATTGCCCGGAGGGATCGACCGCCACGACATCCGTGAACGTCCCGCCGACGTCGATGGCGAAGCGCCAGGCGTCACCGCCGGCGCCTCTTCCGGCGGCCAGCGGGGCAGGACGATCAGGGTGACGGACCTCGAACATGTGCTGACGATGATCCGCACGCCCAACCACGCGGTCAACCCGACGAGTCTTGCAGCAGCGGGCCGAGCCGCTGGTCCACTTCGGCAAGAAAGTCCGCCAGACCTGTGAGCGTCCCTCGCTTGTGGAGTAGGTCGAGCGGCGCGGCGGTCCAACACCGGCGCTCGCGCTCTTCGTCACCGTCGGTCAGTCGATGCAAAACTCGCTTCGCGTTCCTTCTGGCTCCCTTTCTTGCCGCCGTGAGTTTGTCAGCGCGGGTCCGGGGATCGAACCCGAGTTCTTCACGCAGCTCTGACAGGGCGGATTCTTCCCGCTTCTCGCGCGGCTCGAATCCGGCAAGAACCCAGGCCTCTCGTTTGGGATGTGCCAGGCCCACGAGTACCGTGAAGGGCCACGGCTTGGCATCCCGCGCCTGATTCAGCCCCACCCGTCGCATGGGGTCGTTGTCGGAATCGCGAATGAGCATCACGGCACGCGGCGCTTTCCCATCCGGCGCCTGAAGCAGTAGAAGCAACGCACGGCGTGCCGCCAGCGCATCCGCGGCACCCGGTTCACCCGCGAAGTGACCGTGTGCCTTGTGCCGCCAGCCGCTGCTGCGCGCGCGGGCGCTCACCTGCATCCAGGTCACGAATTCCTCGTCGGTGGTCTCACCCCGATAGCGCCGAAGGCCGTCCAGCGACGGCAATTGGCTCCCCTCGTCACCGACGGCTTGCGGCCGCGACGCCGCAATCACTCGATCTACAAGCCCGCACGCCGTCTCGCAGTCGACCCGCGCTTCGCAGACCACGGCAATAGAGAGCGGGGCCGGATCGCTCATTCGCTCGCAGCCACTTGCCGGGCATGTTCGACGACCCAGTCCTCGCCCACCGCGCTCCAGAACTCGCCGGGCGCCATCTGGTTCTTCCAGCGCTCGTAGTCGGGGTGATCCGTGAGGTTGGCAAAGACAGAGTGGCCGTCGGCGTCGATAGCGCTGAGCCGGACCTCCTCCGGTTCGAGATGATCGACGAGGTAGGGCGAATGACTGGTGGCGATGATTTGCAGGCCAGGTGCCGCTTCCTGAATTCGACGCAGTTGCGTCACCAACTCGCCGACCGCGCGGGGATGAAGGCCCTTCTCGATATCGTCGAGGAGGATCGTGCGAGCGCCGCTGGACGAGAAAAGTACGGCGAGTAAGCCCAGGGTCATGATCGTCCCTTCGCTCACTGATCGAGCGTCGATGCTCTGAGCGTTAATGAAATCGAAGAGTGCTCGATAGCCCAGCGGACGGCGTCGCCACACTGTACCGTCTTCGTTGGTTCCAGAAACCGTTACGGCGCTGCGTTCCATCCGCACTTGATCTAGCCCGGGAACGACGGCTCGCAACGTCGATTGCAACTGAAAAAAACGTTTGGGCTGAGTGGCCGCAATTTCGGCAAGGACGGCCGCCAGCCCGCGCCCCTGGTCCTTCAATTCGGTTGCGGGCTCTTCTGTACTAGAAGGTTCGCGCAGTTGTGAGGCATCCAGGCTGACCAGGACCGTCTCTGGTTCGCCCGCGATGAACGGGTGGAACGAGGACGCACGCATCCGTTCCATCGCCGAGACGATGGTATTTTCATCTGATTCATCGTACTCGAATTCCCCATCCGGAAGGACGATCCTCCATCGCCATCCGCCAAGATGCGGCCTACCCTCGATTCGCCGGGAGCCTGCCCCTGACATGCAGTCATATTCAGCGGCCATCGATAGCTGGCTCTTGCTCCCTTTGGAGAGCATCTCCCGAGGTACGAAATGCTTGGAAGAGATTTCGGTGGACAGCTTCCACCCAAATTGAGAGACCAGATGCAACGCCTCCAGCACGCTGGTCTTCCCCGACGCGTTCGGCCCGACGATCACCGTCAGCGGGCGGAAGCTGATGTCGGCGGACGCGATGGACTTGAAGTTGGTGAGCCGCAGTCTCTGGAACATGCTCGACCCTCGCGCGGCGGTCCCGGCCGCGTTGTAACCTCCGTAGTATACGGCACTACGGTCGCGCTGTCGCACATTTCCGCGGCGGACCACGGCTGATGTCCGCACCATGGAGACGACGGCGCGGGTGGGCATTTCGGTCGTCGGAAGGCCCCGGCGGCTGCCGGCGCCCAAGCCTGACGGTCGCCGCCGGGCCGCCGCCGATTCTCGGACCCAATTGTGAAAAATTTCACAAGGGGCTGGGCAAGGCCCTGGATTTGACGTAGACTCCCGATGTGCAGCTGGGGGGCGGTGCGCCGCCCTTGCTGGTTATTGGGCCGGTTGAATCCGGACGGCGGGACGCTCGCGGCTGCGGTTCGCAGTGAGCGTCGCCCGACAGCGCATTGTCCAGGCTGCCTGGCGGCGGCCGAGTCGTGATCACGTGCGGCGTGGGCCGGTCGTGCCCTCGACCGCGGGATGTTTCAAATCGGCGGACCCGTTGCGTTCCTTATCGAAACCACGCGGGCCCGCGGGAGTATTCGCGATGAAACGGCAGAACGGGCTGAATTGGCAGATGTTGTGGGCGGCCGCCCTGGCGATCGCCATTCCCGCGTCCGGCGCCCTGGCGGGGTCCATCACGGGGAAGACGAGCTTCAGCGACAAGGACGGCGAGGCGGAGAAGCGGACCGTGGTAAAGATGGACGCCGACCCGGCCTGCGTCGCCGCGAACAAGGGCAAGGTGGGCACGGACACGGTGCTGGTCAACAAGAGCGACAGCACGATCCAGAACGTGATCGTACACATCAAGAACGCGCCCAAAGGCGAGGCGCCCAAGGATGGTCTCAAGCTTGACCAGAAGGGCTGCATGTACAACCCGCACGTGCTGACGCTGATGACCGGCCAGACCATGACGGTCATGAACAGCGACGAAACGCTGCACAACATTCACGGCCTGCCGCAGCAGAACCCCGAGTTCAACTTCGGCCAGCCCCGCGCCGGCATGACGAAGGATCTGACGTTCGACCGGCCGGAGATTTTCAAGGTCAAGTGCGACGTGCATCCGTGGATGGGCGCGTGGATCGGCGTCTTCGAGCATCCGTTCCATGCGGTGTCGGGCTCGGACGGCACGTACAAGATCGATAACCTGCCCGCGGGCGATTACGAGGTGGTCGCGTGGCACGAGGTGTACGGCGAGCAGACGCAGAAGATCACGGTCAAGGACGGCGATCCGACGGAGCTGAATTTCGAGTTCACGGCCGCCGGTAAGAAGTAGCACGCCGCGTTACAGATCAACTTCACCGGCGCATCCGGCACGGCCGCGATGCGCCGGTGCTCGTTTTCAGAATGGAAACACCGACGCCTATCTCGCGCTGGACCGGGCGATTCGCTCTGGCGACCGCCCTGCTGACCTTCCCCCTGGTCTTTGTGGGGGGGGGCGTGACCAGCAAGGACGCGGGCATGGTCTATCCGACCGCACCGCTGTCCAACGAAGCCCTGATCAACCCGGCCGGCTGGACCGAGCAATCCGACACGCTCCTCGAACACGGTCACCGGCTCATCGGGTGGTGCGTGGGGCTGGGCGCGCTGCTGACGGCCGTCACGGCCACGCTCTCTGAGCCGCGGCGCCCGGTCCGATGGCTGGCCATCGCCGGGCTGGCGGCGGTCGTGATGCAGGGCAGCATGGGCATCTGGCGGGTCAATCACGACTCGGTGCGCTGGGCCATTCTCCACGGCGTCTGGGGGCAGATCTGTTTTGCGACGTTTGCGTCCGTGGCGCTCGTAACTTCGCGTGCGTGGCGGGACCGGGCCGGGATGATTGAGACTCCGCTGGCGGCGGCGCTGAAACTCACAGGCGCGGCGCTTGTGATTTGTTTGTCAATTCAGCTCGTGCTGGGTGTGCTCACGCGGCAGGCGGCCTGGGGCTTCGAATGGCATCTGCTTGGCGCCGTGCTGGTTACGGTGCTGGCCGGGCGGCTGTGTTTCTGGATTTTCGCGGACCTCCCAAAATCCTGGGCGTTGCGACGCGGCGCAGGCGTTTTGTTGGCCCTTTTTTGCTTGCAACTGGCGCTCGGCATGGCTACTTTAGCCGTGACCGGAGGATCGAGTTCACGCGTTCGAAGCCCAACGCTGGTTGAGTGGGTGATTCCCACGCTTCACGTCGCGACAGGGGCTTTGATCCTGGCGACGGCCGTCTGCACCACGTTGCTGGCCTTCCGCGTGGTTGCGTCATCGGTCGATCCCGCCGGTGCGCCGCGTGGCGCGGAGTTGCCGCAGCATTGAGTGCCAGCTATCCAGCCCTCGCCGAGTCCGTCCCCTCCCTGCGGGTCGGGGTATTCGTGGAACTCACCAAGCCGCGGCTCAGCCTGCTGGCCGTCATCGCCGCGCTCGTCGGGTTCTACATGGGGGCCGATGCGGATACGCGGCTGATCGCCTTCCTGGGGATGCTGGTCGGCGCGACGCTGATCGGCGGCTCCGCCAACACGCTGAACCAACTGCTGGAGCACAAGCTCGACGCCCGCATGAACCGCACGGCCGGGCGGCCGCTGCCGTCGGGTCGGCTGGCGCCGCATGAGTGCCTGTGGTTCGGCGTCGTTCTGAGCTTCGCCGGGCTCGGCGTGCTGACCCTTACGACCAACCTGCTGGCCACGTTCGTCGCGGGCGCGATCCTGACGTCTTACGTCATGCTGTATACCCCGATGAAGCGGACGTCGCAGTGGAACACGCTGGTGGGCGCCGTTCCCGGCGCACTGCCGGTGCTGCTGGGGTGGGCGGCCGCGGACCGTGCGCTGGACGCGCACGCCTGGACGCTTTTCGCCATTGTCTTCGCATGGCAGTTGCCGCATTTCTGGGCGATCTGCTGGGCTCATCGGCTTGATTACGAGCGGGCGGGGTATCGCATGTTGCCCGTCGGAGACGAGGCCGGCGTCCGCACCGGCTGGTGCGTCCTGGCCGGCGCCGTCGCGCTGGTGCCCATTTCGCTGCTGCCGTGGCTCCTGGGGCTGTGCGGACCGGGATACGCCTTCGGCGCACTCGAACTGGGCATTGTTTTCGCGCTGGCGGCGTCGCGGATGATCGCTCAACCCTCTATCGCGTCCGCCAGGCTCGCGTTCCTGACTTCGATCATCTATCTGCCGATCCTGTTCGGCCTGCTCATGCTCGACAAGACGGCGTAATCGCGCCCGCCATCGCCCCTTCAGGATCGTCGGCACGCCGGCCGCGGCTCGACGGTTCGTGACCGGGCTCCTACATTAGGTCATGCAATCCGACACCGCACCCCAAGCTCCGTCTCGACGGCGCATCGCACGTCGACGCCTCATCCTCGGCCTGGTCGCCGGCGCAGCCGGCATCACGTGGATCGTCGTCAGCGCCAAAGAGCCGGATCTGCGCGAGGACGAATCGCTGGTGTTCTTTTCGACGCTGGGCCACCGCACCGCGGAAAGTGACGGCTGGGTGCTGGACATTCATGGCTGGGTGTACGAGCCGGACGACGGCGATGCGCTGCTGGGGCCGCTGCGCCTGGCGCTGGAGCTGGATGAGTTCGACGAAGCGACCGGCCCGCCGGCGATCTTCCTGGAGCGGGCGCGCTGGTTCCTCGTCGATAACGAGCGCGACAAGCAGCTCAGCGTGCGCCTCGGCGACGCGACCTTTGCCCTGGAGCCGTCGTCCGCGGACGGCCATTTCGTCGGGAGAATCACGATCCCGGAAGGGCTGGTTCAGAATCTGCGCGCCTCGGGCCGGCTCGGCCGGGGCGTGATCGAGTTCAGCGCCGTGACCCCACCGGACCGATCGGACAGCTTCGGCGGGGGCGTGCTGTTGACCGAAGCCGAAGGCATCAGCGTCGTGTCCGACATCGACGACACGATTCGCGTCAGCAACGTCCGCGACAAGTCGGAGATGCTCAAAGGGACGTTCCTGCTGCCGTTTGTGGCGGTGCCGGGCATGGCAGACCTGTATCGCTCGTGGCAGCGACGACCGGCCGTCCGCTTCCACTACGTTTCCGCCAGTCCGTGGCAACTGTACGAGCCGCTCTCGACGTTCTTCGAGTCGGAGGGATTTCCGCCGGCATCGTATCACCTCAAGGAGTTTCGCTGGAAAGACAGCCGGTTCTTCAATCTGTTCGAGTCCGGCGAGGTCTACAAGCCCGAAACGATCGAACCGCTGCTGCTGCGGTTTCCCAAACGGCGTTTCCTGCTGATCGGCGATTCGGGCGAGAGCGATCCGGAGGCCTACGGGGAACTCGCCCGCAAGCATCCGAACCAGATCATCGGCATCGCGATTCGAAACGTGTCGGAAGAACCGGCATCCGCACCACGATATGCCGAGGCATTCCGCGACGTACCGGCGGAGAAATGGCGCATCTTCAGCGAGCCGGGGGAGATTCAGGACATGATGCCTGGGAGCCGGTAGGCGCTCACGATCACTCGGGACCGCTCCCGGCGCCGTCAGGATCCAAAATCCACGAGTCTGGCGGTCAGCGTCATCGGCTTTCCGTCGAAGCGGGTCTTGATGTCGATCTGCGCGATTCCGCCCGGCACCTGTTCACTGGTGTGGACGGTCGCCTGCGGATGGCTGCCCCAGTCGCTGAAGTCCGCGGGCGTTTCGATTGTCTGTACGGAGCAGTTCAGCTCCCTCGATCCGACGGAAACCACGATCGCCGGGCGTTGTTCGACGCGGCGGGCCGGATGCGTCGAGGGATGGTCTTCGGGCGCGATGGCGGCCGATTCATAAATCGTCTGATCGAAGACGGACTTCAGTCCCGCTCCCTCGACCTGCTCCCGGCGCAGCACGAGCACGTCTGCCGTTTTCTTGATCAGCGTAGTCTTGACGCGGAAGGGCCGGGTGCCGTCGGCGCCGCTCTGCTGACCGTCGAAGACGATCCACGAACCGACCGGGAATTTCGCCCACCGACGATAGTCGGGGTTTTCCACGTGGCCCTCGGGGGCCGTCGAGGCCGCGAGCGCCGGAATCGGCTCCGCCGTCTCCACGAGGGGCGCTACGTAGCGCTGCACAAACGCCGCGGCAACGGTATCGGTGTGGCCCCCGGCGTTGCCGTAACGCGAGAACTCCGGTTTCCACGGCACGACGACGAGCCTGTCGCCGTACAGCCGGCGTGTTTCAGCGGAAGCGGCGTGCGGCAACTGGGGGCCTTCGACGCCGATGGTCGCGGTGGTGCCGGAACCTCGATCGG
Source organism: uncultured Phycisphaeraceae bacterium (assembly GCA_964648365.1). GTDB lineage: Bacteria > Planctomycetota > Phycisphaerae > UBA1845 > UBA1845 > SURF-32. Next base: position 27,362 of record CAZYLK010000025.1, read on the forward strand.
CCGTGCCGGCCGTGGGCACGAGGCCGGTCAGAACCATGTCCCGACGAGACGTAGTGACGTACATCCGACCGTTCACGCGGTTGAGCGCACGGGTCAGATCGTAGGTCGCGCTCAACGACCCGGAAAGCAGGATCACATTCTCGACGTTTGTGTCGCGGGGCAGCGCTTCGAGCGTGAAGACCGCCACGGCGGTGCCGGCGGAGAGTCCCATGAGCGTCACGGGCGCGCCCGGATGCTCCTTCTGGTACGCTACGATTTCGTTCGCAAGTTCGGACGCCTTGCCCCTCTTGTAAGAGTTGCTGGCCGTCTGGTCCGCCAGCACGCCGAGGCCCGTCTCCCAGTTGAACATCTCGCCGGCGCCGCTGTAACCTGCCTTCCGCAATCCCTCCCGCACGCCGCCGGACCAGTTGGTAATGCCTCCGCCCCCGGCACCGTCGAGGTAGTACACATAGCCGCACTCCATGCGCGCGGCCCGATCCGGAGAGACGCAGCCGGCGCCAACCGCGGTCATGACGAGCGCGAGCAGGCCGAGGGCCAAGCGCATACCACGGCGGGTTAGCTGTGTTTGCCGGCGCGGATCGTCGACGCGCGCGACGTTCCGCAGCGTCGAAACGGCATGCGTGGGAGACATCGCTACGAGGGGCATGGCTGCACTCCTGATTTTGCGAATGGGTGGGACGGCATCGCACCGCCGCGGCTCCCACCAAGCTGCTGAAGTTCGCCCATCCCGTCCCGAACGTCAACAAGAACGGACAGCCGGCGACCGCCGCGGCTCAGGGGCCGGCATCGCCCGGCCGCCGTTCCCGATATGCCGCGGCCGCCGCGTTCAGATCGCTCCATGCCTGGCGCAGGCTCACCCGCGCCAGCGAAAGCTCAACCTCGGCAGCCAGGTAATCGCGCTGGGCCTCGTTGAGTCGAACGAGAGAATCCCGTCCGGCCAGATACCCGACCTGGATCACGCGGCGGTTCTCGCGCGCCGTTTCCAGCGCTTCGCGGCGAAGCAGGATCTCCGTCTGGCGGTCGCGAATGCGGATGATCGCCTGGCGCACCTGCGACTGCACGGCAAGCCTCAGCCGCGCCGTTCGAGCCACGGCCTCGGCCACGCCGCTCTCCGCCTGACGCAGCCGGGCCTCGCGCGAGCCGCCGTCGTACAACTCCCATCGCAGTTCGATCCCGACGGCCGACGCCTGATCATCCTCCCCGTACTTGAGATTGGAAACGCGATCAAACCCCCACGTGCCGCTGACGGCAAGGGTCGGCAGGAACAGACCCCGGGCCATGTTGACCTGTTCGCGCTGAGCGCCGGTCAGATGTTGCAGTTGTTCCACGTCGGGACGGTTGGCCATCGCGCGGGCAAGCCACTCGTCGGTGCTCGGGAGCGTCAGGAGATTCGGCGATTCATCGGAGAGCAGATCCAGCTCGATGTGGTCGGGCAGCGCAGCGTCACCCAGACCGATCAGTTCGGCAAGGATGACCCTGGCGGCATCATGCACGCCGCGGGCGGCTGAGAGATTGGCCTGAGCCGCCAGAACCCGCAGGCGGAAGTTCTCGACGTCCACTTTCGCCGCGCGGCCGGCGTTTTCGAGTTTCTGCGTCTCCTCCAGTTGTTCCTGACTGAATGCCTCGTCGGCCGCGGCGATCCGGACCTGTTCCCGCGCAAGCTGCACGCGGTAGTAGGCCGCGTCGACGGCCTGGATGATCTGCCGCTCCAGATCGACGAGGGCGGCCGCGCTCGCACGATGCTGGTACTTGGCCGCCAGCACCTGGGCGTCGCGCACGTAGCCGTCGTAGAGGATCCAGCTCGCCGTCAAGGCGGTTGTGTGCTGGCTGAAGGAGTTATGGTCGCCACCCAGCTCGTAGCTGTTCCGCTGGCGGGACAGTTCGATCAGGGTCGTCAGCGAAAACTCGCGATTCGGATCGAAGTCCGCCGTCGTCGACTGAGGGATCAGGTCGGAAAAGAGCTGATTCGTGCTGGCCGGCGTGTCGAAGGTGCGCGTGTGCGTCTGTGACAGAACGAGGCTCGGCAGGAATGCCGCCCTGGCTCGGGCAATGGCCCACCGGGCGCTCTCCAGGCGGGCCTCGGCGGCGCGGAGGTCGGGGTTGCCGGCCATGGCGACGCGCCGGGCCTCTTCAAGCCGCAACGTGTCCGGACGCTCAAGCTGGCCGAACGGGTCATGGAGCACCCGTTCCATCGTAGGGGGCGCCTCGTCGGGATCCCGGGTGATGGCCTGGAAGTGTCGTCGCGTGGCTTCCTTCAGGGAGACGTTCGGCGCGGAACACCCGACGCCGCAGAGCCAGACCAGGCCGGCCATCGTCAGCCCGAGTCGCGCCACCCGCTCCGCCATGACCATACGCACGCTCCGTCGTGAACTCGGGGCCCTACACCGGGCAGTCGACCGCATCCGCGGTCGGAAACGCTCCCCCCCGCCACAGCCACCGGGCAGCGCGCTTCAGGTCGTTGAGCGCCAGGTAAAGCGCGGGAACCACCAGCAGCGTGAGCACGGTTGCAAACGCCAGCCCGAAGGCAATCGAAACCGCCATGGGGATAAGCGACTGCGCCTGGGCGCTGCGTTCGGCCAGCAGCGGGAGCATCCCGGCGACCGTCGTGACGCTCGTCAGCATGATCGCGCGGAACCGCGCCGTGGCCGCGTTGACGACCGCCTCCGCCACGCCGCCGCGGCAGCCCAGGTTCCGGTTGATTTCGTCGATCAGCACGAGCGAGTCATTCACGACGATCCCTGCGAGCGCGACCATACCGAACACGCTCATCAGGCTCAGATCATACCCGAGCAGCCAGTGCCCCGCGACCGCGCCGACGAAGCCCAAGGGGATGGCGGTCATGATGATAAGCGGGCGTACGTAGGACCGCAGCACCGTACCCATCAGGGCGAATCCGGCCACGGCCGCGATCGCGGAAGCCCGCAGGAGGCTCGCGAACGACTCGCTGAGGCGCTTGCGTTCGCCATCGAGGACGTAGGTCACGCCGGGATGGCGTGCATCAAGGCCGGGGAGGAAGTTCTCCTCCATGTCCCGGATGACCTGCTCGACGTTGGTGTAACGCACGTCGGCATCGGCCCGCACGGTGACTCGGCGCAGGCCTGCCTGTCGGGCGATCGTCGAGTAGCCCTGCGTCATCTCCGTGTCGGCGACTTCGACGAAGGGCACGAGCGCCCCGGCCGGAGTGCGGACGCTCAGGTTCTCGACGGCGCCAAGCGTGCCTCGATCGCGCTCGACGGCGGCGACCACGACGCGGAGTTCGTCGTCGCCGCGCTGGAGCCGCAGCACCTCGCTGCCGAGCAGGCCCCGTCGAAGTTGCGACGCCAGGTCGGCAACGGTCAGACCCAGCGGACCCGCGGCTTCCTTGAGTCGAACGCGCAGCTCGCGCTTGCCTGCCGGCAGGCTGTCATCCACGTCGAAGACGCCCTCGTAGGTCGCCAGCTTGGCGCGGACCTCAGCGGCTGCGTCCTTGAGACGGTCGAGATCCTCGCCGAGCAGTCGGATCTCGATCGGGCGCTCGCCGGGGCCGGGCGCCTGGCGACGGATACTCAACGCGCTCGCCTGGGGGATGACGCCGATGCGCTTGCGCCACTGTTCGATGATCGCGCCGACATCGATGCCGCGTTCTTCAGCCGGTGTCAGCTCGAGGGTCGTTTCGCCCAGGAAGCTGCCCCGTCGTGACGTGTACCCCCCCCACTCGCCGACCACCGAGTAAAGATGCTGCACCGGTCGCTGCGCGTTCGGGGCGTCCGGGCGCAGGTCGTCGTTCAGCGCCAGCGCCGCCGCTTCCATCTGTTCCACCGCCGCTTCCGTAACGGCGATCGGCGTGCCTTCCGGAAAGCGGATCTGCGCCCGGACGACGTTACCGTCCGTGTCGGGGAACATGACGAACGCCGTACGGCCGCCGAGTACCGCGCCGGCGCAGATAAAGATCAGCGCGACCGAACCTCCCACGACGACCCAGCGCCAGGGCAGGCATCGCCGCAGCACGGGGCCGTAGCCGCGCGTGATCACGTCATCCAACCAGGCGTCGACACGTCGGCGCAACCGCCGCGGCGCGGAGTCTCGTCCGCCGCCGGACGACTCATCGCGCGTCAACTCCACCAGATGTGCCGGGAGGATGACGAAGGCCTCCAGCGCCGAAGCGCCGATGGCAGCAATGACCGCGATCGGCAGAACGAAGATCAGCTTTCCCATCACGCCGTCGACGGCCATCAGGGGCAGGAATGCCATCACCGTCGTGGCAGACGACATCAGCACCGGCAAAGCCACGCTGCGCGTGCCGTCCACGGCCGCCAGTTCCGGCGTCTTCCCTGTCCGGGCTTCCGCCCGCACGCGCTCAGCCACCACGATGGCGTCGTCCACAATGATGCCGGTGGCCATCAGCAGACCCATCAGGGTGATCATGTTCAGCGTCGCACCGGTCAGGCCGAGCATGACGAGCGCCCCGGCATAGGCGACGGGGATGCCCAGCGCGACGCACAGTGACGTTCTCCAGTCGAGAAAGAGCATCAGGCACAGAAGCACCAGCAGCAGGCCCCAGGCGCCGCTCTCGATCAGCATGTCGATGCGCGCGTCCACGTCGACCGAGGCGTCGCCCCAGGTCGACAGTTCCAGCCCGTCGGGAAGCTCGGCCTGCGCCGCCGTGACGAACTCGCGAACAATGGCGGCGATGCGGCTGATGTCCTCGCCGGCCGTCCGGGAGACCGCGAGCATGATGCCGGGCTTGCCGTTAATCCGTCCGTAGACGGGCGTTTCCTCGAAGGCGTCGCGAACGTCGGCGATCTGCCCGAGCCGGATCATGGTGCCATCCGGCCGCGCGATCACGACCAGATCCTGGTAGTCCTCGACCGTGTAGTGCTGGCCGATCGTCCGGACGCTGATCTCCTCCGGTCCGCTGCGCAGGGCGCCGGCGGGCAGGTCGAGGCTGCCGGCCGATATGGCTGCGGTCAATCCGCCCAGGGTCAGGCCGTAACGCTCCAGCGCCTCGCGGGAGACGCGGATGGATATCTCGCGGTCCCGCGCGCCGGACAGTGTGACCTGCGAGATTTCCGGGCGGCGCAGCAGCCGGCGGCGCACTTCCTCGGCGACGCTGCGGATCGTCTCTTCCGGCGCGTCGCCGCCGACGCCGACGTTGATCACCGGGGAGCGGATCATCATCTCGCTGATGACCGGCTGCTCGGCCAGGGATGGAAAAGAGGTAATGGCGCTGACGCGATCGCGCACGTCGCGTATGACCTCGTCGGCGGTGACCAGGGACGCATCAAACTCCGCAAACACCTGGCCCACGTCGTCGGTGGCGAAGGACACGATCTCGCGCAGTCCGGCGATGCCCCCGATCGCCTGCTCGACTTTCGTGCATATCCCGGCTTCGACATCCAACGGGCTGGCGCCGGGGTAGGGGACGGTGATCAGCACGTAGTCGACGGACGTATCGGGGAAGGCTTCGCGCGGCATGCGCAGGCCGATCACGCCGCCGGCCACGAGAATGCTGACGGCCAGCAGATTGGCCGCAACCGGGTTTCGCACGATGGCAGTCAGGATCCCTCGCGACATCACAGCACTCCCTGGCGTAGCCCCCCCCGGACGCCGGCCGGAAGCGGCAGGCGTCAGCCGGGGCGGGGTCCTACGCGAGAACGAACTTCAATGATCACGGACTTAGCGATTCTGTCGGGTATTGTGGGCCTCCGGCGCGCCGGCCTGTGCGACGCGGGCGGGCTCGGCCCGGGACAAGCCCGTGGCTTGCGCCGCCGCGACCTGTGCTTCCACCGCACTCGGATCGGCCAGCGCCAGCCCCATCCCGATGACGGGACGCTCCAACGGCGAGACGACGACCCACTCGCCCGGCGACACGCCGCCCTCGGACGCCTCGACGCGCGGGTCGAGCATCAGTTCGTCGAACAGCGTGCGCATGACGGTCACGGCTCGGCGTGCAAGCCGCCCCGTCGCCGGATGCGTCGCATCCGGCTCGAAGACGTACACCCATCGCTGGTCGTACACGGCATGACGCGGTACGAGCAGCGCCGCCTGCTGCGTCTGTGCCGGAAGTTCCACCCGGCAGAACATGCCCACGGCCAGATCCACCGCCGAGCCCGCGTCGCCCGATCGGCTGCTCAGATCCTCGCGGGTCACTTCGACCACCAGCCGAGCCGTTCTCGTGTGCTCGTCGACTCTCTCAAACCTGGCGACGCGGCCAGTCCATTCCACCGAACCGCCGGGGTTCGTCCACGACACTACGGCCCGCGGCGGATTTCCCGCGGGACCGCGCGCGAGCGCGGCCGGACGGACGCCGTCGGCGAGCCACTCCAGGTCGCGCAGCTCCACCCCGATCGGGATCTCCAGCGCGCTGATGTCCGTCAGCGTAGCCAGCGGAATGTGCGCGGTGACCACCTGCGAGACGACGGCAGCGACGGACTCGACCCGCGCGTCGAAGGGGCAGGCGATGCGCGTGTTGGTCAGATCCCGCCGGGCAAGATCCAGCCGCGCCCGCGCAGCATCCAGACCGGCCTGGGCTTCCTGGATCAACAGCGGCGCCATGTCGCGACGCGCCGTCAACTCGACCATCGCGTCGTTTTGACGCAGATAGTGCAGCAGCGCTGCATCGACGCCGGAGCGCGTGCCGACCCGGTCTTCTTCGTACAGCCGCCGGGACGTCTCGTACTCGTTCTCGTCGATCTCCAGGATTCGCGCAGTGTTTTGAATGCGTTCTTCGAGCCGGGCCGCTTCAGCCGACTGAAGCGCCAGCCCTGCTTCCAGGCTTCGCACCTCGGCTTCGCTCTGGCGGACACGCGCCTCGTACGGCGCCGCATCGACCTCAACCAGCAATTCGCCCGAGTAGATGATGCGACCGGGCGCCAGGCCCTCGTGGATGCGGACGACGCGGCCGCTTACTTCGGGGACGACGGGCAACCGGCTCTTCGGCTGCACGGTGCCATATCCAACGATCGGGGGCGCAATCGTCCGAGGCTCCACCACGGCCACCGCGACGGAGGGAACGGCCACGAGGTCGGCGCGCTGCGGCGGTATCGGACGGGTATGCAGCAGGTGCGACATGACGGCGAATCCGCCGACCGCGCAGCCGATGGCAAGCGTGACGTTGAGAATAAGGCGCAAGAGTTTCATGTGACCCTCGTCGAATCACCGCACACCGCGGCCGCCTGATCGTTTCCGAATGCCTTGCGGCGGCTCGCGTGTCGACACAGCCAATGGAGTGTCGGGTGTTCACCGAAAGCCAGGGCACTCCGGTGAACCACCCGACGCGACGTCCCCGCGACGTCTCCCCCGCTCGCATTCGGTGCTGGGATCCGCCCAACGACCGATCCAGGAGGGCACAGGCATCGAACGCTCCTGGACATGCAGTTCGATGCACGGTTCAAAGTTTGATCCGGTCGACTCCGGCCGTACACCGCCGGGGTCAAGAATATGGTTGGGCACCCACCTGGGGCGGCGCGAGCCCCAGATGAGCACCACAACCCAACACCTCCCCCAATCGGTGTTGATCGACGGCATTGCGTGCCACTTACGCAACCTGGCGACCGTCACTTGGCACTCCAGTCGCCCGCCGTCCCAAGTAACGCGACAGATCCGGCGGGAGTCCGCACGAAGGGCTTAAGAAAAAAACGCAATACGCGTCGGAACGCTGTCCGGACGCTGGAAATGCGGAGGGAGGCCACGGGCGCGGGGCACGGGTCGGCGTCAGCGGGCGCAGGCGCTGTCGCGTCCGCTTTGCGGCGGCAGTCTGCGCGGTGGCGGCGAACGGGCACCGCGGCATATCCGCGCGATCAGGGGAATGCGCGGCCGGCCGGCAGCAGCTTCCAGCCGGTGGAATCACGGCCTGGAAAGCCGAGCCACGCTTTCTTCAACAGGCTGCTCAGGGCAGGATCGGCGCCGAGTTCTGGCCGGCCAGGCGCTGGAGATCGGGATGTTCGACGATCTGGCGGCGGCCCTCCTCGATGAGGGCGGCGACGTCCTCGGCCGGCAGGAAGAAGCTCGTGATCATTTCCATGAACCGGCCGCGGAGGGTGTCGTCCTTGATCCGGCGGAAGTTGACGTCCACCACGTACGTGTCGACCTGCGTCAGCGGCGAGCGCGGGACGGAGACGGCGCCGGGGCAGTGCTCCGCCAGCGCGCGATCGAACTCGTCGTGCATCCGACGAGCCTGCGTTTGCACGTCCAGCAGTGCATAATGCGTGACTGCCGACACCATCGTTGTGTTGTTGTAGATGCCAGTGTTGGCGGATGTAAGCACGGATGCGAAACGGCTGGGCGCGATCGCCGCCTTTTCAATGCTGTTGGCCCGTTGCGTGCCGGCATCGACAATGACGACGACCAGCGTCTTGATCCGGCCGTCCTCGATCATGCGGCGGATATAACCGCCCCGGAACTCCTGAATGAACGCGTGCAGGCCGAGATTGTCGGACAGCCCGCCGTCGAGCAGATAGAGATACTTATGATTGGCGGCGTCGAGCTCGATCTGATCCGGCGCATCCACCGGCGGCGGCTTCAGCAGGCTGCGCGCCCATCGCTCCTCAAGCGGGACGTACAACCGCGAAGAATCCCCCAGCGCCTCGGTGATTGCCGCCTTCATAGGCTCGCCGGGGTAGTAATGCAGACGCGACGGCGTGAGCAGGAACGGAAAGGCCGACGACGCCGCCACCGCCCAACCCACCGGTAGCGGGCCCAGGTCGGAGCCGAGGATGTCGAAGCTGTCTTGCGTAAAGCAGAACGTCTGCTGGCGCGACACGTCCGTCGCGTTGATTACGACGAAGGGTCTGCGTCCGCGGGCGAGCAGATCCGCGTAGGTTTTCTCCTTGAAAATCTGCTCGTCATAGTAGGCGGCCGCAACGTCGATGCTGTCGACGACGGGAAGCGGCATCCGCAGCAGGTTGAGCGGATTGAGTACGTGAAACAGCAGGTCGAGCTGGACGTTCCGGGTGAGGAAGCGCCTCTCAAAGTGACCATCGAAGAGTTCAGTCCCCCACAGCCCGTACCCCATCGCGGTAAAAGAGCCGCCGGAGACCGACGAGATGACGTCGACCTCATCCAGCAGGCAGCGCGGCGGCGATGCGTCCGATGTCGCAGGCAATGGGATGTCCCGCAGGCCCTGGAGCACGCCGTAGGCCAGGCTCGCAGCCCGTGTTCCGCCGCCCGAAAAACCGATGAAGACGAACACGTCGTCCGTGTTGCCCTCGCCCGGCTGAAGCGCCTCGAAACGATAGCCGCCATCGGCATCGTAGTGCGACAACTCGACGTTGCGGAAGCGCGACGTGCAGCCGATGTGTGAGACACCGCACAGGAGCAGAACCGACCAGACCGCCGCGCGACCTCCGCGGACCGCGCAATTCGATCCGCCGCAGGGCTGGCGGCGTGACGGCCGCGGTTGCTCGATCCCGGCGGCGCTGCGAGGCCGCGCGTGCAGCGACTGTGGCGTCACGGGGTTTCCCGCACGATGCCAAGGAGGCGCAGCGCGAGTTCGTCCAGTCCGCCTCCGATCTCTGCCAGTTGATCGCGGAAGGCCTGTGCAAGCTCGTCGATCAGCCCGTCGAACTCGCCACCGAGGAGGTCGAGGAGTTGTCGCAGCCGCTCTGCCGGCTCTTCGCCTTCGGGGTCGAACGAGGCCAGCCGCTCGTCGATGCGCTCGCGGATGTCGTCCTTGATCTGCGCGACGGACGCTTCCATTTCCGCCTGAATCCGCGCCCTCAGCGCGTCGATGTCGTCGGCGAATTGCACGCGGAGATCCTCAGCAACCTGATCCAGCCAGGCTTCGATCTCGTCAAGGCCGGGCCGCAACTCGATCAGCCCCTGAGCAACGCGTTCTCTGAGCGCTTCGAAACGGTCGTCGGCTTCGCTTCCGGCATCGTCTACCAGATCTTCGATCGCGCGGCGGACGCTTTCGCGAAACTCTTCCAGCCCAGAGGTCGCGTCGTCGATCGCGTCGCCGAGGCGCCGTTCGATGTCGTTCAGAAACGCGCGCAGCGCCTCCTCCGCCTCCGCGCGGACTTCGTCGGCATCGGGCAGGTCCAGCGCGTCACGCCGGGCCTGCAGCTCCTGAGCGAATGCGGCAACGTCCTCTTCGAGTTGGTTGATGAAATCCTGCACGCCGGATTCGAGACCGCTGCGGATCTCCCCGGCGCGTTCCCGAAGCTCTTCGCCGGTCGACTCCAGGTCGGCCTTCAGTTCGTCCAGCCGAACCTGAATCCGCGCCGCGGCCTCCTCCTTCGGCGTCGGCTGATTGACGCCGTTGACCCGCAGAACTTCCTCGACCTCTGCGACGAATGCGCCCGGGGAACACGGATCGCCGAAGTCGGATCGCGGAGTCAGTAGAAGCCGCGACTCCGTCCCCGGCGCCGTAATGGCGTCAAACGTGTCGCTGTAGAGGTCGGGATGCTGGAAAAGAACGAAGAGGCGGCCGTCGGCGGCCCTCCACTCGTGGCAGCCGTCGCCTGCATCCGACGCCTCGGCCGTCCCGTCCAGGACGAACGAGGTGCCCTCCGGGAACACCGAAACGTCTTCCGGCAGGTTGATGTCGATACAACCGCCGATCGTCACCATCCACACGAAAGCGCACGCGGCCAGACGCGACCTATGCATCGACGATCTCCCAATTTCAACCCTGCGCGACCCGGCGACCGCCCTCGGGGAACCGGTGCGGTCCAGTCACGGCGGCGTCGCACGTCGCCACGGGCATCCTCGACGCGGCGTCGCGCAGGCAGTTGCACATCAGCACATGCCTCGCACGGCGCGGAGGTTAACGATGCCGCGGTAAGTCGGCAAGGCGGCTTCCGGCCGCGGAGCCGCGCGGCCGTGGGGGCCAGGCGCAGGTTCGCCCGCGCGTTCGCACATGCGCGGAGTGCCGACTCCTTCCCAACCCTGCTGAGAATGCGGCGGGGACGGTCGGTGCAACGTGGATCGCGGGGATCAGTGCGTCCCGGTCGCCCCCGCGACGGCGTACAGTTGGGCATAGGCGTCGATCATGCCGTCGAGGGTCCAGTGCGCCGCGGCGTCGGCGTGTGCGGCCGCGCCGAGGCGGCGGCGCAGGGCATCATCCGAAAGCAGCCGTCGGATGTGCCCCCCCAACGTCTCCGCGTCGTCGATGGGCGTCACGAGTCCGTTGTGCTCGTGACGAATGAGGTCGCGACAGCCGGGGGCGTCGGTCGTGACGATCGCACATCCGGCGGCCATGGCTTCCAGCAGCGCGTTGGGCAGGCCCTCCGTTCGCGATGGGAACGCGAAGACGTCGGCCGCGCGCAGCAGGCGCGGCACGTCGCCGCGCGTGCCCAGCAGCGTCACGCGTCCACCCAGTCCCAGGCGCTGAACCTGTTCGACGATGCGCGGACGGATGGGCCCGTCTCCGACGAGCAGCAGTCGCGGGCGGGTCGCGGCATCAACGTAACGCATCGCCTCCACGAGGGTGTCCACGCCCTTGATCGGGTCGAGACGACCGACCCAGAGGATCACGCGGTCCGCGGCAGCGACGCCGAGTTCCGCTCGATCGATCGGTGCGACCGCCTGAATGCGCGCCACGTCCACCCCCCCCCGAACCAGGCGCAGGCGCGACGGGTCAATGCCTGCCTTCGCCTGGAGGTGGTCGATCACTGAAGGAGAGTTGCCGATGGTCCATCGGCAGCCGCGATGGGTCCAGCGATCCACAAGCAGGTGCCAGCGGCGCTCGATCTCGACCGTCTGAATCTCGCACAGCACGCGTTCCGCCGGGATGGCCGCCAGTCGCGCCGCCCAGCGAGACGCAAGGTTGGCGTGGAAGAGCAGCGCGTGAACCAGCGTGGGTCGATGCCGCCGGAACAGCCGAGCAAGCCGCCAGATAACACGCAGATCGAGCCCCCCCCTGCCGCCGCAGGAATCGACGCTGATCCCGGCCGCTTCCAGCCGTGCGGCCACCGGGCCGGGCGGGGCCAGCGTGACGACGCGCACAACCAGCTTCCGCGCGTGCATGGCGGTCGCCAGTCGCAGCAGATGCAGCGGGACGCCGCCGACCTGGAGGTCGGTGATGACGTACATTACATCGAGGGCCGCGGGCGTCACGAGCCGGCTCCGGTCACGACGCCGCCACCTTCTTGGCGCGACGGCACGCCAGAGGCCGCGAACCCGACGTCGAACCACCGTGCGCCGGTGCTCGGTTGCTCGGGCGGGATCGGCGCGCCACTCGAACAGCCGCCGGCGGCGATGGCGGCGCCGTGTGACGCTGCGGCGCGTCGCTCGACTGCCGGAGCCGGGCGGCCATAACGGCCGATCGCGCCCGTCGTCGAATCCGTCATGAGCCTGGCCGTCAGCGCTCGCGCGATCGCCCCCTCGACGGTGCTCGTGTCTGCCACTTCCTGCCACACGGCCTTGCGCACCACCCTGACATGGATCCCATCGTCCACCACCCATCCCCACCGGCGCGGAAGCTCATGCGTCCGAATGAGCTTCGGCGTCGTCATGACGTAGTGGAAGTTGGCGAAGGGCCGGATCAGGCAGGTGTCGAACTTGCCGAGGGCGGGGCTGGCGTGTCGCCAGCGGCGGCGTCGGCTCGAGCCCACCCCGCGACGGGCGCGCTCCTCAAGGGCGAAAGCGAAGTGCATCTGCCGGCCCAGATCGTGAAGAAAGTCGGCGCGGGACGCTTTGCACTCGACGAAAACCACATGGTGCCGATCGACCGCCTCTGAGGGGCCGAAGTTCGGATCGCGCGGGTTGCGGCGCTTCCAGCGCCCGGCCGCCACGACGTCCACAACGCCGACGGACGGAACGATCACTTCTTCCGCCACGGCCGCGTAGCCCGATTCCCACAGCCACCTGCCGGCGGCCGCCTTCAACTCGCGGTGGACGTGTCCCTCCGGCATCCGTGGGTTCCTGTACTCGGCACTGCACGAAAGCGTCTGCCCGAGGGATACCCGCGAAGGCAGTTGTTAGCAAGATGTTAGCAGTGGGTCGATCGGCCGCCCGTCGCCTGCTACGATTCGTCCCATAACTGGAAGCGGCCGCGAGAGTCGCCGCCGCTGCGGCGATTGCGCAGTACAATCGCCGCAGAATGTGCGGTGAAAGATGACCTACATCCTGTCCGCTTCGCCCCGGCTTCCGATAAACCGGCACTCGTAAACTCGGGCTGCCCCCGCGCCCGATAAGGCCGTAGAAGCCATCTGGAGGTTTCACGGCTATGAGTGCTGTCGCTTTACATTTCCCGTTCGCGTCGGATCACCGGCGGCGGATCGGTTGCTACCGAGGCCGACGCAGCCGGCCGTGGACGCCCGCCCTGCGGCTGGCGATCCGCGTGACCTTCATCGCGGTTCTGCTGGCGGCGCCGCTGGCGCTGGGCGCGCTGTTCTACATCGCCCGCGCTGCGGGCGGATAGGGCCGGAGACGGGCCGCACGCCGGAACAGCCACGGCGGTCGTGCGCCCGCGCCGGGTCACCAGCACCGGCACCTACCCGTACCGGCCGCACGGAAGGTTCAGGTTCATTCGTACCGAATCGCTTCAATGATCGGCATGGACGCGGCGCGGCGGGCGGGAAACATCGCGGCCGCCACGGCCGTCACCAGTGCCGCGACAACGGCCGCGATCAGCAAGGAGTAGTGAACGCTGAAGTCGATGCGGTAGCCCGTCACGGCGTGATGACTGGCCCACATCGCGATGGCCAGCAGGAAGCCCAACGCCACGCCGGGCACGAGAGCCGTCACAACCATGGCGGCCGCGGCGGCGACGATCATGCGCCGCACCTGACGCCGCGTCATGGCGACGGCCCGCATCAAGGCGATCTGCCGCATCTGCTCGATCACGTGGGTCGTCAGCGTGTTGACCGTGCCCAGCGAGGCGACGACGAACACGAAGGCGATGATCACCCAGGAGGCGCCGACCACGCCCGCCATCGCAGCATCGACCATCGCCCGAAAGTCGTCCATCGACTCGACCTCGAAACCATCCGTGGCGCCCAGCGAACGCAGCGCGTCGCCCAGCGCCTCGCGCTGGCCTGGCGCGGCCGTGACCATCCACACGTGAACGCCGCGAATGCCGAACGCCTCCACACCCACCGGCCAGGCGAGTTCCATCATCATCCCCCCCCCGGTGTAGCTGGACAGCAGCGCGGCCACGGTGAACGGGCGCTCTCCCTGAAGCGTCTGCACCGTCACCGTATCCCCGACGCGCACGTGGAACTTCTGCGCCAGGACGGAACCGATGGCCAACTCGCCGGCCAGCAGCCGTCCGTACAGCGCTTCGGGGTCGCCGTCAGCGACTTCGAGCGGGATCGGGCCTGGGCCGGTGTGCGAGCTGATCTGCGCGACGACGGGCAGGCCGCTGACGCGCGTCGTCGTCCAGCTCATCTTGTCGGCCACGGCCACGCTGCCGAGTGCCGACAGATCCGCCCCGAGCGACTCCGGCAGGGACGGGGCGGACAGCGTCCCGAGATCGGGCTGGAGCCGGCGGACGAAGTAGTCATATTTCGCGATGTGGTCGACCCACTGGCGGATGTCTTCGACGCTGCTGATGAGCGAATTGCCGAAGCCGAACGAGATGACCACGCAGATCGCCAGCACGGCGATGGTCAGGCTGGTGCGAAGTCGGTGGCGGCGCAGGTCGCGGATCGCCAGCCGCCCGCCGACGCCGGCCAGCCGGGTCAGCGCGGCTTCCAGCGGGCGAGACAGGCGGGCGAACGTCGCCGGCACGATCAGCGCCGCGCCGATCAGCCCGAAGGCCATCGCCGGTGGAAGCATCGGGGCGAGCGTCTCGATGGGCAGCCACGTGCGGACGAGCGCGACCGTCGCCAGGACGGGAAAGGCAATGCACAGCAGGCCCGCGCGGTGCAGCCACGGCGATGCGTCGTCGTGCTTTCCGGCGTCGCGGCGATCGTCCAGTGCGTCCAGCGGCGATCGCACGCTGCAACGCTTCGCCGGCAGGATCGTCGCCGCCAGCGCCACGCCCGGACCGAGGATCAGACAGAGCGCAACCGGCTGCCACGTGAGTCGCACGGCCGGAAGGGTAGCGCTGACGATGGATGCAACGATGGTATTGAGCAGTACCGACAGGCCGAAGCCGAGCGCCATGCCCAGGACCGTTCCGACGCCGCCCAGCAGCGCGGCCTCTCCGATCAGCATCCGCACAAGCTGCGCGCGCGTCATCCCCAGCGCTCGCATCAGCGCAAATGATCGTGCACGATCCGAGAGTCCCATCAGGAACGAGTTGAGGATCACGAACGTGCCCGCCACCAGCGAGACGAAGCTCAGCAC